>NZ_CP066369.1:1403937-1721083 GCF_016406305.1 Shewanella putrefaciens
GCAGAACAGGATCTGATCCAAGAGGGTGTAGAGTCTGAAGTCTCTACCGAAGAAGCGAGTCTTATCGACGAGCTTACCCAAGCCAATTTCCGTATTGAAGAGCTGGAACAGTTACTCGCTGACGCTTTGGCGAAAGTTGAAGAGCAGAAGGATTCAGTGATACGCGCCGCAGCCGAGGTGGATAACATTCGTCGCCGTGCCGCTATGGACGTGGAGAAGGCAAACAAATTCGCATTGGAAAAGTTCGCCAATGAACTTTTACCTGTGCTGGACAACATGGAACGTGCTCTACAGGGCACAAATCCTCAGGATGAAGCGACAAAAGCCATCTATGAGGGCGTTGAGTTAACCCAGAAAGGTTTCTTAACTGCCGTGGCTAAGTTCGGGGTTAAGCCTATCGATCCCCAAGGTCAGGCGTTTAATCCTGATCAACATCAAGCGATTGGCATGCAGCCAAGTGCCGAATTTCCGGCAAATACTGTGATGTTAGTGATGCAAAAGGGTTATGAGCTCAACAGCCGTTTGCTACGCCCTGCCATGGTGATGGTGTCTCAGGGTAGCCCAAATCAAGAAAGCGCGACTATTGATATCGAGGCCTAGGCAATACTGAGGTTTAAGTGAAATAAAGCTGAGGTTTTGCTACAGTAGATGTGATGAAAAAGGACTGCAGATGCAGTCCTTTTTTATGCCTTAATCCCAACACCATTTAGGGTTGGGATTAAAGATTGTTTGACTAGGTAATCTATTGATTATTCGGCTAGATAAGCATTGATTTGCGCTAGAATGCCTTCGGCATCGAGCTGTAAATCATGGGTCACTTCTTCCGGCGATCCGTGTTTAATAAACTCATCGGGTAGACCGATTTGTAGCACGGCTTTAGGCAGCTTCATTTTTTGTAATAACTCTATCACCCCGGAACCTGCGCCGCCCATAATGGCATTTTCTTCCACCGTCACTAGCACATCGTGGGTTTGGGCCATCTCTTTAACCAGCTCGACATCGAGGGGTTTCACGAAACGCATATCGACCACAGTGGCATCTAAATCCTCGGCCGCCGATAATGCTGCAGCTAAAGTGGTACCAAAGTTCAGTATGGCAATGCGTTTACCGTTACGCTTAATGACCCCTTTACCAATAGGCAGCGCCGTCATTGCCTCGACCTGTGTGGCTCCTGTCGCGCTGCCCCTTGGATAGCGAACCGCACTGGGGCCAGCATCGTAGCAATAACCGGTATACAGCATTTGGCGACATTCATTTTCATCGGACGGCGCCATAATCACCATATTGGGGATGCAACGCATAAAGCTTAAGTCAAATGCCCCTTGGTGAGTTGGACCATCGGCGCCGACAATACCACCGCGATCTATTGCAAATAAAACGGGTAATCGTTGCAGGGCAACATCGTGGATCAGTTGATCATAGGCCCGTTGCAGGAAGGTCGAATAAATTGCTACTACGGGTTTATAACCTTCACAGGCAAAACCTGCGCCGAGCGTCACTGCATGTTGCTCGGCAATGGCCGCATCGAAATATTGTTTCGGGAAGCGCTGTGAAAACTCCACCATGCCCGAACCTTCACGCATGGCAGGGGTGATGCCGAGCACTTTGTCATCCTGCTCGGCAATATCGCATAGCCATTTGCCAAATACCTGGGAGAAGGTCGGCAGCCCAGGTTTTGTCGCAGGCTTTTTAAACTGTGAAGGATCAAATTTAGGCACGGCGTGCCAGCCTATGGGATCTTTCTCCGCCGGCTCGTAACCACGACCTTTTTTGGTCATGATATGCAGTACCTGTGGTCCCTTGAGATTGCGCATATTGCGTAGGGTTTCGACCAAAGCTTCCACATCGTGGCCATCAATCGGACCGATATAATTAAAGCCTAGCTCTTCAAACAGTGTGCCGGGTACCACCATACCTTTGAGGTGTTCTTCGGTACGTTTGGCCATTTCTTTGATGACGGGCATGCCCTTGAGCACTTTTTTGCCGCCTTCGCGCAGTGTGGTGTACAAACGGCCTGACATCAGTTGGGCTAAGTGATTGTTTAGGGCGCCGACATTTTCAGAAATTGACATTTCGTTGTCGTTCAGCACCATCAACATATCGTTGTGCAAGTCGCCAGCGTGGTTCATGGCTTCAAACACCATGCCGCCTGTCATGGCACCATCGCCGATGACGGCCACGACTTTACGTCCAGCTTGTTCTTTCTCTGCGGCCACGGCCATCGCCAGCGCGGCACTGATTGACGTGCCTGAATGCCCCACGCTAAAGGTGTCGTATTCACTTTCTTCACGCCAAGGGAAGGGATGCAAACCATTCTTTTGCCTGATGGTATGCATTTTATCCCGACGCCCCGTTAAAATTTTATGGGGATAGGCTTGATGGCCCACATCCCAAATTAAACGATCGAATGGGGTATTGTAGACATAATGCAAGGCAACGGTTAATTCGACCGTTCCTAAGCCAGAGGCAAAATGTCCGCTGGACATGCCGACGGACTTAAGAAGGAACTCCCGCAATTCATCGGCTACCTGTGGTAATAGGGCCTGAGGAAGTTGGCGGAGTTCATTGGGAGTATTGGCCTGGGCCAATACGGGAAACTGAGAAATGTCCAAACTCATAGCGAGATACTTCGTCTCTTATTATATTCTTCGCTCAATGATATAGCGGGCGAAGTCTGCAATTAACTGGCTATTGTATGGCAATTTAGCCAGCGCTGATAGTGCCTCTTGGATCAGTTGCGCTGCGGTGTCTTTAGCACCTTGTAGTCCAAGCAGTTGCGGAAAAGTACTCTTATTGGATTCTGCGTCCGAGCCCTGGGGCTTGCCGAGTTCTTCCGTGGTGGCAATGATATCCAGAATATCGTCTTGCACTTGGAAGGCAAGTCCTACCGCATGGGCAAATTCCATCATAGCCTTATATTCATCTTTTGGCGCATTGGCGGCAATCAATGCTAACTCAACGGCGCAGCTGATCAGCGCACCCGTTTTCATATTGTGTAGTTGAGTTAACGCATTAAGATCAATTTTTTTATCGGTTGAGGCTAAGTCTATCGCTTGGCCACCACACATCCCCCGATAACCCGATGCTTTTGCCAATGCCCGGACCATAGCGATATGTTGATCGCTGCTGATACCTGGAATCACTTCGGTCACAATTTCAAAGGCTAAGGTTTGCAGTGCATCGCCAGCAAGAATGGCAGTGGCTTCATCGAAGGCGATATGCACTGTGGGTTGACCGCGACGAAGCGCATCATCATCCATGGCGGGTAAATCGTCATGGATTAAGGAATAGGCATGAATGCACTCAATGGCGGCGGCGCAGGCATCTAATTTTTCAAGCGCGACGCCGAACATCTGCCCAACACTGTAAACAAGAAATGGGCGGATCCGTTTACCGCCAAGGAGTGCGCCATGGATCATGGCCGCCTTTAATTGGGGAGCGGTATCTTCGAGTGTACTAAAACGCTGTTTTAATTGGTTATCAACCCGTAGTTGATATGTCTGTATGGCACTGACTAACACGCTTATTCACCCTCAACGGCATAGGGAGACAGGGGCGCATTTTCATCTGGCTTCAGTAAAATGGCCACTTTTTGTTGGGCTTGTTCGAGCTTAGCTTGGCTATTACGCACGAGATTAATGCCGCGTTCAAATTGTTTTAACGCGTCATCGAGGGAGACGTCGCCCTGTTCTAACTCGGCGACTATGCGCTCGAGTTCAGCTAGGGATTCTTCAAAACTAAGGTTTTCGGGTTTCTTCGCCACGTTAATAATTCCTTTGAAAGAGCGGACACAAGGTATATCAGGGCGGCGCAAGGGTCAAATTCAGACGGCGGATATTTGCTCAATAGCACGCTTTGTTGCTGAATTTTTTTCAGAAAATATAAATAGTCGCTAAACTTGCTTAGTGCTTGTCCGATAACTGACAATAGGATAACCGTGTTTTAGATGATTTTTGCATAACTGATAAGGCTCACGTAAATACTAGCGTGTTATGTTAACGCAAATAACACGAGTGTAATTTTACTCATAGAGTCAGTATGATGTTGTTTATACCCAATATTGAGGAGCCATTGTGGATTTAGCTACATTAATTGGTCTGGTCGGAAGCTTTGGTTTTATCCTTTGGGCGATGGCGACCAGCGGCGGTTTGATGATCTTCATTGATGTGCCCTCGGTTTTTATCGTATTTGGTGGCTCTTTCTTCGTTGTGATGATGAAGTTCAATCTCAAACAGTTTTTCGGTGCGGTCAAAATCGCGATGAAAGCCTTTATGTTTAAGATTGATAAGCCAGATGATCTTATCGAACAATCTGTGACTATGGCCGATGCCGCCCGTAAAGGCGGTTTTCTCGCGCTAGAAGAAGCGCAAATTACCAATAGTTTTATGCAAAAAGCCGTTGATATGTTGGTTGATGGCCATGACGGCGATGTGGTGCGCGCCGCCCTCGAAAAAGACATTGCCTTAACGGAAGAGCGTCATCGCAATGGTATTGCCATTTTCAGAGCCTTTGGTGACGTAGGCCCAGCGATGGGGATGATAGGTACACTCGTTGGTCTGGTTGCCATGCTATCGAATATGTCAGATCCTAAATCCATTGGCCCTTCGATGGCGGTAGCCTTGCTAACGACTTTATATGGTGCTGTGGTTGCTAACATGGTGTGTATTCCCATCGCCGATAAACTCACCCTGCGTATGGGCGAAGAAATGCTGAACCGCAACTTGATCATGGATGCTGTGTTGGCTATTCAAGATGGGCAAAACCCACGGGTAATTGAAGGTTTCTTGAAAAACTACCTGGCTGAAAAACAGCGGAAAATCGATACAACGGACGGAGAGTAGCCGATGGCTAAGGCTAAGTGCAATTGTCCACCGCCGGGAGCTCCGCTCTGGTTGGCAACATTTGCCGACTTAATGTCGCTGTTAATGTGCTTTTTCGTGCTGCTGCTATCGTTTTCTGAAATGGATGTGATGAAGTTTAAGCAGATCGCAGGCTCGATGAAATATGCCTTCGGGGTGCAAAACAAGGTCGAAGTGAAAGATATTCCTAAGGGAACGTCGGTGATTGCGCTGGAGTTTAGGCCGGGTCGTCCCGATCCCACCCCGATTGAAATTATCAACCAACAAACCAATGAAATGACCGAACCAGTCTTGGATTACCAAGCGGGTCAAGACGAAAGCTCCGGTGGCGTACAGCAACAAAGTGGCTCCCAAAGGGGAGGCGAAGCGAGTGCGACGGCCCAGGAAACCGCCGATGCCGTGAAAGCCGAAGCCGCTGCGGCCCAGGATCAGATTAATCAGCAAGTGAAAAAAATGGCCCAGGAGCTTAATAAAGAGATCACGGATGGTGCGATTGAAATTGAGTCTTTAGGTCAACAGATTATTATCCGGATCCGCGAGAAAGGCTCATTTGCCTCGGGCTCTGGCTTCCTTCAGCCCAAATTTAAACCTGTGGTGCGTGCCGTGGGTGAGTTATTAAAAGATGTACCGGGGATCATTACCGTGTCTGGTTACACCGATGATATGCAGATAAGTGATGAGCTTTATAGCTCTAATTGGGATTTATCGAGTAAGCGTGCCGTTGCCGTTGCCAGTGTGTTATTAGAGGTCAAAGACTTTGATTCTAAACGGATGAAAGTGGTAGGTATGGCATCTAATAATCCCATAGTGCCAAATAGTTCAGCGGAAAATCGGGCCCGTAACCGCCGAGTGGAAATTGCTATCGAGCAAGGTAAGGCAAAGGAATCCGAAGAAATTCAAATCGATAAGACACCGTAAATCCATTGGGTTTATTCTTAGCTAAAGCCGCAAATCCACTGCGGCTTTTTTATTCGGACTTTTTTGACTATAAGATCCTAACGCTTTGTGTTGAATGATTGAGCACTTGCTTTCCCGTGATGGCGCGCATCCTTAGGCGCCATTATCTAGCGCAAAGCACAGCTGAAAGACATGGTGCATGGAAACAGGTGCGTCAATCGCGGTGAGTTTGTTATAATCCCCCGATTATTCTTTTAACCAATTTTGCTGTATTCAAAATTGCCCGCGGAAATCCCATGAAGTTTATTGTAAAGCTATACCCAGAAATCATGATGAAGAGCAAGCCTGTGCGGATGCGCTTCACCAAAATGCTCGAAACCAACATCCGTAATGTGCTCAAAAAAGTTGATGAAGATGCCAAAGTGCAGCGTCAATGGGACCGTATTATGGTGATGGTACCAAAGGATAAACCTGAGTTAGCGCAGGCCTTTGGTGAGCGCTTGGCATGTATCCCTGGTATTGCCCATGTCGTTCAGGTTGATGAGTACAGTTTTACCTCTGTGGATGATATTTATCAGCAAGTGTTGCCCGTTTACCGTGAGCAAATTGCCGGTAAAACCTTTTGTGTGCGGGTGAAACGCACGGGTAGCCACGATTTTAATTCCATCGAGGTGGAGCGTTATGTCGGTGGTGGCTTAAATCAGTTTACCGATGCATTGGGTGTCCGTTTAAAAAATCCAGAAGTGACAGTCAACCTCGAAATCGAGGGGGATAAATTGTACATGGTGACTAAGCGCATCGAGGGGTTAGGTGGCTTCCCGATGGCAACCCAAGAAGATGTGTTGTCGTTGATTTCCGGCGGTTTTGACTCGGGTGTTTCTAGCTATCAATTTATCAAGAAGGGCGCTCGCACCCATTATTGCTTCTTTAATTTAGGCGGCGCGCAGCACGAAATTGGCGTAAAACAGGTGGCATATCACTTGTGGAAAACCTATGGTGAATCCCACAAGGTGAAGTTTATTTCTGTGCCCTTTGAGCCTGTGGTTGCCGAGATTTTAGAGAAAATCGATAACGGCCAAATGGGCGTTGTGCTTAAGCGTATGATGATGCGCACCGCGGCGCGCATCGCCGATCGTATGGGCATTCAAGCCTTAGTGACGGGTGAAAGCTTAGGCCAAGTATCAAGCCAAACCCTCACAAACCTAAATGTGATTGACCGTTGTACCGAACTGCTGATCCTTCGTCCCTTGATTGCCATGGATAAGCAGGACATTATCAATGAGAGCCGCAGAATTGGTACCGAAGATTTTGCTAAGTCAATGCCGGAATACTGCGGCGTTATTTCGCAAAAGCCGACAGTGAAGGCGGTACTGGCGAAGGTTGAAGCCGAAGAGAAGAAATTTTCAGAGGATTTGATCGATCACATAGTGGCGCAGGCTGTCGTTATCGATATTAGGGAGATTGCAGAGCAAATGGATACTCGGATAACAGAAACAGAAACCGTGGTCGCCATCGAAGATACCAATGAGGTTGTGATTGATATCCGCGCTCCAGAGGAAGAAGAAAACAAACCGCTTCAAATTGAAGGGGTTGAGATTAAACGTATCCCATTCTTCAAGTTGGCGACCCAGTTTGCGGATCTCGACAAGCAAAAAACCTACTTGTTGTATTGCGAGCGAGGCGTCATGAGCAAGTTGCAGGCGCTGTATTTAATCGAGCAGGG
Source organism: Shewanella putrefaciens (assembly GCF_016406305.1). Taxonomy (NCBI): domain Bacteria; kingdom Pseudomonadati; phylum Pseudomonadota; class Gammaproteobacteria; order Alteromonadales; family Shewanellaceae; genus Shewanella; species Shewanella putrefaciens. The sequence goes on from NZ_CP066369.1 coordinate 1,411,417, forward strand.
ATACACTAACGTTAAAGTGTACCGTCCATAGATAAAGGCTGCTAATCGCTTGATTGCTCAGCGTCTTTGGTGCATGTAAAAACGAAAAAGCCGCAATATTTGCGGCTTTTTTGTCAAACATCCCCACCTCTTTGCGATAGGGTAGGCGTTAACATTATTGCTCTACTTTTACCACTTGCTGGCTTGGAACTTTGCCTTCTTCCGCAATCAGCATGGTGGGAGCTTGTAACTCTTCCTGCTGCATTTTATCCATGGCTGCGGTGAGGTCGGCATTGATACTTGCCTGTAAGTCAGTGGTATCTATGACGATTTCGTCAACGAGTACATTGGCACTGACATTAACACTGAGTGCTGAGACTAACACTAACGCAAATGCAGATTTTAAATTGAACATAGTCGCCTCCGGGCTGACAAAATAACGCTGTCAGACATTCCCATCATCGTTGTCGAGATTGTCCAACCTAGGTGTTTCATTGGCGCAAAATTTAACCAAAAACGCTGGCCTTTACAAACGATTAAATGTAACAATACGGATTAGAAAAACTAATTAAAAATTGAGATAGAGATCACTATGTCAAGACGATTACCACCACTTAATGCGGTTAAAGCATTTGAAGCCGCCGCACGGCACTTGAGCTTTACTCGCGCGGCTGAAGAACTGTTCGTGACTCAGGCTGCGGTGAGCCATCAAATTAAGGCGTTGGAAGACTTTCTCGGATTAAAATTATTTCGCCGAAAAAACCGCTCTTTGCTGTTGACCGAGGAGGGGCAGAGTTATTTTCTCGATATTAAAGATATCTTCACCCAATTGGCCGACGCCACCGACAGACTTTTAGCCCGCAGTGCCATTGGTTCGTTGACTGTGAGCATGTCTCCGAGTTTTGCTATCCAGTGGTTGGTGCCACGTTTGGCTAAATTTAGTGAAAAAAATCCCGATATTGACGTGCGGATTAAAGCCGTTGATACCGAGGCCAGCTCTTTGACCGATGATGTGGATGTGGCGATTTACTATGGTCTAGGTAATTGGCCAGGCTTACGGGCCGACAAGCTGCGTAATGAAGTGCTTATCCCTGTATGCTCGCCCATGTTACTCAATGGTCCTAAGCCGCTTTCAAAGCCAGAAGATTTAAAATATCACACCCTGCTGCATGATATGAGCCGCCACGACTGGCAGGCATGGTTTAGGCAATGTGGCATTAACGATATCAATGTGAACCAAGGGCCGATTTTTAGCCATTCCTCCCTCGTATTACAGGCTGCGGCCCATGGCCAAGGCGTGGCCCTGGGTTATAGTGTGCTCGCTCGCCCTGACATCAAAGCGGGGCGGCTTGTGTGTCCATTCCAAGAAGTGTTAGTCAGTAAAGACGCTTACTATCTAGTGTGTCAGCAAAATCATGCGGAGCTTGGAAAGGTTGTCGCATTTCGTGAATGGATGTTAGATATGTTTGCCGAGGAGTCCCGTAGTGAGTTATTGCCAGGATAAACCCGCATATTTGATTGAAGGCGCGCCCAGTGACACATTGATTTTATTTGCCCATGGGGCCGGGGCCAACCGGGACTCTGAATTTATGCGCTCGATGGCATCAGGATTAGTAGCCAAGGGTTTTAAAGTGATGCGCTTTAATTTCCCCTATATGCAGGCTAATGCGGCCGATGGCAAGAAGCGCCCTCCCGATAGGGCGCCCAAACTGCTCGCTTGCTTTACCGAAATGCTCGATGTGGCGCATGCACAGCCGCAGGTAAAACGCGTGGTACTGATGGGCAAATCCATGGGCGGCCGTATGGCGGCCATTCTTGCCTCCGATACTCACCTAGCAAGTCGGATCGACAGGGTGATTTGTTTAGGTTATCCCTTTATTCCCCTAAACGGCGGCGAGCCGAGATTGGCATCACTAAATGAATGCCAAGTCCCGGTACTCGTGTTACAGGGCGAGCGGGATAAATTTGGGAATAAAACCCAAATACCCACTTGGCCACTGAACGATACTATCCAGTTCGGCTGGTTACCCGACGGGGATCATAGTTTTACCCCAAGAAAGTCGTCTGGCACGACTGAAGCGGCTAATCTAGCCCTTGCTATTGATTTATCAGTTAAATTTATCATTAGTTAAATTTGTCATTAAGAGTTAAGCCCATTCCATTTGGAGATTGAAATGCGTAAAGGTCTGTTATTACTCGCCGCACTTAGCGGATTTTTAGCCGTGGCTTTAGGCGCGTTTGGTGCCCACGGTTTAAAAGCAGTTGCCCCACCAGAGTTGATTGACGTGTTTAATCTTGGGGTGCAATACCATTTCTACCATACCTTCGCCTTAATCATGGTTGCTTTCTCGGGCCAATGGTTAACCTCACGTTTATTGGATTGGTCGGCCTATTTGTTTATTGCTGGGATAGTGCTGTTTTCTGGCTCGTTATATGGACTGGCATTGTTTGGGACTAAGTGGCTTGGCCCTATCACCCCTATGGGTGGCGGCTGTTTCTTACTGGGGTGGTTATTATTTGCCGCCGCCGTATGGCGCCACAAAGTGGTAGACGGTAACGAGTCTTAAGTTCAAGCCAGAATGTGAGTTACTAGGCTTAGGATGCTCCTAAGCCTTTTTTATTGCTCAAATCGCACTTAGTGTTTGCGGTGCAGCAAATAGGGCATTTGTGGATTGAAATTGGTATACTGGCGCCCAAATCGATAGTCAGCCAGAGCTTTGGCTTGGATTTCTTAAGGATCTCCATGAAAAACCTATTTTTATTTTGCCGCGCCGGCTTTGAAAAAGAATGCGCAGCAGAAATTCAACAGCGAGCCGGTGAGCTCAATGTCGGTGGCTTCGTTAAGGCCAATAATAACGACGCCTATGTGGTGTTCCAGTGTTTTGAAGAAGGCGCGGCGGATATTTTAGCCAAACAGCTTCCATTGGATTCATTGATTTTCGCCCGTCAAATGTTTGCAGCGAGTGAGTTGCTCGCCGATTTGCCTGAAAGCGACAGAGTCAGCCCAATTGTTGCGGCGCTCAGTGAGGTCAGTAAGGCGGGTGAAGTGCGGGTTGAAACGCCTGACACCAATGAAGCGAAAGAGCTCTCGGCTTTTTGTCGTAAGTTTACTGTGCCCTTACGTCAGCATTTGAAAAAGTCTGGTAGTTTGCTCGCCCAGGAAAATCCCAAGCGTCCGATTATCCATGTGTGTTTTGTCGGGCCAGGCCGTGCCTATGTGGGTTATTCCTACAGTAATAACAGTTCACCCCATTTTATGGGGATCCCACGCCTTAAAATGGCGGCGGATGCACCGAGCCGTTCTAGTTTGAAACTCGATGAAGCCTTCGGACAGTTTGTGCCTAAGGAAGAGCAAGAAGAACGTATTCGCAGTGGTATGAATGCCGTCGACTTAGGCGCTTGTCCAGGTGGCTGGACCTATCAACTGGTGCGCCGCGGTATGTTTGTCTCGGCGGTCGATAATGGCCCCATGGATGAAAAACTGATGGAGACGGGCCAAGTAAAACATTACCGCGAAGACGGTTTTCGTTTCGAGCCCCAGCGCAAAAATATCTATTGGTTAGTGTGCGACATGGTTGAAAAGCCTGCGCGTGTGGCCGAGCTTATCGAAGCTTGGGCGATTAATGGTTGGTTTAAGGAGGCGATTTTTAACCTTAAATTACCGATGAAGAGCCGCTATAAAGAAGTCACGGCGATCCTTGAAACCATGCAGACCATTTTAAAGGAAAACGGCATCACTGAGTTTAAGGTGCAGTGTAAACACCTCTACCATGACAGAGATGAGGTCACAGTGCATTTATGGCTGCGCCCTAATACGGCTTGGAACTGATCCTGATTGCAGTAAATGGTGATGCTGCTTGTGGTATGAAGCGATGATTACTTAACGAAAAGCCCCGAATATTCTTCGGGGCTTTTTTACTTGGCTACCTTAATGTAAAGCGGTTAGCTTAAGCACGCTAAGGTCACAGGCGATCGAGTACCGCTTGGGTAAAGTCGGTCGTGCCGTGGGTGCCGCCTAAATCGCGGGTGGTACGGTCGCCTTCTTCGATCACGGCAGATACCGCTTTACGGATCTGCTCCGCTTTGTCAGCCATACCTAGGTATTCCAGCATCTGGATAGACGCTAAAATCACTGAGGTTGGGTTGGCGAGGTTTTTGCCAGCGATATCAGGCGCACTGCCGTGAACCGCTTCGAAAATCGCTGCATCACGGCCGATGTTGGCGCCTGGTGCCATGCCTAAACCACCCACTAAACCGGCGCACAGATCCGATAAAATGTCACCGAACAGGTTGGTCGTTACGATCACATCGAAGTTTTCGGGGTTCATCACTAACTTCATGCAGGTTGCATCGACGATCATTTCTTCGGTCTTGATGTCTGGGTAACGTAGGCTCACTTCACGGGCCACTTTCAGGAACAGCCCTGAAGTTGACTTCATGATGTTAGCTTTGTGCACGATAGTGACTTTTTTACGGTTTTCTTTGCGGGCCAGTTCGTAGGCGAAGGTGGCGATTTGCTCTGCACCTTGGCGAGTGACGATACTGGTCGCTTCTGCCGTTAACCCATCGTCAGACACTTTTTGACCGTGACCAGAGTACATGCCTTCGGTGTTTTCGCGGACTGTGATGATATCGATATTTTCGTAGCGGGCTTGAGTGCCTTTAAAAGACAGCACTGGACGCACGTTAGCATACAGACCGAATTTCTTACGTAAGGTCACGTTGATAGAAGTAAAACCTTCACCAACCGGTGTAGTCAGTGGACCTTTAAGGGTGATACGGTTTTTTTCGATAAGCTCTAAAGTGCGTTGTGGAAGTAGCTCGCCCTGCTTCTCGAGCGCGGTGAGGCCAGCATCGGCAAATTCATATTCAAAATCACAACCTGCTTTATCAAGAATTTTTAAGGCAGAATCAATAATACTTGGGCCAATTCCATCACCTGGAATTACGGTTATCGTTCTTTTTGACATGGAGAAGTCCTTCCACGGTTCGTCGTTACTGCAATTGTCTGCCCCAGCGATAGCCGGGTAACATGACTATGAATTTGGTATTTTTTCTGGCTATTATTTTAACCATCTTTGGTCAAACTTCACAGGGAATAGTGAGCGATATCACGATTTTTTGTGTGGTATAACTTGTAAAAATACTGGGTTATAACGATGATGGAGAGCTAATGGTTAAAAAAGTCTACTTTAGTCTAACAAATATATAAAAGAGGAAGACATTGAAGTTATTACCTATCACATCTTTGGTACTGTTATCCCTCGGTATATTGCCAGTCGTGCAGGCAGAAACCAGCACTAAGCCGCTTACCTTAACAGACATTATGCATTTTGAATCCCTCGAAAAGCCGGTTATCGCTGACAATGGTCAGGTGATTGCGGTCGAGGCTGCCCCCGACCGTGGTGATAGCCATGGCATAGTGAAAAATCTGCTCACTGGACAACATTTTACGCTTGCAGGTGGTTCAGAACCGCTTATTAGCCATTCAGGGCGTTTTGTGGCTATGGTGGTTAAGCCTAGCTTATTAACGCTTGAAATCAGCGATGCTAAAGCGAAGAAAAAACTCAAGTCTGACATGGTGTTACTCGACACCCAAACGGGTTCACAAACCCGTTTCGAACGGGTAAAAGAATTTGTATTCAGTGACGATGGCAAACAGCTAGCGATTGGGTTTGAGGCCGATGAGGAGCCCAAAAAAGATGTCGATGGGGCTAAAGCGGTCGATGTTAGCACCGAAAATCCAGCTAAAGCCGAAAAGCCAAAGGTGGATAAGTTTGACCAAGGCCGCCGCTTTACCTTGCTTAGTTTAGAAGATCAAACCAAGCGCATCGATGTTGAGCATGTCACGGCTTATGTTTTCGATAAAGATAGCCGTAGACTCGCGCTCGCCGTCAATAATAGTGCTGAGCAACAACACCAATTGCAGCTAGTTGACTTAAAGACCTTTGAGCAATCCACGGCCTTTGAATCGACGACCCAACAAATTGGCGCCTTAGCGCTGGCAAAAAATGGCCGTTGGTTGGTGTTTACTCAAGGTCAGGCAAGTGAGTTGCCCTATGGCCGCAGTTATCAGTTATCGCTGGTCGATTTGCCATCGGGCAAAATCCGTAAAATCCCTGAGTCGCCGGAGTGGAAACTCAATCGTTACACGAGTTTAAACTTTTCCTTGGACAGTGAACGGCTGTTCTTCGGCCGCGTGCCGCAGGTGAGTCAACAGCTGAGTTTGGCGAAAATTACCGAAGAAAAAGATCTGTTCGATGCCAATATCGTCACTGGTCAGCGCAGGCTTAAGGTGTGGCATGGTGATGATCCGCGGATTAAACCCAATGAAATCAAACAATACGAGGATGAGCAAAAACGCACGTACCTTGCAGTATTGCATTTAGGCTCAAATAATGTGGTGCAACTCGGGGATAAAACTGTACCCGATGTGGTGATGTCGCAGCATAGGCGTTTTATGCTGGCAAGTTCCGATTTGCCCTATCGTAAAATGGCAACCTGGGCGGGTTTTTTCCAAGACTATTACCTTGTCGATCTGAATACCGGTCGTAAGGTGCCATTTTTGACACAACAGCCCAGTGATGAGCTGCCGAGTCTGTCGGGAAATGGTAAATATGTGGCTTATTATCAACAAGGTAACGTCTATCTTTATGATGTCGCACTGGGGCGGCGTACTAATCTGACTCAATCCTTAAGTGTCAGTTTTGCCGATGAAGATCATGATTATCCCTCTAATGCGCCTGGCTATGGTTTTGGCCCTTGGCTGAAGGATGATGCGGGTTTCTTAGTTTACGATAAATATGATGTCTGGCAGTTTAATACTGAGTCTAAGGACGGATTTGCGCTAACCGCGGGTCAAGGGCGCGCGCAAAAAATCCAATATCGCCTCGAAGGTTTAGTGGATAATCCCGATGTACCGACCGAACTTGCCTATAACGCCACTGTATTACTCCACGGTTATAGTGATAAAACCAAGGCCGATGGTTTTTACCAATCGACCTTAGGTGAAGCGGGCGTGAAGACGCTGATGCAAGGCGAGTATAAGCTGACCGTGCTTGGGCGCAGTAAAGACGCCGACGCTATCGTGTTTTCTAAGGAGCGGTTCGATCTATTCCCCGATTTATATACGGCCAGCTATAACGCACCGCAGAATGCGGTTAAACAAACCGACTTAGATAAACAGCGCCAAGCCTTTAACTGGAGCAAATCCGAATTAGTTCACTGGACGAATGGCGATGGTAAGCCGTTAGATGGCATGCTGATTAAACCTGTCAATTATCAAGCGGGTAAGCGTTATCCTGTGCTGGTTTACTACTATCGCTTTATGACGGATAGACTGCATGCTTTCCCGCAGATGAACATTAACCACAGACCTAATTTTGCCTGGTATGTGAATAACGGTTACGCGGTGTTCTTACCGGATATTCGGTTCGATATTGGCTATCCGGGGGCGAGCTCAGTTCAAGCGCTCACATCTGGCGTACAAAAGCTGATTGAGATGGGCATTGCCGATCCCGCTGCCATTGGTCTGCAAGGGCACTCTTGGAGTGGCTATCAAACGGCGTTTGCCATCACTCAAACTAAAATTTTTAAGGCGGCGGTAGCAGGTGCTCCTGTATCGAATATGACCAGCGCCTACAGTGGTATTCGCCATGGCACCGGGATTGCGCGTCAGTTCCAGTATGAGACTGGGCAGAGTCGCATTGGTGCAAGTTTGTTTGCCGCACCACAAAAATACATTGAAAACTCACCGGTATTTTATGCCGATCGCATTCAAACGCCGTTGATGATCATGTTTGGTGATAAGGACGATGCCGTGCCTTGGGAGCAGGGCGTCGAAATGTATTTGGCCATGCGCCGTGCGGGTAAAGAGGTGGTGTTTTTGCAATATGAAGATGAACCACATCACTTGAAAAAGTACCCCAACAAACTCGATTACAGCATTCGCATGATGGAATATTTTGACCATTATCTAAAGGGCAAACCCGCGCCCGCTTGGTTAAGCCAAGGCGAAGCCTATGTCGAATATAAAACCGATGATGAGTAACTCTCAGTCTTAGCTTTAACAATAAGTAAAACGCCACCAGAAGGTGGCGTTTTTATGCTGAAAGGGCGCTAGGGGGAAATCATTGATATCTTGTTTGGATAGCTTTGTCTATTAAAACAATGATTTATATTTAATGCGCTAAAGATAAGTAATCGCATTAGCAAAGTTATGGCAACCAGATTAGTTTATACTGCCCCCGCATATTCGTTGGCTGATATCCATTAACGCAGGCTTACCATGGTGTTCGCTCACCGACACGCAGCCAGTCCATCCTTGGATGCTCGACCACCCCGTCCATGGGGCGGACGGTCGTCTCGCTAATCACCATGGCTCACCTTTTGGGCATTAGCGTAACCTGTAGGTTTGAAGGAGATACCCAGCACGTTTTTGGACATTTCCAAGTTAGACTTTTAGCCCTAATTAGTGAATTTCGAATTAAAATTTCTATGGATTAACGCAAAGCACAGGGGCGCGAACTCGTGAGCGTCCCCCGGCCACAGACCGCAACTGCTGAGTATTGTTAGCGTTGTGTGCGAAAAAATTTAAGTGCAGCATTTGCCTTTTCTAGACCTAATATGTTTCTTAGCTCAGTGCGAAGGCTGTTCAGCAAAGGATCCAAATCTGCACCACCAGTTTTTGAATGTGAAATAAAAATTTCATTTAAAAGTTGTAATTGCTCACTACTACCAAAAAGCTGCACATCATGAAAACCTTCTTCAAGCTTTTTAAATTCTTCCGAATTTGGTTTTCTTGCAGCGGCAGACCCAATAATTCGATACGCATTAATTAGGTAATCAAGCCTTTTTTCTCGTTTCTTGTTTTGATAATCCCTTCGTGATGTAAACCAGTGCGCAACATACCAACCCCCAATTATGATTAATGATGAAACAACAAGGCTTAATGTAATTGTCATATCCATGTTTAACTACTCTGACGGTTTGATGTGCAAGCTAGACATAATGACTCCCCACAAAGATGCTGATTGAATCGCCATTGTTTTAGTTGTTGCTTTGTAGCATTACTAAAATTTGGTACAACATGTACAAGTTAAGTAACTTGATCAAAGTGGGCGGCAAATCGTATTGAGCCAAAGTTAGTTTTTGCTGCTAGTCTCAGTTTCTGTGGCTGTGGAACTAGCAACATCCGTTCCGGCATCGAGATACTGTTTATAGGTATCTCCACCCCAGGCCATGAGCTTATTATTCTTAAAAATGAGAGGAGTACATTCTTCTTTAGTGGTGATGCCATCGGATTTTTGGTGGTGAGTGCGATAAAAGAGCACTTGTAATTGTGCACCTTGTACCTCTTTTGCCTCTGAAAAATCCGCTTTCCCCAATAGCGACTTCACCTCAGTAATGTCCTGCCCTAGGCTTAAATCAGTCATTTTTTGGCTGTTATAGACTTGCCTATCTTCCCAATCCATTTCATCTGGGGTGGGTTCATAGACGAGTACAACCACAGCGACAAAGGCCACATAGGCGGCGAATATACTGCCAATAATTACCGAAGTTTTTGATTTCATTTAACCTTATCCTTTGCTCATCAAGTGAGTCTTCCTAGCTCGCCAATAAAATACGCTTTTGTTGCCTTAAGGTAAATGCGTTTATTGCAACTTGATGTTAACAAATGTCTTATTGTTCTCTGTCGGAGGCAGGATGTGCGCCGCTTACTCGGAAGTCTTTTAAATTGATATTGAGGGGTAAGTCCGTTTGCAATTGCGCCAGTTTGTAACTGAGGCGTGCCATTTCTTTGCCTTCAGCCAGTTTCTTCGCCTGTTTAGCGCCCAAGTTAGGCAAAGATGAAAAGAGTGTGCTTAGGGTTCTAAAGGTTTTTAATAGCTCTGCCGCCGATTTTGGGCCAATTCCTGGTATGCCGGGAATTTTATTGCCGCTATCACCGGCGAGCGCCATTAAATCGAGAAACTGGCTCCGTTCGACCCCAAGCTTTTGCTCTAGTGCGGCGATATCGAGGTATTGCTGGTTAAAATGGTCCCACTGGCTTATGCGGACATGATTTAGCTGACTAAAACCCTTATCGGTTGAAACGATAATCGCTTCTCCCTGCGCCTTGGCGGTTTTCATCGCGAGGGTGGCGATAACATCATCGGCCTCGGCGGCGGCATAAATGGAGCCTATGCCCATTGATGTTAAATGGTTTTGCAGCGCATTTAGGCCCTCTGCCAGTGGTTCTGGCATAGGTTTTCGGCCTTTTTTGTAATCGGGGTAAAGCTGTTTTCGCCAGGAAATCTCATCGCCATCCCAAACAATGGCGACATGGGTTGGTTGGTGCACGCGCAGCAGTTTCGAACATGCCGAACTGACACGCTCCTTAAGGCTATCCATATCGTTCTCATCGGGGATCGCCGCATAAATACGGCGAACCAAATTGAGACCATCGATGATTAAGAACTTATTCATTGGCAAATTTGCATAAATTAACTGACGCTATTTGACTATCTTATAGCAGGGAACATATGTGCTTCCAGGCAGTTTCATCCTGTGTTGGCTGACAAATGCGCTCAGTAAATTGTCCATCAACTCCATTAAACGGGGATCACCCTTTAATAGGAAGGGGCCAAAACGCTCTATGTGTTTGATCGTATCCGATTTTACATTACCCGCTACTATACCCGAAAATGCCTTACGAAGGTTGGCGGCGAGGTCGGCTTTATTGGTTTGGAAGTGCAAATCCAAATTTGCCATGACTTCGTGGGTTGGAATAAAAGGCAGTTGGAATTCGGGCTCAATTTTCAGGGCCCACTGGTATTGATAGGCATCACCCGTGGCGCGGCGGTAGGTTTTGACTTGCTCCATGCCTTGCTTCATCACCCTTGCCACTTCTGCGGGGTTGTCTATGATGATTTGGTATTTTTTCTGGGCATCTGGCCCTAAAGTTGCCCCAATAAACTCATCTATTTTACTAAAATAATCTGCACTTTCCGTGGGGCCTGTAAGCACGAGCGGGAAGGGGGTTTCTTGATTTTCTTTATTAAGCAAAATCCCTAGGATATAGAGTAATTCCTCAGTCGTGCCAGCGCCGCCGGGGAAAATAATAATGCCGTGGCCTAGACGTACGAAGGCTTCCAGACGTTTTTCGATATCGGGGAGGATAACAAGCTCATTGACGATTTGGTTGGGCGGCTCGGCGGCGATAATGCTGGGTTCAGTCAAACCTATATAACGCGCGTTTTTAACTCTTTGTTTCGCATGGCCGATGGCGGCACCTTTCATCGGCCCTTCCATCGCGCCGGGGCCGCAACCCGTACAGATATCCAGTTCCCTCAGTCCGAGTTGGTAACCTACCTCGCGGGTGTATTGATATTCGACGGCGTTGATACTGTGGCCGCCCCAGCACACAACCACGTTAGGCTCCTTCATCGGCGCGATTGCCCTGGCATTACGCAGAATATCAAACACTACGTTGGTAATATGGCTCGCATTGGTGAGATTGATATGTTTTAGGGTGTCGTATTTATCGCTGATATAGAGAATGTCCCTGAGCACAGCGAACAGATGTTCTTGAATACCTATGATAATTTGGCCATCGACGAAGGCTTGTTCTGGAGGATTGATGAGTTCTAGCTTTACGCCGCGTTCCCGCTGTAGGACGTTGATATCGAAATTATGATATTGCTCGAATAGGGCTTTCGAGTTATCGGTTTTTAAACCCGCAGCAAGCACTGCTAATGAACAGTTACGATATAGTTGATAGAGGGTGCTTTTAGCGCTTTTTTTGAGGCGATCAACTTCGAGTTGTGAAAGCTGATCCATGCTACCTTTTGGGCTGATTTTGACTATCATTTACCACTCCTTCATGTCGACAGGAGTGATAAGAGGAGACGTATAGTTGAGTCTAATTATACGTCTATCACAACCCTGTCTCTGCTTTCATGTTTTGCTTTGTAGAGTGCTGCGTCGGCGCGCTCGAAGGTTTCATGTATGAGTTCATTCCCCATAACTTGCGCAGCCCCTATAGATACTGTAACTGTAATTCTCTGATTTTTAAATTTAAATGGAATATTTTTTACTTTCTCGCGCACTCTGTTTAAAAGTTGAACAATGTCGCCATTGCCAACATCGGGTAGGAGCAGCACAAATTCTTCACCACCATAACGGGCAACAAACTCAGTATCTCGGAGTGAGTTTTTGAGTGCCATGGCGATAACCTGCAGCGTTTTATCGCCAGTGCTGTGGCCAAAACTGTCATTGATGGTTTTAAAGTGATCAATATCGGCTACCGCCACCCACAGGGGTGATTTATGGCGTTGATAGTTGCGATATTCGAGCTCCATGCGTTCTTCTAAGGCGGCGCGGTTAGGCAACTGCGTCAGGCTATCGAGTAAATTGAGTTTTTGCTGCTCGAACAAACGCTCTTTGTAGGTGTTGGCCTCAGTGCTCAGCTCATTGAGCTCTTTACGCATAGTTTCCATCGACTTACGCAGTAAGGCTTGCTCTCTCTGCTCTAAGGCTTCTTTGCGGGCCAGAGCTGAACGAATCGAATTAAGCTGCTCAGTAAGTTGCGCCTTGAGATCGACGACATCTTCCACATCTATGATGATCTCACCGGCGTTATCGACGCGGGTGTTGATTTCCCGATTAAGCTGGGTCTTAAGTTGGAAACTCCGCTGATTGTGGTTATAGGACTCAGTGACGACTTCTCGCACCGCGGCTAAGGCATCGTTTAAGGCGTATAAAAATTCCTGTGATGCCGATTTTTCACGGGCGATATTGTCGAGCAGTAAGGATAAAATCGTTTGGTAGGCTTCGAGTAAACTGTCGATTTCGATGTCCGACGCCAGCACTTCTTTAATGACTAAGACTTGATCACGCTGATCTTTACGAAATTCGATTTCCGAAATCATCTGCGCCAACTCATGGGCTAGCTGCCTATGTTTGGGGAGAACATCGAGCTTTTCAGATTCGTTAAACTGCTGCTGTAAGATGGTTTCGTAGAAGCCAATGATTTGTTTTACTTTAGGAATATATTCCCAAACCGTGTGAAATGGTTTGGAGAGGTCCTGTTTGAAATAGTTAACTTCTTTTTTGAGCCTTTCAGGGGCAGAGTTTACCCTTTGGATTTGACGAACCACCTGCGCAAGGCCCGCTCGGCTTTCTTCGAGCTGAACCATCACATGGTGATACTGACCCTTTAGTAAGCGTTCTACATCGACTAATTCTGGCAACGCTTCATCGACCCGCTCAAAGGTATTTAAGTTATGGCGGAGTTTGGCGAGTTTATTATCCAGCTCAAGATTTTGCCCTTTGCAGGCAAGGCTTAAATGGCCAATAAATTGGAGTAAGGTTTGTAACTTGGCATTTCTATCTTCATTGACTTCATCTAGGGCAAGTTTAGCCGAGTGAAGTTTTTGTTGAAGCAAGGCAAGTTGTGAAACTGTCGCGTTGGAATCCTTCATCCGGAGTATTTTCCTAGCTCTGCAAGGCTAAAAAGCATGATGATCCTCTGTCCAAGTTAGCTCTTAACTCTCATGTAACTAATGTTATAACAACGGCGGTAGAGTGCAAATCTGTTTGCCCGTGTGTCTGTGATTAATTGCTGATATTGATCAAATATTTTCCAATAAATGCCTATCTTGATTATTTTCCCAGCAAGGCCAGTGGATTTCTTCTTTGTTGGCGTTGGTCTCGACTCGGATTAGCCCGCGTTCTATACCCTTTTCAAGGTGTAGGAATAGTGGGTTAGCGAAGAGGCTAGAGGGCACAAAATCCAATGCTCTAAGGGTGACAAAATGATCCCTAGTTATAGGTAAACTGCGGGCGCAGGCGAGTGCCATTTGCACGGTTTCAAATTGCAATTTGGGGTCCATTTTCATTTCTGATTTGGCGAGCAGGGGCAAGTGGATAAATCCCAGATTAAAGGTTTGCGTGAGTTGCCGCTCATCTAATTGTTGCCGCATACGTGTGATAACCTGCTGCGGCTCGATATTCTCGGTAAATCGTACCGCCAACACGCCTTGCCTAATCACATAAACGGGCATGACGAAGGTTGCTGAGATAAGGTCAGCGAGCTGCGTCATTACCGCATTCGCAAAGTATTGGCCATGCTTGATATCTGAATTTAGATAGCCTTGGAATTCAATTAAGCCAAGGGCCATGGTGGGAAGCGGGTTTGCACGTCCTTCGCCTAAGTGAGCGAGTAGTGCGGCATAGCCTAAATGATGGGTAAACGGCTCCTCTTGACTCAGTTGCAGTAGCGCCGCGTTTTGGGCGTGCATTTTTCGGCGATGATTGAAGAGTATAATGATGACTATCATCAAGATAGCGGCAATGAATCCACCGAGGGCTAAGAGTTTATTGGTGGTTTTTGAGGCTAGAATCTTATCATCAAGCTTACCCTGCAGCATGCTGAGTTCGAGCTTGAGTTGCTGCTCCGCGAGGGCTGAGGCCGATACTGCAGCGTCTTTTTCGGGTGTTTGTGTCTGTTGAGTCAGTTCGATAATGCGTTTTTGGGTCGCAATCGTTTTACTCAGGTCCCCTAATTTTTCGGCGGCGAGGGCAATTTGTGTCAACGCGGATTTTTGCTCATCCGCAAGTTCTAACTCGCTAGCGAGTGCTAGGGCGTTGTCGGCATGGGCCATCATCAGCGGCCAGTCTTCCTTGGCTTGGGCTATCTCCCCAATTAAGAGTTCATTGTAAACAAGGTAGTGATGGCTTTGTTTTTCTTTAAATATTTGGTTTGCCATCAATAAATATTTTAGGGCACTAACATTGTCATTGATGTTTGAATAGGCTTGGCCAAGGTTATGAAAGTTGAGGCCTTGGGCAATATAGTTGCCACGCTTAACATCTAATTGCTGGGCGTTAAGGTAGTAATCTATCGCTTTATTCCAGTCCCCTTGCTCGCCGTATACCATAGCGATCACTGTCATACAGCTGGATAGATAAGTGTCATTGCCGAGTTTTTTAAAGCCAGCCGCAGCCTCATGGGCATTCTTTAGTGCTTCATCCCATTGTTTTAAATCTCGATACACCTTAGCCAGTTGTAGCTGAAGATGGGTTTTCATTGAGGGATAGTTAGAGCGATTAGAAAGTCGAACAGCTTCGCTGTAATGTTGTAGCGACTTAGTGAGTTGTTGATTTTTATTGTAATAGTGGCCAAGTTTTGATTCAGCTGCCGCAATTAAATAATCATTTCTGAGCTTGTAGGCAATATCCCTGTAGGTATGAAAGTGCATTAATGCTGGCACGTCCTGGCGGATCACTAAATGCAAGCCACCTAAATGTTCGTGAATCGTATGTTTGAGCAGCATGGCTTCGATATCGAAGCTGTCGTTAATGCGAGTTAACGCCTCATTATAGAAGGTTATCGCTTCTTGATATTTTTGCTCTGTTCGCCCAAGGTAGCGGCCTTGCAGCATAGATACCATAGCTTGTTCATAGGGAGATTGGGCAATGCTAGTGAGGAGTTCGATTAGCGTCTTAGCATCTTGGAATCCAACCTTAGATTTAACATTTGGCTCCATATTGAGCCTTGCGAGCAGTTGCAAAATATGTTCGAACTCATCGGGTTTATAGCCTTGTTCCTTAGCGGCGCGTTCGAACTGCTCCCGATTTTTAAAGGCGATAGGAAAAGAAATCGATTTATTTAAGCTGTCGTACATTTTCTGCGGAGTTTCACGCAGTTCAATCTCTTCCGATTCGAGATCGCGCCCTAGGGTGCTAAAGGAGACTGACAGCAACAAGGTCACGAGAATAACGATGAGTTTATGCATTTGAAAGGGGATCCCATATTTCCTAAATCAAGGAATTTATTTTGTTAGCTTTTGTTAGCGCCTAATGAGGATGCTACATCGACTTGTTATACTTGGGAAAATCATAAGAAGCATAATAACAGAAGGAAGCAAGAGTGAAACCCAACAGATTATCAATCTTGGTATTAAGTGCATTATTTTCGGGCAATGTGTTTGCCGATGTAAATTATCAAATTGAGTTGAGTCAGCCAGAGCAGCATTTGGCCCAGGTGAGTGTGACTTTCCCCCATGTGAACGCGAGTGATTTAACCGTTAATCTGCCCGTGTGGCGGACGGGTAAATACCAAGTCTTGCCCCTATCCGACGGCGTGCGTTTATTCAGTGCTAAAGATAGCCAAGGTCAAGTTCTCCCATGGAAGCGCAGCGCCAGTGGCGAATGGCAAGTTTTACTCAGTAAGCCAACGAGTGTCACCGTTAGTTATCAGTTGTATGCTAATGAACTCGGCCAAAGGGTGCGGCATATCGATGCGAGTCATGCCTATTTAGATGCGAGCGGCGTGTTTATGTACAGCCCTCAATTTCGTACTGAACCCGTATCCGTCCAATTAAAGGTGCCCGAAAACTGGCAAAGTTACTCTGGTATGTCCTCGGGCAATGCCGCACATTCTTTCGTGGCCCCCAACTATGATGTGCTCATCGACTCCCCCATAGAAACGGGCATCAGCACCCACAAATCATTCAGTGCTAACGGCAAAGAGTATGAGTTAATCTTTTGGGGTGAGGGTAACTATGACACAGAGAAAGTGGTTAAGGATTTAACCGCATTAAGTGGTCAGGCGAAGGCGATTTGGGATGATTATCCCTTTGATAGATACGTTTATATGGTGCATGCCACCAGCGGCGCCAGTGGTGCGACTGAGCACTTAAACTCCACAGTGATCCAATTACCGCGCTTTAGTTTCCGTGAACGCAAGGATTACCTGCGTTTTATTAGCACGGCTTCCCATGAGTTTATCCATACTTGGAACGTGAAAGCCTACCGTCCCGCTGGGCTGGTTCCCTACGATTATCAGCATGAAAACATGACGGAATTATTGTGGATAGCCGAAGGATCTACCAGCTATTTTGAAGATCAGTTGTTGCTACGTGCAGGGGTGATAACACCTAAAGAGTTCCTCGAAGATTTAGCTAAACGTGTTGAGAAAAGCCAGCTTAATCCTGGGCGTGAGATCCAGTCTGTTGCAGAGGCGAGTTTAGGTGAGTGGAGCAGCACAGGGGGCGATTATGCCATTAATCACAGTGTAAACATTTATTCAGAGGGTTTTTTAACCTCACTGGCACTGGATTTTTCACTGTTACAAGACTCTGAGCTTAAGCATTCATACCGCGACGTGCACCGCCGTTTATATCAAGACCACCGAGTGCCTAAGGGTTATAGTGTCGATGATGTGCAGCACATACTGAAGGATTTATCCGGCAAAGATTATGCGCATTGGTGGCAGGCGAATGTGAATAGCCCCATGAGCTTAGATTTCCCTGCGTTGTTGTCACAGGCTGGGTTAGTGATCTCCTATGGCAAAGATTCAAAAGCCGAGGCATTTGCGGGCATGAAGTTAAGCAGCACCCACGGATCTTTAGTGTTAGACCAAGTGCTGCGTAATGGTCCCGCGTGGCAGGCGGGGATTGTTGCTGGGGATGAAATGTTAGCTATTAATGGTCTCAAGGTGACGGCTGCGGGTTTTGATAAGCGCATCAAAGACTTTAAGGCGGGCGATAGCATAGACGTGACATTATTTAGCAACGATAAAATCAAGCAAGTGAAGATGACGCTCAGCGAGCAGCAAAGCGGTAAGCTAGTGCTCAAGGGTGATGCTAAAGCGACTAAGCAGCAAAAAGCTTTCTTTAAGGCTTGGTTAGGTATTGATTGGCCGTTCGACAATAAAGGTGAGTTAGTGACTAAAAGCTAATTCGCACCTGTGCTCGAGTGAGACTGTATTCGATAATGAAACGGCTCACTCGCATAAATGCCGGTGTTTTAAAGCAATTGTTAATCATTAAAAAGGCGCAGCGGTTAACCGCTGCGCCTTTTTACTTTCTAGGTGCGCTTAGGGGCTTAATTTGGGTATTAAGCTTGAGTTTCTTCAAGGCCACCTAAAGCAGAGACAATTGCATGCATTAAGGCGACTAACTCACTGCCCATCAAGGCAAAATCGGCATCTAAACGGGCCATTGGGTCATCGGTGCCAACTTCATCGTTACCCGCTCTAAATTCTTCAGAGAACTTAAGGCGCTTAACACTGGCGTCCGATTGCAACAGCAGGGCAATAGATTGTCCAAAGTGTAGGGCTAGCTTATGGACCTCTTTGCCTGTGGCGAGGTGGGCTAATACTTCATCTTCCTTTAGATCCTGCTGCTTAAAGCGTACGATTCCGCCTTCGTCGGCGGCGGATTTAAGTTCAGCCTCATCTTGCATTTCAAAGGGTAATGGTGCGCTGCCATTCTTTAACCATTCGGTTAAATGGGATTCAACAGGCGCTTTAAAGCTCAGTGGGATCACAGGTAAACTGCCTAACGCTTTACGTAATAACGCTAATAGTTCTTCGGCCTTAGTGGCGCTTGAGCTATCGACGAGGATCATTTCCAGCTCAGGTAAAATCAGTGCGCGAGTCTGGCTGCGGCGTGAAAAAGCCCGTGGCAGTAAGCTAGTGATGATTTCATCTTTCAGTGCATCTTTTTCTTTTTTCGCGAGTTTTCGATTTTCTTCATCTTCGATGAGGGCGACTTTTTCTTCCAAGGTTTCTTTAATGACTTGGCCGGGGAGAATTTTTTCTTCTTTGGTCACACAGATCAGATGGCGATTATTGGCGCTGTGTACCAGTGAACTGCCCTGTTTGCCCAGTGAGTTGGAAAAGCCAAATTTACTGACATCTTGGCTTGAGCACGGAGAGAAAGTGAAATCGGCCAGCGCAGTTTCAAGCGCTTCAGTTTCGACGGCAAAAGGTTTATTGAAACGATAAAGAGTAAGATTTTTAAACCACATAAGAGGCGCTCATTGGAAAATAAAGTGGCAGTTTACGGCATAGTTGGGGCTGGGTAAACCTGTGCTAAACAGTCAAATCTTTACCCAGATACAGAATTCATCAAATTGTAACATTGAAAAAAATCCCGCTGTAACCCTTGTGGTTATTGGCTTTTTATTTCGAAATGTCAGGCGAGTCCCAATGGCAAAAACTAAGTTGTCACATTTGAAATAAAACTGAAACACATTCATTGCACACTTTCGGTCGTTCCAAACCAATAACCAAGACGAACATAACGTCGAAAGGATTAAATGATGAACGTTTTTTGTAAAACTCTACTTGCTTCTGCGCTAGCTTCTGCAACTCTGGCTTCAGCTTATGCCGCTGAGCCACTGACTGTTTATGGTAAGTTGAATGTCACCGCTCAATCAAATGATGAGAAAGGTGATGCTACAACAACTATTCAAAGTAATGCCTCTCGTTTTGGTGTGAAGGGTGATTTCGAGTTATCAAGCTCACTTACCGCTTTCTACACAGTGGAATACCAAGTTGATACGGGTGCCGCATCAAGCGATAACTTTACTGCACGTAACCAATTTGTGGGTTTGAAAGGCTCCTTTGGTTCGTTCTCTGTGGGTCGTAACGATACACTGCTAAAAATTTCTCAAGGTGATGTTGATCAATTCAACGACCTTTCAGGTGACTTAGGTAAGCTGTTCAAGGGTGAAGTTCGTGCTGCTCAAACGGCGACTTACCTAACACCTTCCTTCGGTGATTTTGTATTCGGTGTTACTTATGTTGCCGAAGGTAACGATGTAAAAAGTCAATTTGCCCAAGACGGTTTTAGTGCTGCGGCCATGTATGGTGACGCTAAGTTAAAGAAAACCGCGGTTTATGCCTCTCTTGCCTATGATTCAGATGTGTCTGGATATGAGATTGTCCGTGCCAGCTTACAAGCTAAGTTAGCCGGAATTAAACTGGGTGGTATGTACCAGCAACAGGAACAGACTTACAAGCTTGATAAAACAACCTCTTTACCAGTTGAAGTATCAGCAGAAAGTGCAACGGGTTACCTGTTAAGCGCCGCTTACGATATCAATGCTGTGACATTAAAAGCACAATTCCAAGACATGGAAGACTTAGGTGATTCATGGTCAGTCGGTGCGGATTACAGCTTAGGTAAGCCAACAAAATTATTCGCCTTCTACACTAACCGTTCGTTAGAAGCGAATACCGATGATGACAAATACATAGGTATTGGTTTAGAACACAAGTTCTAATCTCAGTATTAAGATTGAATTAAGGAGGCAGATTGCCTCCTTTTTTATTGCGATAAACAAACAGTTATATAAACTTAATATGACAATTATCGCTACTATATGGCTTGTGCGGCGCACTTATTCATAAATCTGTAATAAAAATGACTAATAATAGCCGTGTTGACATTCACTGACAGAAAATCACATATGACTGCAAGGATATTGATAGTAGAAGACGAGTTAGCCATCCGCGAGATGCTGACTTTTGTAATGGAACAGCATGGGTTTACGACCTCTGCGGCGGAAGATTTTGATTCGGCCATTGCGCTGCTAAAGGAGCCTTACCCCGATCTGATTTTATTGGATTGGATGTTTCCTGGCGGAAGTGGTATTCAACTGGCGAAACGCTTGAAACAAGATGAGTTTACCCGCCAAATTCCGATCATAATGTTAACCGCCCGTGGTGAAGAGGAAGATAAAGTCAAAGGCCTCGAAGTCGGCGCCGATGATTACATCACTAAACCCTTTTCCCCTAAAGAGTTGGTCGCCCGTATTAAGGCCGTATTGCGCCGCAGTGCTCCTACTCGTTTAGAAGAAACCATTGATGTGCAAGGTTTACTGCTCGACCCCGTCAGTCACAGGGTGAGTGTGGGTGAGACGGTACTCGATATGGGGCCTACTGAGTTTCGCTTATTGCACTTTTTTATGACGCACCCAGAACGTGTCTATAGCCGCGAACAGTTGCTCGATAACGTGTGGGGGACCAATGTATATGTGGAAGACAGAACCGTCGATGTGCATATTAGACGTCTTCGTAAAGCCGTTGAAGAATCTGGACATGATCGTTTGATCCAGACTGTTCGTGGTGCAGGTTATCGTTTTTCAACACGCATATAGTGCCGAATAAGAGATAGGCACAAGTTGGCTTTTAGGCTATCTTGTGCTCCTCCTATTTAGCCTGATGTCTGGGTTTATCTATGTCTCACTCTTATTCAGGGTATCGGTTATTTACGCGCTTGGCAGTTTTTCTACTGCTTTGTTTGCTGCTGGGTTTATTGGTTGGGAGCCCCCTCTGGATACTCACTATTGGCCTGCTCGGTCTAGTGTTGTGGCATTATCGCCAATTAGCACGGCTTAACTTTTGGTTATGGCGGGATAGAAAACTCACGCCGCCGCAGGGCAGTGGGAGCTGGGAAGGGATATTTAACGGTATTTATCGCCTCCAAGGGAAGAATCGCCGCCGTGTTGGGCAATTAGCCGCGTTGTTGGCCCGGTTCCGCCAAGGTGCTGAAGCGCTGCCCGATGCCGCCGTCGTGCTCGACTCAGAGCATAATATTTTATGGTGTAATAAGTTAGCGCAACTTATCCTAGGTTTTGTTTGGCCGCAGGATAATGGTCAGCGTATTGATAACCTCATCCGTCATCCCGATTTTTCCGCTTATATTAAAACCGCACAATACAAAGAACCGTTGGAATTACCTTCGCCGGTTTCGGAGAGGCGTCTGCTCGAAATTCGGATTATGGCCTATGGTGACCGGCAACTACTGTTAATTGCGCGGGATATTACGCGGATAAGACAACTCGAAGGCATGCGTAAAGAATTTGTCGCCAATGTGTCACACGAGCTCAAAACCCCGCTGACCGTACTGCAAGGGTATCTGGAAATGATGCAAAGTATGGCAGAGCCCGATTCGATGAACGCTAAGCCGCTGGCATTGATGCAGCAGCAAACCCGGCGTATGCAATCTATGGTTGAGCAATTATTAGTGTTATCGCGCATTGAGGATGCGGCGGATATTAACCTTGAGAATACGGTTAATATGGCGCAGTTAATGGAAATGCTGAAGGAAGAGGCGAAGGCGTTGGCGCAGGATAGATACGAGCTGAGTTTCTATTGCGAAGCGGGGCTTAATTCCCATGGTAATGAGTTGCAGCTTCGAAGTGCTTGTTCTAATTTAATTTCTAATGCTATTCGCTACACAGAACCGGGTGGAAAAATCACTGTGCAGTGGCGTAGTGTGGCGACGGGTGGGCTCTTTAGTGTGACAGATACCGGCGAAGGGATTGCACCGCAGCATATTAACCGCTTAACGGAGCGTTTCTACCGTGTCGACAGTGCCCGCTCAAGGCAAACCGGTGGGAGTGGTTTAGGACTGGCGATCGTGAAACATGCACTTAATCACCATCACAGTGAACTCAATATCAGTAGTGAGTTAGGTAAAGGCAGTACTTTTAGCTTTGTGATCCCACTACATTTAATCGAACGTCAAAAATAAACCTTTACGGTTTGCATTAATATTATTTTAAAAACAGGCCGTTATGGCCTGTTTTGTTTTTTATCTTCATCTTTGCAGGCCAGTGAACTTAAAAAATATAAAAATCTGGCATTGTCATCTAAGTGTCATATCACCGACATAGAATTGTCACTGTAGCGATTGATACTGGCTGCGTCTGAAGAAACTTAAGTTAGAAATTAGTTAGCTTACTACTGGAGCACATAATGAAACTGAAAAAGCTTGTCGGCGCGATGACCCTCACAGCCGCTGGTGTATTCTCTGCCACTGCCATGGCATCTATTGACCCATCTCTGCCAACTTACGAGAAAACAAGTGGCGTGTCTGGCAATTTATCATCTGTAGGTTCAGATACTTTAGCCAACATGATGACACTGTGGGCAGAAGAATTTAAACAGATGTATCCTAACGTCAATATCCAAATTCAAGCGGCGGGTTCTTCAACTGCGCCACCAGCTCTGACTGAAGGTACTTCACAATTCGGCCCAATGAGCCGCAAGATGAAGCCTAATGAAGTTGAAGCATTTGAAAAGCATTATGGTTACAAACCAACAGAAATTCGTGTAGCGATCGATGCTTTAGCCGTTTTCGTACACAAGGACAACCCAATCAAAGGCTTAACTGCTGAACAAGTTGACGGTATCTTCTCTTCTACCCACAAATGTGGTGGCGGCGATATCCAACGTTGGGGCGATTTAGGTCTTGACGGTAACTGGTCAGCTAAAGACGTGCAGTTATATGGCCGTAACTCAGTATCTGGCACTTACGGTTACTTTAAAGAGAAAGCCCTGTGTAAAGGTGACTTTAAGGCTAACGTGAACGAGCAACCTGGTTCTGCTTCTGTGGTTCAGTCTGTTTCTCAATCACTGAACGCTGTGGGTTACTCAGGTATCGGTTATAAAACCGCAGGTGTAAAAGCCGTTGCGATTGCGAAAAAAGGCAACGAGTTTATCGAAGCCTCTGCTGAAAACGCAGCTAATGGTACTTACCCATTATCACGTTACTTGTATGTTTACGTGAACAAGCAACCCAACAAAGACCTAGCACCAATGGAAAAAGAATTTATCCGTTATGTGCTGTCTAAGCAAGGTCAGCAAGTGGTTGAAAAAGATGGTTATGTGACTCTGCCTAAGAGCGTAGTTGCTAAAGATTTAGAACAGTTAGGCATCCGCCTCTAATTCTTAATCGCTAATCATTAAGGGTCTCTTCGGAGGCCCTTTTTTGTTTTTGGAGGGTATTAATTTGGTCTGTGGAATGTGGTTGCAAACGGGCATAAAAAAAGCAACCTAAGTAGGTTGCTGTAAATTCCAATTCGGAATCTTGGGACGGTCGCGCTAGAAACCATCTAAAGGAGAATGATGATGAACGAAGAAACTCATTGCAAAGATTCGGTTCATAATATCTGACTCGGCCTATTTAAATTAGTTCAGCAAGAGTGCAAAAAATTCTTACTTTCTACGATTTATTTTTATTTGATAAAACATTGTTACTCATCTTTAGTGTAGGAGTTGTCGTTTTCCATTTGATTGTTTGTAAATTCGCAGTTGATAATATGGCCTAGGAAGCTTAATCAAATACAGGTTATCGAAGCGATGTCGTTAGATCCAATACTACAAAAAGCAATAACTCCAACAACTTGGGATTTAACTCGGGATTATCATTCCTTTGCCAACAGTGACGAGGTGCAAGTGACTCACCTGTCATTGGCACTCACGGTTGATTTTGACGCGCAGACTCTGGTCGGTAAGGCGACACTTTCCCTGCATTACCTTCAGGAGCAGGTCAGCGAACTATGGCTCGACACTCGGGATTTAACCCTATTATCAGTGACCACTCTGGCGGGGGAATCCCTTGCATTTTCGCTTCCAGAAACGAGCACCATACTGGGGCAAAAGTTGGTGGTCAGTTTGCCCCATGTGCGCTGTGATCAGATTTGTATTCACTATAAAACCTCGCCTAAGGCGCAAGGGTTACAGTGGTTAACGCCTGAGCAAACCGCAGGTAAGCAGCTACCTTATCTTTTTAGCCAATCACAACCTATCAACGCCCGTAGCTGGATCCCCTTGCAGGATACGCCTAAGGTGCGGGTCACCTTCGATGCTAAGGTGCAAGTCCCCAGAGGAATGCGTGCCGTGATGAGTGCGATGAACCATCCCGAAATGCCACCCGATGGTCTGTTTAGTTTTCAGATGGAAAAGCTCATTCCAACGCATCTTATGGCGCTCGCCGTCGGTGATCTTGCATTCCAAGCGATAGGTCCTCGCAGTGGCATTTATACTGAGCCGAGTATGCTTGCCGCCGCTGCAAAAGAGTTTGAAGACACAGAGCATATGCTCGACGTCGCCGAGTCTTTATTGGGGCCCTATGTGTGGGATCGGTATGACATGATCATCCTGCCACCGAGTTTTCCCTTCGGTGGAATGGAAAACCCGCGGCTTGCGTTTTTAACGCCGACCCTAATCGCAGGGGATAAGAGTCTAGTGTCAACCGTGGCCCATGAATTGGCCCATTCGTGGACGGGAAATTTAGTCAGCAATGCGACTTGGCGAGATCTTTGGTTAAACGAGGGCTTTACAACCTATTTTACCAATCGAATTGTGGAGGCGGTTTACGGTAAGGAACAGGCTGAATTGGAGTGGGTGATCGAGTTTGGTCGCTTAAAAGAGGAAATGACTTCTTTACCTAAGCACAGACAAACCTTGCCTGCGAATGTGCAGGAGGGGGATCCTAATCTGGCCTTTAATCGTTTTACCTATGATAAGGCATCGATGTTTGTGCATGATTTAGAACATAGGTTGGGGCGGCGCGATTTTGACCAATTTTTGTGCCGTTATGTGGCGCATTTTGCCTTTAAGGCGATCACGACCGAAGTTTTTGTCGAGTATGCAAAACAGACCTTACTCAAGGATCACTCCGATAAAATCACCGAAGCCGAGTTTTTAGAGTGGGTTTATGGTGAAGGTTTACCCGCAGGGTATTGTGGCCCGACTTCCTCGAGTTTAGATAAAGTCGATGATGCGCTGGCATGTTTCCTACAGGGCAAAGCTGCGAGCCGATTAACGGTTAAGGATTGGCGAGTTCACCATTGGCAGTATTTTCTGACTCAATTGCCGGAAGTCTTAAGTCAAGTGCAACTGATGGATCTCGATGAAACCTTCCAATTTACCCAATCGACGAATGCGGAAATTGCCTGTGATTGGTTTAGGGTGGCGATTCGTAATCATTATGATCCTGTTTTACCCGCACTAAGTGCATATTTGGTGAATATTGGCCGAGGTAAGTTTGTGCGGCCACTCTATGCTGAGCTACAAATTGCGGGATATCATGTTGAGTTGGCCGAAATTTACGCTAAGGCTCGTCCCGGTTATCACCCTTCTATTCAAGTTCAATTAGATAAATCATTAGGGTTTTAAATTATTGGAGATAAAAAAAATGGCAACCTAAGGTTGCCACAAGAAAATCAGAGTGGGATACAAAGAATGCAGTGCGCTAGCGTGTATTCAATTGTGTCCCCAAAGGGAGATGATGATGAACGACCAACTAATCCGACTTAATGCGCTAAAACAGAAACTGTGTCATTTGAGTAGATGAAACTGCTTATTCAACAAATTTCACTATCAAGGTTGCATTCAATCTTATTCGTTAATCCTTACCTATAGTCAGAGTCACCGTATTGAATAAAGTTCACCTATACCATAAAAAAAATTAAAAATATTTCTAGGTAGCCGATGGCAAAGGGGTTTAGCGGCGAGATCTCGGGCGAGTGGTTAAGTGATGGGGTGGCGCTCAAGTGGTGGAATACGGCCATGCTTATTTTATATAAAAATCATGGCGATAAAAAAAGGCAACCAAATGGTTGCCTAGTGACCTATTCCTAGGTCAAGGGGGCCGCGCTAGAAGCCCCAGGGAGAATGATGAACATGAAAAAGACATTCGCTGTTCAATACATTTGAGGGGGCTTGTGCGGTTTAAGTTCCATAAAAAATTAAAAATAAATTAAATTTTTTATAAAACACAAATTTTCAAATAGATAGCTCGAAACTATTTTAATAGGGCGGCAATTTTATCTGCGATGGCTTCGGGTTTTGTCGTTGGAGCGAAACGTTCAACCACATCGCCCTGACGATTAATTAAGAATTTAGTGAAATTCCATTTTATACCTTCGGTGCCTAACACACCGGGAGCCTGCTTTTTAAGGTATTGATACAGTGGATGGGTATGTTCACCATTCACTTCAATTTTAGAAAACAGCGGAAAAGTCACCCCGAAATTCAGCTCACAAAAGTGTTGTATTCCTTGATCATTGGCTTTTTCCTGGGCGCCAAACTGATTACAGGGAAAACCTAACACGACTAATCCTTGGTCCTGATACTGCCGATACAGCGCTTCTAATCCTTTGTATTGCGGCGTAAATCCACATTCACTGGCGGTGTTGACTATCAACAGGACTTTACCTTGATATTGGGCCAATGGGACAGGGTTGCCTTTTATATCGGTTGCCGTATAGCTATAAATGGTGGATGCCATGTTTATCTCCTTTAGTGGTCTGCGCTAGCATAAACAATATATAAATTTCTAACAATATACTTGTGTGCAATTTATTTTGGGTATTTGCTAATTTTCTTAAATATCAATATAGTTACGTTAATTTTATTGTGAAAGAAGGGCATTTATGTGACTGAACATGAAGCCGAATATGAAACAAACACTCAGGCCGATGTAGGGCTGGTTGTTCAACAACTCACTGAAGTTGAAGGCGAAGAACAAGCCGAAGTGTTTAGCGAAATTTTAAATGAGCTAGAGCCTGGCACTATTGCGCTGGCACTTGAGTCATTGCCCTTAGATGAACGTTATGAACGTTGGCAGCAAGTTGAATTTAGTGAGCGAGTCACAGTACTGAGTTTGATGCGCGCCGATCCCCGTATGGGGATCCTCAAGCAGATGCCCGAAAACGAAGTGGATCTGCTATTTGCCCAATTAAGTCCTGAGGATTTGATTGAGTGGAGTGATTACCTCCCCGAGAGCTTTACCGATCGCGCCTTGGCACAAATGGGGGAGCGTCAGCGGCAGCGCTTTGAGCTTTACGATCAATATTCTGAAAATGAAATCGGCCGTTATACCGATCACCAAATGCTAGTGCTCAGTGATAAGGCTACTGTGGCTCAGGCGCAGCGCTTTTTCCGACGAATTGAACTCGATTGCAACGACAATTTGTTTATTGTTGACGATCAAGATAAGTATCTCGGTACGGTTAGGCGCTACGATATCTTTAAGCATGATCCCGATGAGCCTTTAGTATCGATTTTATCTGAAGATAGCCGCGCCTTGACGGCGGATGCGACCTTGCTCGAAGCCGCCGAAGCTATCGAGCACAGCCGCGAAATTGAGTTACCCGTCATCGATGAGTCCGGTGAGTTAATTGGCCGTGTCACACTGCGAACGGCTACGGCGTTAGTGCGTGAACATTATGAGTCGCAATTGATGGCAACGGCGGGTATGGATGAATCCGACGACTTGTTCGCCCCTATTATGAAAGGTGCCCAGCGCCGCGCAGTATGGCTTGGGATTAATTTGCTCACGGCATTTTTAGCCTCGGCGACGATTGGCTTATTCGAAAATGTGTTGTCTCAAGTCGTTGCGTTAGCCGTGCTGATGCCGATTGTGGCTTCCATGGGCGGGATTGCGGGTAGCCAGTCTCTAACGCTAATGATCCGCGGTATGGCGATGGGGCAGATCTCCGCCGGTAACGTGTTTTCCCTGATGAAGAACGAACTGGGGATTGGCATAGTGAACGGTACTTTATGGGCAATTGTTATCGGTCTCGTCTCGGGGTGGTGGTTTGATGACAGTACGATAGGCATAGTGATTGGCTGCGCGATTCTGATCAATATGGCGGTAGCCGCCTTGGCTGGCGTATTTGTGCCTATGGTATTGCAGAGATTTAACCAAGATGCGGCGCTTTCCGGGTCGGTGATTTTAACGACTGTGACGGATGTGGTCGGCTTTTTCACTTTCTTAGGCATGGCGACCTTGCTATACCTTTGAGTGATGTATAACAGTTATTTTATATCAATGAGTTAACCTGATCATGAATGGTATTCAGTTTGTACTTTGTGATAAGCAAGAAGACTTAGTCCTCGCCGCCACTCTGGTCGATAGCCGTGATGATAATGCCCATCCGTTAGACCATGAGTCCTTTTTCCACTCAAGAGCGGTGATCCTCGCGAAGACGATTGAGGGTGATATAGTCGGGTGTGCGGCGATTAAGGCAGGAGCTGGTGTCCTTGGTGAACTTGGTTATCTTGTTGTTTCCCCTTGTTATCGTCGCCAAGGTATTGCGCAAGGATTAACGCTCAAACGCATTGAAGTCGCCAAGTCCCTCGGTATAGCCATGTTATTTGCGACCGTTCGTGCGGAGAACACCTCAAGTCGAGCGAATTTACTGAAGGCGGGCTTTCAATTTTGGCGTGATTATTTAAGTATCCGGGGAACAGGAAACACTGTGGGTTGGTATTACTTACCCCTTAAAGAGCATGTCGATGTTGAAACCATCATGCAATCTTTAGTGGGAGATCGAGTGCCAGTAGTATAAATGTTTTTAAATTGAAATCGGTTCGTTCTGCAGTTGTTTTGAAGATGTTTTAGTTAACGCTAAACCCCAAAAATCTCAGCGATTCTCCGCTAAATATGCAGATTTTCTTTTTTAATTCGGTATGATCCGCGCCATTACCCACAGTCATTATCGAGGTGTTTTTATGGCTAAGTTCAGAGTAGCAAGTGTCTTATTATTGAGTGCAGCAGCGCTGCAAGTGAGTGCGTCAGAATTTAATCTTGGGTTAAACAACGATGTGGTTTCTACCGAGTTAGAACTGCAGATGAATAAAGATACCAATGCGGTATTAGGCTATATCTACTCAGATGAGAGTGGCCACATTGCCCAAGGTGCAATGCACATGACCCATGATGCTGGCGTGCATCATTTTGAAGTGGGGGCACAGTTAAGCCAGCTTTGGTCCGATGATGCACCCAATGGTAGTGCCATATCCGTTGGCGGTCGTTATATCCTAACGATGGGACCGAATATTTCCTTGCATGCTGCCGCTTACTATGCGCCAGAAGTGCTGTCCTTTGGTAATGTCGATGGTTATTACCAGTTAGATTCAAAGGTACAATACAGTGTTACGCCAAACATGGCGCTGTATGTCGGTTACCGTAAAATCGCCTTTGAATACGATAATGCCCGTGATTTCACCTTTGAAGATGGCATTTACATCGGCGGTAAATACCGTTTTTAAGCCATCGACCGCTTTTATTGGGTTTGTGTGACTGCAAAGAGCCGGCTAAGGATTAACTTCGCCGGCTTTTCCATTTAGCCTTGAGCTCACTGTAGCTGGGGAGTATGGATGAAAAAATCACTAACCCGATTCCGATTAGCATCACTAAGCTCAATTCCTCATCCAATATCCACCAACCGAATAGGGCGGCAAAGATCAATCCAGTGTATTCCACCGGCGCCATTTGGCTCGCATCGGCGCGTCGATAGGCGTGGATGATGAGATAAGTCATACCAATATAAAATAGCCCTAACGTGAGTCCCACCTGGGCCACCGACACACTAAAATCGGCTCCTTCGTATAGGGTTGCCGGTATCAGAAATATCATCGCAAAGGCATTAGACCAAAAGAGCATAGAGAAAGGATGTTCATGAGTCGAATAGGCCTTTAAAATCAAGCTATTCAATGCTGATGTCATGGCGCCGAAAAAGGCCAAGCCGATATACAGGTTAAATTCGCTTGGTTGGCTGATAAGTAAAATACCACTAAAACCAATGATCCCGGCAACGGTGCGTCGATAACCAATGCGCTCATTTAAAAATAATGTCGACAACACGAGAAGTAATAACGGTGAGGTATAAATAACCGCGGTTACTGTGGCTAAGGGAAGATGCATGATTGCGAGCATAAAGATAGCGTTGCCAAGTCCAATCAATAACGCCCGGGCAAGGTGCACCTTATAAAAGGGGCTTAGTTTAAGGTTTCCCTGCAGACGCCACACAAAAGGGAGCACTAACAGAGTGGCAAATAACTGACGATAAAGCACAAGTTGAAAAACGGGTGCGTCAGTTTCCAGCAGTTTGACCAATAGGTTACCGCTGGCAATTAACAATTGTGCAGCTAAAATCATCAGTAGAGGGGGCATGGTTTCCACAATAAGAAGTCAATATGGGGTCTGGGTCGTATATGGGCATTTTAGGTTGTGTCTTAGACGTTACGGCTAAAATACCACCATAAGACATTCGATATCCGACTAATTTAGTCTAACTGATTGTAAAAAATTAGAGGTATACATAAAGTTAACGCTCTAATTTTATTTTTAATGTGAAAATAACCCAGTATCAGAACCCATTTACCTATGAATACACTTAAAAAAATCACGTTCCGGTGCTTTTTTCTGATTTTATGGATATTTAGTCCCTTTACCTTAAGCGCAGAAATTGCGCTGGACTCCCCTTATTTATTCCATGCCGACGTGAATCAATCTCCACCGAACAACTACAGTGAGATCCCCCATTGGATGGGACGACTCGATGAGGCGACATCGGTCAGTTTAACCGGGGGGGATTACTGGATGATCACCCCAGTGTTAGTCAATAGCCGCCAAAATGAGTGGGTGATCGATGCGAGTAATTCGATCGTTGAATCTGTCGATTATTGGTTATTGGGCAGTGATGGCAGTGCTCAATACGCCCGCAGTGGTTATAGCGCGCCCTATGAGTTCTTGTTCGATTATGGCCGTAAGGTCGAACTCAAGATGGGCACGGATTATTGGTTAGTCGTCAAACTCAGTAGCCGTTATTATTCATCGGCCCCTGAACTCACATTGCAGAGTGTGGATCAGCATCAACTTGTGTCCGACAGACTCGCCATGGCGGTGCTGTTATGTTTGGGCGGATTATTGTTTATTGCGTTCTATAATCTACTGATTTACTTCTCTATTTTTGATAAAGCCTTTCTCTACTATGGCCTCTATGTGTTGGCGTATTTTGGAGGATGGGCGCTGACCTTCCATTTACCCGCTCATTTGTTTAATTTCCATTTACTCGAATTGCATCATCTGTTTTTTATTGGCTTGCCGATATTTAATATCATGTTCTACAAGCATTTTCTCCAATTGCCTAGCTATTCGCCTCGGTTATGGCGAATGAGTCAATGCCTGATGTTTGCCTGCATTGTGGCATTGCCCACCAGTATTTGGTTGATATCCTACACGGCGATTATCGCCTCTGTGCTGATCATGCTATGGATTGCCCTAGCGATCACCTGCGGTAACGTGTGTTTGATGAAGGGCTTTGCCCCCGCACGCTATTTTATCTTGGCTTTTACTTGCCTATTGCTCCCCGCAGTGATTATTTTGCCTGGCAATATGGGGATAACTCCCGATTTTATTGAGCATGCCGAACTTGCCACCTTGATGGGAGGAACTGCCGATGCCTTGCTCTTGTCCCTCGCATTAGCCAATAAACTCAAACTATTGGCCGAGGAGCGTAAAGCCCATATCGAAGAGTTGGGGATTGCTTGGGAAAAGGCGCGTCTCGATGGGCTTACCCGGGTCGGTAATAGGTATGCCTTTGATGAGTATATGAATTCACAATTAGGTTTTGCCAATAAAGCCGTGCAATCTCTAGCCTTAGTGCTACTGAATGTGGATAGTTTAAAGGCAGTTAATGAAACCTTAGGGCATCAAGAGGGGGACCGTTTGCTGCAAACATTAGTGCAGTTACTGCAGACGACGGATATTGCACACCTTAAAATGTACCGCATCAGCGGCGATGAATTTGTGATTATTCTCCCCGCCAATGGGACTTCGACCTTGCTGAATACCTTAAAAAATTTAACGACGCTGGTGGCAGAGCAGGGGTTTAGGGATTGTCAGTTTAGTTTTGGGATCTCGTTAAATACTGAGGTAGAAGAGCCCCACGAGTGGCTGCGGTTAGCGGATACCAGCTTATACCAATCCCGGATGGAAAAACGTCGTCAAGAGTATGCGCAAACCCAAGGTATTGATGCGAGTCTACATTTAAGTTAAGGGTGCGAATCATCCTATTAAAATAAAACGGCGTGGAATATTCACGCCGTTTTATTTGTTAATAGCTAGAAATCCTTTTCCCCCTTGATTATTGCTGGGTGGCCGCAGATGGCTTTAGCTGTGTGCATGCCCGCCATCGTCGCCGCCTCGACGCAGCCCGCATTGAGGCCGGTTTTTATCCAATCTCCCGTCATATACAAGTTATCTATCCCTGTGCCATCTGTGGTGATGCGATACTGTGAACTGCCCTTAACCGACAGGACATAACGTTCGGATGGGTCCACATTGGCGCGCCAATATTGGCTATCGAAACGAGCCTCGCCTTGGCGGTTCTGATCATCGTGTAGCCACTCCCAAGGGAAGCTATCACCAACATTTTGCCAAAGTTTATGGATTTCGGTATTGAGCTGATGAATCGCCCCCGCTTTAGCTTCTAAGGTTTTCCGTTGTTGGAAATCTACATCCGAGCTGGGTGGATAGGCATCCACGGGTAATGCCGAGCAGAAATAACTGGCATTTTTAGGTTCTAAACCGCGCCAATCTTCTTTATCCAATAATTGATCCATCGATGCCCAAGTATCGAAGGGTTCGGTGAAGCCCGATAATACGGGTTCTTCGCCCTCTTCAGAATAATTTGGCCAGCCTATTCCATGCAGATCTTGGTTCATCCACAGTTGATAGGCTTGGGTGGCAACGGTTTGCACTTTATCAACGCAAAGTGAGAGGGCGGGGCTTTGCGCCATCACTTCTCTGGC
The DNA here is from genome assembly GCF_016406305.1 of Shewanella putrefaciens. Classification (NCBI taxonomy): domain Bacteria; kingdom Pseudomonadati; phylum Pseudomonadota; class Gammaproteobacteria; order Alteromonadales; family Shewanellaceae; genus Shewanella; species Shewanella putrefaciens. Next base: position 1,444,568 of record NZ_CP066369.1, read on the forward strand.
GACATGGGGGACAGAACCTATGGAGAGACCGAAGATCACTTTGTCAAAATCCACTCCTTTGACTAAGCGTTTTTTCGGCAGGGCTTTGCCAAAGTGAGCCTCATACACGCTGTCCCAATCGCTCCAGAAGTGTTCTAGATTGATATTATGGGCTTTAAGCAGCGCCGCTTGTTCAGGCTCGAGTTGCTCATAATTGGGCGTACTCGGCCAGCAAGGAAGCCCTTTGACATCGACTAAGGGGTTGTAACGGGTGACAGTCGGCGCCAACTCGACTTGCTCAGTAATTTCAATCGCTTGAATGCTTTGATCGCGGCATTCGAGATTATCGACTCGATTGAAGTAGTGGAAGTTTACCCCGCGGCGTTTAAGCACTTCGTAAAAAGGTGTAAACACAACATCACCCATACCCGCCTGCATTTTCCACATTACGCCACCTTGATAGCACAGGGCGATGCGCAGCATGGCACGGATGATAGTACCCGCCTCGACATTGGGTTTGTCGAAGTTACCTTTCTCATAGGCAAACACTAAGTCGTAAAAACCGCGGACGGGCGCACTGTCGACGGTATATTTTTGACTGGCGCCGTGTTTGGTTAACCATTCGCGGTAGTCATAGCCATTGATGGCATCGAACCCCTTTTCAAACACATCGTCGGCAAACATGCCCTTAAGGATGGTGAGCCCGAGATCGGCGGCGATATATAAGTGGCGCAGTTCATCATTATTATCTAAATGATCGCCAAAACGTTTTACTAACCTTTGGTGCAGGGCATCGACGGCCGATTCCACAAAACCATCGTCACTTTCGCTGTGTACATGCTCATCGCATTCGCGGCCAATCATTTGATTAAAATGGCATTCTAGCTTATCGCCGAGCGCGTCGAGTGACTCCTTAGCATCTTCGACCGAATCCTCTAACTTATCCCTTAAGCGTTCGAACCAGTCAGTATCTAACCAGTTTTTAGGGGTTGCCATGGCTTTTTCATCGGCATCGAGCAGGTCATCCATGTCCTTGAGCCATTCCTTTATCCAAGCAAAGGCCGCTTTGACCACTTTCCAGAAGGTGAGGGTTTCGGTGCCATCACCGGGGATGCCGGGCAATGTCGGGAAAGTGATTGGCCAGCTTACAGAGTGACCATCAATTTCCTCCTGTAATACGATGAAATTATGGGGTTTAAAGGCATCAAAAAAGCTTGCTAACGGCGCGTTTGCGGGCCTATCTAATTCTTCATAGGCCTTGTGCATTAAGGCGAAGGCATTTTGATAAAAACCAAACCAAATGTGCAGGCCGTGCTCCTCGATCCTCTGTCCCATAGCGGCATTGCGACCACTGGCACCTTTACCGCCAATACGCCAACCGAGTTGATAGATATTAATGTCATATTGATTCTGCCAACCGGGTTTGTCGGTGAGATAACAGGCCGCTGTCATTGCCGCGACACCGCCACCGAGAATGGCGATTTTCTGTTTTTTGATTTCGGAGTTATCGACTAATACTTCACCGGGCGGCACTTCAAAATCGAAGTTCACATGGTAGGGCAGTAATACGTGCTGCTCGCCAATCTCGACCCCGAGTGTGTCCTTAAGAGGAAAGCTGGCGTTATCAAAAATGGTCACGACAAAATCATTGTCGAGCAGCGCAACACTGTGCACTTTATTCACTTGGGCGGGGGCGGCGACTATGGCCTGATACACAGCTTTGTGCCCAGAGGTGTCTGGGAACTGCTTGAGGAAGACTTGCTCGATGGCGGGTTTGAACAACAGTTGAAAGAGTTGCTCTTCGCCAAGCTGGTCAAGTTCTGGAATAAAATCCGTTTGTTCTTTAAAGAGTTGCCAAGTTTGGGTAATGGCTTCAAGGGTGGAAAGCTGCGCCTCGGGTTTGGCATTGCAGTTCACTTCAATGAGTGGATGCAGGGTAAGTTCGGTTTCAGGTGAAAAATGCAAAAAACTTTTGCTTGCAAGTGATAGTCGAGTCAAGGGCTCACCGACCGCCGGCATAGTGTATTCACAGGAATATTTAGGATAGCCAAAGAGTTCGCGGCCGTTGATCAAGGCCATCGCATCGTTTACCCAAATGTGTAGCGGTTGAAAATACACTTGGCTTATCTTTGTACTGTTACTGCTATCTTGGCGGCCGACCATGACCCAAGTGATGATGTCGGTTTCTTGGATCCAGCCTTTGGCTCTGTCTTCTGGGTAAGCGGAATAAGCCTTTTCAATCTGAGTAAAAGTTGTCAATACATAGGGGGATAATACCTTAAAATACATTGCACTACCGGCAACTTGATTCAAGGTTTTATCGATAGAGCGTTGCAGATTTGCCCGTTTCCCCTTCAGGAAAAAACCGTACATATCGGCTTTATTCAGTACTAAAGGGGAGTGCATTAACATACTGCCTTGGGGATAGATAAAATCGGGGCGTTGTTTTTCCATGGGATCATCCTTTAAACCCTGTGCGAGTCATTTTTATATCATTATCAATATATTAAGCTTATTAATTGTTGAGTTAATCAGCTCTAAAAAGCATAGGGCAAATAAGCTATTTAGCCTATTGATTTTACAATTGATTTGTTACAGCGGGAAAACGGGAGAGGAGACTGGTTTAACTAGCAAGTTGGAGGGCTTCCAACTTGCTCGGATTTGACTGGCTTTCATAAGGTACTAATTTAACGCAATAAATTAGTATAATTCACGCTACTTCGATTTATGCTGATAAAAATCCACCTCAGTCTCGTCAGAGTAACGGCGCTTAGTATCCCTGCGACGTTGTTTTACGCGTTTATTCTTTTGTTTACCTTTGACGTTATCGCCCCATGGCGCATCATCGTCGTCAAATTCATAGGAGTGTGACATGGTCAAAATTCCAAAAATACCTGTGCCATTCTCAGCACCCGATCTTTTTACCCAAAGGTGAGATGAAGCTAAAGCGAAATTTTTCATCATTGATGGTGAAAAGTTTTGTCCAAGATCCTGCTCTATCTATACTCTTCGGATTATTCTGGGTTGGTTTGTGACTTTTTACGTCTATCTCTATGATATGTAATTAGTATTTAGAACTACATCGGTGAGTGTTTTGGGGTGGTGATGATTAGCGCCCATAATGTTGGGCGCTAAGATCCGATAAAAAATAATGAGTTAGTGCTATGTCCTTCGCTGCATCTTGGCGACAAACATGCCATCACTGTTAGCTTCAAAGGGCCAAACGGTCAACATTTCTGTTTGTTCACCGGTAAAAGGATGGCGGATTGGCACTAGGGTAAATTCACTGTGTTGCCCAAGAAAAGCCCTAACCACCTCTTGATTTTCGATGGGGGAGAGCGAGCAAGTGGCATACACTAACACTCCTCCCTTTTTAACTGCTTTGCTACTGCGGCTTAAAATATCGAGCTGCAGCGCGGCTTTACCTTTGACGGCCTCAATACCATCCAACCAACGCATATCGGGGTTACGTCGCCAAGTGCCAGTGCAACTACAGGGGGCATCGACTAATACGCCGTCGAAATGATCCGCAGGCACTGGGAGGGCATCGCTCTTCCAACGGGCGATGCTAATGCCGTCAAACTGGGCTCTTTGGGCGCGTTTGCTCAGCTCTTCTAGGGCATTGGCGCGAATATCCGACGAGACTATGCTGCCAGTTGAGTGGGTGTGGCGTCCGGTTGAGTGGGCAGCGGCTTTGGCTAACATTAAAGACCGCAGTTGCAGTGTCTTACCACCCGCTCCGCTACAGGTGTCCCACCAATGGGCATCGGGTTCTGGCGCGCAAATTTGCCCTATGACCTGGGAAGCCAAATCTTGGATCTCAATCTTGCCGTCTTTATATAGGGTTATTTCATTAAGATTCATGCTCTTGTTGCCAAGATTGATGGCATCGCTGAAGTAGTGATCACAGCTTGCATTTATGCCGAGAGCTTGCAGTTGTGCCACCGCCTCTTGGCTAGTGATCCCCTGTGCCCGTCCCCAAATTGGTGGACGGCTGGACATAGCGGCGATGAATTGCGGTTGCTGCGCCGCATCAAGGGGGCAAACCTGCCAAAACCAATCGGGTAATAAATCCTTTGCTTTAAACTCAGTAGCGGGAAATAGTAGTCGCATCAGCGCTAATTTATCCTTAAGAGTTTCAACACTCAGTAACTGTGCTTGCTGATAATCTACGGCTGATTGCGATAATTCATGCCAAGCGCTGGCAATATCCTGCCAAGCATGGGCTTCGAGTAGCGCACTGGCACTTAGGTTGGCAAAGAAGACGGCCGATGACTGTGGTTCACCGAGTTGTTTAAACCAGCCCCACCAACGAAACAGGCTAAACAAGGATTCACGGATGATTTTACGATCCTTGGAGCCGTGTTTTTTATGTTCTCTAAAGTAGTTTGCCAGAATACGGTCCGCGGGCATTTTACTGCTTTGAATTTCATCGAATAATTGCTTAATCGTGCTGGCGTAACTGAGCGCACGTTTCTGTGCGGGAGTGTTCGCCTCTACATTTAATGCCGATGATGTGTTTGAGTTGAATGCTTTATCGGATGAGAAGCTGTTTGGATTACCCATAAATGTAGCCTGAATCATGTCCCTGTATTAGGGCAAATGGGGAATAATTGCCATCACAGAGAAGAAAATAAGTGGCGCAGAGTGTAGCAGTTTTACCTAAAAACAGGCAGTAAAAAAGCCCCTATTTAGCCTAAGCTTGCGGGGCTTTAAGTGTTTTAGCCAATGGGGCTCAGTGATTTTGTACCTAACGGCTATTGGCAGGCGATCGGACAATGACCGTTTAATTGATGGCTATTTCGTTACCATCTTTTGGATTTGCTTAGCCCGTTCTTCATCACTCATTTCCACCGGTGGTGGCGTGACTATGCCCTTTTGGCAGGCGGGTCTGAGTGCTAATTCATCCAACCAACGTTGCAGATGAGGCAGACCTTCCATATTGATGCCGCTCCACTCGTGGATCCGCACCCAAGGCCAAGTCGCGATATCGGCAATCGTATATTCATCACCGGCAAGATAGCGATTTGTCGAGAGTTGGGTGTTCATCACTTCGAATAAACGCCTGCCTTCCTTTTGATACCTGTCAATGGCGGCGGGGATTTTTTCGGGGAAGTAGCGGTAAAACACATTGGCCTGTCCCATCATGGGGCCAACGCCACTCATTTGGAACATCAGCCATTGGATCACTTGAGAGCGTTTTTTAGGCTCGGCGGGCAGCAATTTACCTGTCTTTTCGGCAAGATATAGCAAAATTGCCCCCGATTCGAATACCACAAAATCGTCATTATCGCGGTCGATAATGGCGGGGATCCGACCATTGGGATTGATGGCAAGAAACTCGGGCTGTTTTTGCTCGTTGTTACTGAAGTCTAACCTATGGACGCGATACTCTAACCCCATTTCTTCCAATGCGATGGAGATCTTAAAACCGTTAGGGGTCGCGGCGGTATATAAATCAATCATAGTTATTCCCTTAGATGACGAGTTTGGGGCTGCTAGGCTACTTTTTCGGGGTTAACGACACTATCGCTGGACGCTGTGCCATTGTTGTAAACCAAGCCTTGAGATGCGGTAAATTATCCGCGACTTCAATATCTAAATTCTTAATAAAGCTGATAAAAACGTAAGCGGAAATATCCGCGATACTGAATCTGTCGCATGCGATAAAGGGTGATTTGGCCAATTGTTGGTCTAAGGTGGGGAGGAAGTCAATCACCCTTTGGCGGGATTCTTTGCCCCATGCTTCGACACAGTTTTCTCTGTCTTTATAGATGCCGCTTAAATTACGGAAGGCTTGAAATGCTACCATTAGGCCCTGTAGTTCAACGATCCGCTGCCACATTTCAATCTTGGCACGTTCGAGAGCATCATTGCCAAACAACGAGTTAACACTCGGGTGGATTTCATCTAAATAACGGCAAATGGCAACGGATTCACACAGGTAGCTGCCATCATCGAGTTCGAGCAGCGGGATACGGCCATTTAAACTTTTGGCTTTAAATTCAGCACTTAAATTTTCACCACCGCGGATATCGACGTTCACCCTCGGGATATCGATACCTTTTTCTGCGAGGAAAATACTGACGCGGCGTGCGCTAGGCGTAGGGGCTAGTTCATAGAGTTTCATCTAATATCCTTGAGTTTTTAACTTTTGTTTGAAGTTGTTTAGGCCATATTATGGTTAGAAATCAAGCTCGAGTGCGAAGCACAGATAAGCCATCAATTGAGTGCAGTGCGCAAATTGCTCCGCACAAAAACGGGGGGCATCTGGGCGGCAGAGGTCCTCAAAGGCGATATTCTTTATGGCAATAAAATCTTTGCGTTTTAACTCAGTGAGCATAGGGTGATTTTTATCAAAACCCTTTGGTGGCCGAGTTAAGCTATCCCCATCCATGTTAAATCCATGACTTTGAAGCGTTTGTAGCGCCTTTTTATAGCCGTTGGGATTCTCATCGATACAAGTACGAATGGTATTTAAGACCTTTGATTCTGGATGCCAAATTCCCGCAGCAATAAAACAACCTTCTTCGGCAATATGCAGGTATAAGCCGGGGGCATGTACATCCTTTCCCTGAAAGTGACGAAACTGAATACCGACATTGGTTTTATAGGGGGTTTTATCGTGGCTAAAGCGGCTATCCCTTTGGGGGCGCATTAAACTGCCGCCCACTTTTTTAGGCACGGCAGTCAGCCTTGGCGACAGTTCAATAATATGGGGTTGAATGTGGGCAATAAAGGCTAATGCTGGGCTACGTACCGTATTTTCGTACTCATCCTGATGGGCTTTAAACCATTCGCGGGAGTTGTTTTGTGCCAATTGCTGTAAAAACTGCATACTGGCGGCGCTGAATGTAACACCAGTTGCTATGGGGAGAGGAGTCGTTAGCGTGGCCATTATCGGTGAACCTTATAAATGCATATTAAACGAGTGAAACAGGAGGCGAGTCGCCAACATGCCCCACTTGTGCTGTCCAGTCGTGCACTCTTGAGAGGGTGATAGCTGGTTAAATATGCCACTCATACTGCCATCCTTCGGCAAGATCTTCACTTAAATTTTTGCACTCTGACAGGATCTACCCTGTTTTCAGTAAGTTAGTTATTTACACGTAAAGCTAAATGATATCCATTCTTATTTGAGTGTTAGCTGTCTATAATGCCGCCCTATTTTTAATTGGTTTGTTAATAGGAAGATGTTGAATGGGTTGCCAGACTAAGTTTGGGAAATGGAAAGCGAACAACACTCTGTCGCTCATGGGATTATGTTTATTGCCATCACTGCCGTTGCAGGCTGCACAGGTATTAGGTGAGCCTAAGGTGGAGCCGATTGAAATTATGCAGGTTCACGGGCAGCAATATCGCCGCGCAATGACAGTGACTAAACCGGGGGAAGCCATTATCTCCATGGAGCAAATCGAGGAGATGCAGGCAACGACCTTTGCCGAAGTGATTGACGATATGGCGGGGGCCCATATTGATGGCGGTACTCGCAGTGGCGGAGAGCGGATTAATATTTGGGGTTTTGGCGAGACCGAAGACTTTAACGTCTATGTGGATAATGCCCCCGTGGGCTTTGAACAGTATCGTTACGGCTCCTTTTTCCTCGACCCGGATCTCATCAAGCGAGTCGAAGTGATCAAAGGAGCCCATGATGTGCGTTCTGGCAATGGCGGTTTTGGCGGTTCTATGTATGTGGTCACTAAATCTGCCGATGATTTTCTTAAGTATGATCAATCTGTTGGGGCACGAGTAAAAGCAAGTTACGCCAGTAATAACGATGCCGAAAGTTATACAGGCACTGTCTATGGCCGGGTGAATTCGCATTTGTCTGGCCTGCTGCATTTAACCCGCAGGGATGCCGGAAATGTCACGTTAGCGAATGGCGACGAATTTGAATATTCAGGCTATGAGCAAGATAACTACCTAGGAAAGCTTGATTATACGCAGGGCGATCATCAATTAGCTTTGAGCCTGACCCATTACCTCGATGAGGGCCGAAAACCTTGGGCTAACCGCCGTGGCCCTATGCCAGCAATCTCAGACTACAACATCAAAAAGTATGGCTCCTACGAGCAGGCGCTGTATGCCACTACCGCCTACAACACCTATGAAGACAACACTTGGTCGGCTAATTATCGCTATTCACCCAGTAATCCGCTGATCGATACCCAAATGGTGATTTCCCATTCTGCTAATGCGCGTCACTGGGTAAGGCCCGAGATCGCCTGGGAGAAAATGACGGTTTCCGTCGGTAACTTTGGCCACGAATCTTGGCTAGATTATAAGCGTGACTACATTGATATCAATAACTTGAGTTTGGTTGGCGATCAGGAGATCACCGCAGGCTTACAGTATCGCAGCCTAGATCGTACTTCACTGGTGTTTAATAAAAGTTATGAGACGAGTCCCGAAAAAAACTTTGGCTGGTATACGCCTTACTATCAACCCGAAGGTCGCCAAGATACCTATGCCGCCTATGTACGGGATGCGATTCATCTCACCAATGACTTAACCGTCACCCCTTCGCTGCGATACGACTATATCTACAGCATAGGTCAGCCAAATATTGCGCCCGATTACAACGATATCAATGCAGGCCACGATTATAGCTCGACCCACCATTCGGGGTTTTCACCGAGATTGGGCATAGATTATCAACTGACAACCCAGGCGCGTGTAAACTTTGATTATGCCTATAGTCTGCAAGCACCTGTCGTTGATGAGATTTATGCCGTGCAATATGCCAAGGCCAGCGTCACAGGCACGAGCCGTGAGATTGATGTTGAACGCTTGCACGCCTTCAAGTTAGGGCTGATGACGCAGCACCAGCATCTGCTTGCCAATGATGATGGACTGTCGACGCAACTGACGTTGTTTGCCAATCTCGGCCGGGATGATATCGCCCAGCGCCGCGGCGCTAAGTCAGATAAAACCCAGTTAATTCAAAGCGGTTATACAAATCTTGATGGTTACAACATCTATGGTGCTGATTTTGAAGGCCAATATCGTTACCAAGAGCTGTTCAGTGATCTTGCGGTTTCATGGCTGCAAGGGCAGCACAATGGCTCACTTAGGGATAGTTTGGATGATGACGAGTATTTAGCTAACATTGCGCCGCTCGATATTCGTTTGCGTTTAGGCATGTATATTAGCGAGGATATTTCAGTCGCTTGGCAGGGCGCTTGGTATGATGCGCAGACTAATGTTCCCCACGGCGATATCTTTAATGCCGAGTCGCCAAGCGAGAACTACTTCCTGCAGAATCTGTACTTTGCCTATGAACCTCAAGCCCGTTTAAAGGGCCTAAGTGTGCGTTTGATGGTGAAAAACCTCACCAACCAGCAAGTGGTGCCATTTCTATCCGATGGGATCCCCGCCGCTGGGCGCGATGTTCGCTTGAGTTTAGCCTATGAATTTTAAAGCTTAATAGCCGAGGCTGTGGAGACTAGTGAAATAAAGCTTATAAAAAAGAAGGTTATCTTGCCAAGGCCCCCTGCCGTAAAAAGCCAATTTATGGCATAATCCGCGTTTTAATAAGCATATAGACAGAAAAATGACTGAAAATGAACTGCTAAGTCGCTGTGGCGGCAAGTGTGAGCTCTGCACAAGCGAACTCGAACTTTCAATTTATGACTTACCCGCATCGGATGGTCGTGAAAATGAGATCATGATTTGTGAAACCTGTAGTGGCCAGATTGCTGCGCCAGATACCATGGACATGAATCATTGGCGTTGTCTGAACGACAGCATGTGGAGCCCGGTCCCGGCCGTTCAAGTGATGTCATACCGTATGCTTAAGCGCTTAAATGGTGAAAGCTGGGCGCAGGATTTGCTGGATATGCTGTATCTGGAAGATGACTTAAAAGCCTGGGGTGATGCCGAAGTTGCCGCAGCTGGTGACGATGTGACGCCAACGTTAGACAGTAACGGTGCCGTGCTTAACGCTGGCGATACTGTGGTTATCATCAAAGACTTAAACGTAAAAGGCACGAGTTTTGTGGCTAAGCGCGGCACAGCAGTGCGTAACATTGCCTTGACTAGCAACCCAGAGCATATCGAAGGTCGTGTTAACGGCACTCGGATTGTGATCTTGACCTGCTTCGTTAAAAAGTCTTAAGTTTGGTTTAGTCTGGGCTCGATTTTTTTAGCTCAACACAATAGAAAACCGCCATAGTCGTTAATCGACATGGCGGTTTTTTTATGCCTAGTGAAGCACTTATTTGTGCACCGAGGGCCCGATAAAGATATTTAAATTCAGCCTGAAAATGACTAATATGCAAAGAATCTTTACGTAGAGATAAACCCGTGGCAACTAAACCTATGGCAACAAAACCGATGACAACTAAAACTAAGCCCACTATCGCTAGTATAACGAACGAGGACCAAGAGGCTATGAACACCCAAGCGGATGGTCTCGATAGAATTGTCGGTCAGTGGCAGCAACAGGGGGTGACTGAAGATTTGATCCCTATGGCGGTGCTCGGGCGAATCGCGCGTTTAACCAAATATATTGAAGTGATCCTGCTGCAATGTCATGGCGAATTTGGCTTAGGTCAGGGCGAGTTTGATGTGCTGGCGACGTTAAGGCGCTCGGGTGAGCCCTTTACCCTCTCGCCATCCCAGTTATATCAGAGCATGATGTTAAGCTCTGGTGCTATGACGAGCCGATTAGATCGACTCGAAAACAAAGGCTTAATTGAACGGACACACAGTAAGGAAGATCGCCGCGCCGTGCATGTCTCATTAACGCTTGATGGCAAGGCGCTCATTGATAAGGCATTGCCGCAGCATATTCAATGTCAGAGTGCCTTGTTAGCAGGGGTGAGCGTTGAAGATAGGCCTATGTTATTGCAGATTTTAAAATCTTGGCTGACCCAATTTGAGCCGCAATAGCGCAGTAATCTGCCTACATTGGTATTTGGGATAGAGATGACGGCTGATAGCTGGCCGAACGCTATAGGCAAATAGGATAATCCGCGCGGGACAACATTTGATCGTACAAGGGAGTTGCCATGGTAAAAAGACGTGAAGCATTTGAATTAGCTGGAAAACGAGTCACAGCGGGGACTCAGCTTGGGATCAAGCTACCCGTCGCTAAGTTGTATACCGATACCCAACTCGATATTCATGTGGAAGTGTTTCACGGCGTCAAACCCGGCCCGACATTACTGGTTTGCGCCGCCATTCATGGGGATGAACTCAATGGCATCGAAATTTGTCGGCGGTTATTAGCCAGAGTGAACCCCAAGAATTTGACGGGCACTTTACTTGTAGTACCTATTGTGAATGTGTTTGGTTTTATTCAGCAATCCCGTTATTTACCCGATAGGCGCGATCTCAACCGTTGCTTCCCAGGTTCGAGTAAAGGGGCGCTGGCAAGCCGATTAGCTAACCTGTTTGCCACTCAATTATTAGTCCATGCAACCCATGTGATCGACTTACATACTGGCGCGATTCACAGGGACAACCTGCCGCAAATTCGCTGTGATACGAATAACGAAACTATGCTCGCCATGGCCAATGCCTTTGGTGCGCCGCTGATCATGCATTCTAAGGCGCGTAATGTTTCCATGCGGGGTTACGCGAATCAGCAGGGAATTCCGTGTATTTTGTACGAGGCGGGGGAGGCGTTGCGCTTCAGTGAATTGTCAATAAAATCAGGCCTTAAGGGTGTTCTCAATGTGATGCGCAGTTTAGGCATGCTTAAAGGGCGGGTCAGCAATAAGGGCGCGAGTGTCAGCGCCATTCGCAGTTATTGGGTGCGTAGCGAATCCGACGGTTTAGTGAATATGAAGCTTAAACTCGGCCAGCGGGTGACTAAAGGTTATATCATTGCCCATATCGTCAGCCCCCACGGCGGAGATAGTGTGGCCATTCGTGCCCCAACCGATGGCATTATCATAGGGATCAGCAATATCCCTGTGACTAACGAAGGCGAGGGCATGTTCCATATCGCCCAGTTTGAAGGGGATGAGATTGAGATCGCCAACGAGCAACTCGATGAGTTTTTGATGGAATATGCTTAGGCCCTTAGCCCCTATCACCTCTACAACTTAAAGCGTTCCACTGAGTTTGTAAGGGAATGGGCAAGCCGGGTCACTTCACTGCTGCGCTCGGCCATGTCCGTGGCTGCAGTCGCATTACGCTCGGCCGCGAGGGCCGCTTCACTCATGCTCGATTCAATTTGCTGACTGTAGGCGAGTTGTTCATGGGCGGCGTGGGTAATTTGTAAGCTCATATCATTGATAGCATCCAATGTGTTCTCGATATGGGTGATAGCATGCTGCAGTGCTTGGCTCTGCTGCACACATTCATTGGCCTGCAACTGCCCCGTTGTTATGGCCGTGGCCGCCGCGGCCGTTTCATTTTGTAGGGCCGTGATCATGGTTTGAATTTCTGCGGTAGAAGATTGAGTCCGAGACGCTAAAGAGCGAACTTCATCGGCCACCACGGCAAAACCTCGGCCATGCTCCCCCGCACGAGCCGCCTCAATGGCCGCATTGAGTGCCAGTAAGTTTGTTTGATCCGCAATGCTGCTGATGGTCGTTAAAATGCTGCCTATGTTATCGCTGTGGACACTTAAGCGAGACATCACCTCGACAGAACCACTTAATTTAGTGCTTAACTCGGCGATATCATCTTGATTATCTTCCGCGATTTGTTTGACCTGATTACCGTATTGTGAAGCCTGCGCTATAAGTTTTGCCGAGCCACTCGCCTGTTCTGCAACGAGATTTGAGCTAGCAACCATGTGTTCAGTGAGTGCTTTTGTACTATCTACGCGCTCTATTTGAATGCTTGCTGCGCCGGCGATACCTTGGCCCTGTTGGTGGGTTTGGCTTGCCGAATGATCTAAGGCGTGGGCGTTATTAGTGATATTAGTCAATAGCTTGGCAAGATCATCACAAAGGGTATTCATATTATCGATCAAAGTGCCAAATTCATCATCATGGCGTTTGGGGATACGTTTGGACAGATCACCGCGGGCGATACTGGCTAACGCAGCATTGGCTAATGCGAGGGGATTTAACATTGCCCTAAGGGTGACGAAGGAAATAAAGCTCACCATGATAATAAAGACAACCGCAAGCACAATGGCTAAGGTTTGGCCTTGCTGAATATCATCATTCGCTATGGTTTGTAGGCGGGTGAACCGGCGGTCGGCGAGGGTGACAAGTTTATCTAAGGCACTGTTATTGGCGTTGAATTCGAGATCGGCATCCTTGTAGTGTTGCTCTGCTTGGGTTTGAGTGCCGACCACTTGTTGCTGTGCCTGATACAAGTCGCCGGGTGTTGTCAGAAGTGTACGAATAACGGCATACTGCTGCTCAAATATTTGCAGTAAGCCTAAGGTATCCAAACCCGTTGTTTGTTGTTTTAAAAAGGTAAAATTGGTATCAAGGTTGCCTAATAGTAGGCTTACATCCTGCTGGTGGTCGCTGACGGTTTTTGCATCGCTGGCATAGATTAACTCGGCCATAGTGTTGCTTAGTGTGTATAACATATCGTCGATACGAGTGCCGGTGCCGATAATTTCCTCCAGTAAGGGGGCATTATCCGGTAGCGACATGGTCTCAAGATCGATCATGGCATTGCTTGCTTGGGTTTTAGCGTCGGTAAAATGATTAAAGAGTGTTTGATATTGCTGTTTAGCCTGTTCATTGGCGAGCTTGGCTGCAAACATCGCTTGGCTTTGTTGTAAATAGGCTTGATAGCGGATTTTGGCCTCTTTTAATGAAGCCAGCATCTGGGGTTGGTCGCTGACTCTTAGTGATAGTTCGTTCTCAATCTGCTGATATTTCCGCTCTAGGGCATTAAAGGCTTGCTGGCTAAGGGTTAGGGCTGCGGTATCCCTTTGGCTATGGGCCAATGTGGCTAGACGCGACATTTTGACTAGCACTAATTGCAGGTTATTACTCTGTTTTTGCACCGGAACCGCCAGCGTCTCAATGTTTGCGTAGGCGATTTTCACTTGATAAAGGGAATAATAGAAAAAGCTACTCCCCGCAAGGAGTAGGATGCCAATCGCGCTGAAACTTAAGAGCATTTTCTGTTTGATGCTGAGTGTTAACATTGAGCTATTGACCTTTTAGCAAGTGGTTTCAGACATATCTTCGCCAGCGGTATTAAAGGGTTAATCATCAGAGAGAGTGGCCATTCGTGGGGCATTTTTATGCCGTGTCATGCCCCTAGTACATTGTTTTTATTTAGATATAAAACTAAGTGTAGCAGAGAGTTGCAGGCACAAAATTGTATACTGTGTTTTGATTGTAGTAGCGAGTGACGTTAAGTAACCATAAGAAGGACTGAAAATGAAAACCGTGATGTTAGCTAATGAAGCGATAACGCCGAGTAAAATCCTTTGTATTGGGCGCAACTATGTCGAGCATATCTATGAGCTAGGCAATGAAATGCCAGAGGATATGGTCGTGTTTTTAAAGCCCAATTCGGCGATTTCGTCCCAGCTATTTGCCGAGCATCAAAGTGAAAGCCTGCACTATGAAACCGAGCTGTGTTTTATGTTCCAAAATGGCCGTTTTAGTAGCGTCGCCGTCGGTTTAGATCTCACAAAACGCGATCTGCAAACTAAGTTAAAAGCTAAGGGGTTGCCCTGGGAGCGGGCAAAAGCCTTTGATGGTGCTGCGTTATTCAGTCCGTTTGTGGCGATTGATGATGCAGAGGCGCCGCTGCATTTCACCTTGAGTATCAACGATAAGCTGGTCCAAGAGGGGCATATCGATTTAATGATCTACAAACCTCTGACCATATTGTCCGAGTTGCAAGCCTTTATCAGCCTAAATGACGGCGATATTGTGATGACAGGTACCCCTAAGGGCGTGGGGGTTATTCCCGCTGAGAGTGTCTTTAAAGTCACATTGAGCCGAGGCCTGCACGCGAGCACTGAGCCCTTGCTCGAGTGGCAATGGCAAGTGTCTTAAGCCTTGAAGTAGCTGAAATTCGTCTGAACAATGTCAATAAATCGCGAAGCAATAAGTACTGTTACGGCGAGTTACCCCTAATACTGCCCACGTAATATCGCCGTGGTTGTAACTTAATATTTTGGATTTAGAATATTGAATTTAAAGGTTTAATTTAAATATTTTTATTCAAATGAGCTAGAGTCCCGCGACGGCTTCCATATCGAGTTCAATATCGGTGCAGCCTTTAGCGCAGTAAATGCCCGCGGCTTGTTCGGCTTTTGCCTGCTCAGGCAATATCACTTTAAGGGTCTGTTTACAGTGAGGGCATTGTACTGGCTTACCCTTAAATACCCGCTTAATCAGATTTTTCTGCTCATTAAACGAAGTCGCCGTGGTTTGGTTTAATACGGCAAAGGGGCTAGTAGAAGCGCTTGTCATCGGCGAGGGGATCCTTAACTTTTAAGTGGATAAACGTTTCATGCCTAACTGCTAGGGCGTGTAGTACAGGGGCATGGGCCTTAGCGCGGGGATTATAGCCTGAGTCGGGTTATTATTGAAAACTGCCGAGTGATGTTTTTAATGGCGAAGGTAAACCGCTTGCTTATTCCCGTCGTCATTAGCTGAACTTAGGCTGACGAAAGCAAAAATAAATTAAGTTTCATGCAGTGTATGGGTTTGTTTTTTACGGCTATCTGTAATACTGCTTTTTCCCTGTGAAATAGGGAACAGGAGTGGAATAAGAAGGGGAAGAAGATGAGTACATTTGTAAAATTAACCGTAGTCGCCACCATCGTTGTGCTCGGCATTCTTGCTGTGGGGATTTACCGTTTCAACATGACCAATGATGATATTTTTATGGTGATGGAAGACGGTGGGGTGATGCAATACGATGATGCCATGGCGAAGAAGCACGCCGATGCGGTGACGAATGAGGCGCTAAGCACACCCGAGTTTGCAGTACCCAGTGAGGTTAAACCTGTGGCGAATGCCTCGGAGGTTATGGGTAAACTCTTTAGTTTAAATACCGCAAACCCCTTTGAAGTGAAACTACCTGAGGGAGGTAAGTCCATGGTGTTAACCCATTTTATCAAGGTTAAACAAACGGAATTTGCCATGGGTGATTATCAGGATGGCGAAGTGAAGGGGCGAGTCTTGCTCGACTATATGCGTATTACGCCACTCAATTTTGATCCCGCACTCAATCCCGATACTGAAAATCAGGCACCCATTTCGGATGATCCTAAAATGCAGACCATGCCCTTTGTCGCCCCCTTTATCGTGACCACTCAAGGCTCTGGGGTATTTTGGTATCTTGGACTATTTAACCTCGATTATAGCCAGAATTCTCTAAAGCATTTGGGCAGCGTTATGTTAGGTGACAGGATAGAAGTCGATAGTATCGAACCTGTATATCCCTTTGAATCACCTTACAAAATAGCAGTGACTTACCGAGATAGAGCACCGAGCCAAGCTATGTCTGAGGAGCCTAAAGTCGTTAAGACGGTTGAGATGACTGTGAGTGAATCCAAGATCTCTAGCGGACATTAGGGTTATCCTGGGTCCTGTGTTAAGTTATTTTTCGCCCGATAAACTCGCTTAGATCCTAGATGTGATTTGGTGTTTATGGCTTTTTGAGGCATCAAAGCTTGGGAATGCACAGTTCAAGATCAAAACAAGGAGAGTGCGATGGATGCAAAACAAATCAGCGGAAAATTCGATGTAAAACTCACCCCCAGTAACGCTTATGCAACAGGTGTTAATGGTGTGGCCCTTGGCAGAATGACGCTAGATAAAACCTTTTACGGTGAACTTGAGGCCCGCAGCCAAGGGGAAATGCTCAGTGCTATGACGTCAGTCAAAGGCTCTGCGGGTTATGTGGCGATTGAGCAAGTGGTGGGTAGCTTGTGCGGTAGGCAGGGCAGTTTCGTGCTGCAGCACTTTGGCATTATGACCGACGGACAAAATCGCCTGATCTTAGAAGTAGTTCCCCATTCAGGCGCGGGCGAGTTGCAGGGGTTAACTGGCACTATGGCCATCAATATCGAAAATGGCCAACATTTCTATGAATTTCAGTTTGGGTTTGAAACCGCCACAGAGCCTGAATTTTAGCTTGTATCTGGCGTTAGCTTTCAGTGGTCCTATTTCCCGCTCCTAAAATCTGCAGGCTATATGTTGTTACCCGTGCTGCCGCTGGCGTTTTATCAGCAACAGTGTTGGTTAGATAGGAAGGAATTACAACAAGCGCTGCAGAAATATGCACAGGCGATAGGCTGTAAATTTCAGGATTTTAGCAACACCACTGAAAAATCACTTCCCCAAGCTAGTCAATTAAGTGTTATGTGGGTACTTATAGTGCTCACAATATTGATAAACATCGTTTTTTTGTTATTGGGCCTGGCTTGGACACCCAACCTAAAATGGCATAACAGTTAACCTCCGGCTATGCTTTAGTTAAGCATTAGACAAGGAGGTTTTTATGCCGCGCCCTCGCAGAACTCAAATTAGCCTTGAAGACACCCCCTATTACCATTGCTGTAGCCGCGTTGTTCGGCGCGCCTTTTTATGTGGTGATGATACCTACTCGGGGAAAAACTATAGGGCCTGGCTTGGGGGCCTGGCTTGGACACCCAACCTAAAATGGCATAACAGTTAACCTCCGGCTATGCTTTTGTTAAGCATTAGACAAGGAGGTTTTATGCCGCGCCCTCGCAGAACTCAAATTAGCCTTGAAGACACTCTCTATTACCATTGCTGTAGTCGAGTTGTTCGGCGCGCCTTTTTATGTGGCGATGACACCTATTCGGGGAATAATTATGACCATCGCCGAGGTTGGGTAGAATCATTACTGTTTGAACTTGAAGCGGTTTTTGCTATTGATGTGGCTGCCTTTGCGGTGATGTCAAATCACTTGCACGTAGTGTTGCGGGTAGATATCGACAGTGCAAATCGCTGGACTGACCGAGAAGTGCTTGAACATTGGCATAAGCTGTTTAAAGGCGATGAACTAACACAAAAATTCGCTAAAGGTGAGTTAGTTGAACCCCACCAAGTGCTCAGACTTAAGCATGCCATTGCAGTTTACCGCAGCCGATTATGTGATATTTCATGGTTTATGCGCTGTCTTAACGAACCGATAGCAAGGCAAGCAAATCAAGAAGATAACTGTACAGGCCGATTTTGGGAAGGTCGCTTTAAGTCACAAGCTCTACTTGATGAAGCCGCAGTGTTAGCCTGTATGGCTTATGTTGATTTAAACCCCATTCGAGCCAAGATGGCCGATACGCCAGAACAATCCGACCATACCAGCATCCAGCTGCGGATTCGGGCCGCATTAAAAGGTGAACAACCTAAAAATTTACTGCCTTTCGTTGGCAATGAGTGTGATAACCAACCCAATGGCATTGCCTTTTCATTAACGGATTACCTTCAATTGGTGGAGGATACTGGGCGAATCATTCGCAATGATAAATGTGGTTCCATCGGTGAAACTAGCGCCAAGTTGCTGACAAGATTAAATATCCCCCATGACAATTGGCTCAAACTGACCACGGATTTTGGTAAGTTATTTCATGGCCCCGTGGGTACGTTGCAGGAACTCACCGATTACTGCGAACACTTAGAAAAGCGACGACGGCATTTTGCGGCAAGTTGTCTGCAGTTTCACCGCAACTGATAACGACTTGATATATATCTAATAAGAATTATCGCCAAGCATCTCCCCATCACAATGGGATGGCTTGTCACGTTTGAAATACGTCATTTTTAATAGATTAGCTCGAGTTTTTTGTTTCAGATGCAGCCATGTCATTTTTGATTACTTTCATTCAAGCAATTTTAGCCAGTACAGGTAATAGACAAATCGAAAGTGCATTATGTTGCTGATTTAAAATGGATGGCCTAACTGTAGCCTAACTGTAGCCTAACTGTAGTTGCCTAACTGTAGTTGGCCTAACTGTAATTTTAACTGTACTTGCCTAACTTGTAATGCGGCTTGAAGGCAAACCGAAAGCACATTATGTTATTGTTTTAACTTGGGTGGCTCCATTTACTTTAACTGAAGTGACAGTGCCGAGCGGAAACTGAACCCATAACGATATTAGGCATCATATTTTTCGATAGCTTGCAGGCGGGCACTGTCGCGACAGTGGCCATCGGAAAAAGGGACTTTTTCGTTGAGCCCCCAAGATGGGTTTACGGCGTGCCACTGAAGTGACAGTGTCGAGCGGAAACTGAACCAAAAACAGAACCCAAAATTTAACTAAAAAAGAGAGGGTTAAGTTTTCCTCAACCCGCTCGATAGGCTTTGATCAAATGGGGCTAGCAGCGCTGCAGTGGTTTCCAGCGTTGCAGGCTAACCGGAATACTTATCCCTTGGGATAACAACAGGTTAATCCGTGCTTGGTAGGCGGCGCCCTGCATTAAATGTTTGGCTAAATCGACCGCATTGCGCTCGCGGTAATCATCTAAATAGCTGCCTTTGGTCCACGCGTTAAATGCGCCGAGCGCTGGGCCTGCCCAGATTTGGTAATCCATTTCGCGGCCGACTTCACCTGTGTTTGACCAGCGGCTCGACAGACCCAAATACCAGCGGAAAATCAGCGCCATTTTGCGTTTTGGGTTATCCAGTGCGCGCTCGATTTGCTTAGGATCGCGTTCGTTAAAGTGGGCGACAGTACCCGCCCAAATGTCATCGAGTGATGAGCGGAACACTTGCTCTTCGAGTTTTTTACGCTCGTCCGCAGGGATGGCATCAATCGAATCGTAACGGGTGTAGATTTCATACAGCTTATTGGCGCGCATCGGGAACAGGGTACCGCGCTTAACCACTTGTAATTTCACGCCCATTTCGAACATATCGGCGGCAGGTGCCATAGTCACATCGGCCATTTCTGTGGTGGCGAGTAACTTACGGGTGTGTTCACTCGCGCCCGCTTCGACGCAGGCTTGGTTGATTGAACCTGTGACGATAAAGGCCGCGCCCATGTTGAAGGTGGCTAGTGCCGCATCGGGTGTGCCGACGCCGCCGCCGGCACCCACACGGATGGGTGTCTTGTATTGATACTTAGCTTGGATTTCATCTTTAAGCGCCAAAATCGTCGGTAAAAGCGTGACTAACGGGCGATTGTCGGTATGACCACCAGAGTCAGCTTCGGCTGTGATGTCGTCCGCCATCGGCACCAGCAATGCCATCGCCATTTGGTCTTGGCTGATAAGGCCGTCACTCACTAATTGCTGGAGGATTTTAGCAGGCGCCGGCTCCATAAATTTAGTCGCGACTTCGGTGCGGCTGATTTTTGCGATGACTTTGTTGCCAATGACGATTTCGCCATGTTCGTCGCGGCTCAAACCTGCTGCGCGGTAATAGACGATTTGCGGTGTTAACCCTAAAAATGCCGAGGCTTCGACCGTGCGCACTTTATGTTTTAAGAACAACTCAACGCTGCCGCGCTCTAATGCGGGCTCACTTGGGCTGTGAATTAAGTTAAAGGCGTAGGGGCCATTAGGCAGCGCCGCTTGAATGCGAGTAATGGCCGCTTCAACGCGGGATGGGATTAACCCCGCCGCGCCAAATGAGCACAAAATGCCCGCTTGGCCCAGCGCGATAACCAGTTCTTCCGAGGCGATACCGTTAGCCATAGCGCCAGCGTAGTAAGCGTATTTAACCCCGTGTACGCGGCGAAAATTACTGTCGCCTAAACTTTGGGTGCCAAGGGCGGGCGCAAAGGCGCTGACGGGGTATGAGCCTAGTGGCGCTTGGCTGTCGCTTGTGGTTACTTCGGCTGTTTGCGCTATGCCTAAGCCTTTTTCACTGTGATTCACTAAGTAACAGGCTTGGTTTAACTCTTTGAGTTTTTTGCCTAATGAGTCGATATCAAAGCTCAGCGCGGCATCGTTGACTTGCCACGGCCAAGGGCTGAGTTTTTCGTTATTGCTATTGAATTGATCTAGAGTATGGCTAGTCATAGGTGTTCTCATGTTATTTGTGCCGCCTTGGTGATGTGGATAGCCAAGGCGGCGCAACTATTTGTTATTCGTTATTTGTTATTCGAGATTAGCGTCTTTCTAACAGCGTAAACTCGCTAGGCTTCTTCAATACAGATGGCGATATCTTTAACTTCATAAATCCGCAGACCATCTTTACTCAAGTTGGCATCGCCCATAATGATGCGTTTACCATTGTCGTCTGTCACGCTGGTAATGTGCACATCCAGTGACATCTGCTTGTTTAATGGGTTAATTTGACCGCGATACTTCCATTTGATATCCGATAAAATCTGCCCAAATTTAGGACTCTTAAAACCCGCACCAAGGTCTTGGTCAATCGCATAGGTTTGCATCAGCTCGATAATCGCTTCAACCCCTAATGAGCCTGGCATTACCGGATCTTGATGGAAGTGGAATTGGAAGAACCAATCACTCGGGTCAATCGTGCGTTCGGCGTATAAATAGCCAAGGCCCGCTTTACCGCCGGCTTTTACGATTTCAGCCTTGTCGATAAAGTTAAGTTGGCCGCCCGCTAAACGGTAATGTGGCTGACCTTGTGGTGCATTAAAGCTGCGATGCTGTTTATCTAACAGATTGATTTGACTATCGGCGGCTATACCATTTTGCACATGCCAAGGTTGAGTTATCTTGCCGTTGTCTATGCCGAGTTGGTTTTTCAGCGCATCGCCCTTGAAGTAACCAAATACCGCTTTACCTTGGTAGAAAGGCTCGCCATCGCAGCTTAATTCAAAACTGAAATTTTGGATGATGTTACTGCCAGCAATCACAGTCGATAACAAACGTGAGTCGTTCACTATGGTTTTGCCACGTAAATCCACATGGCGCAGCAGCTTACCGCTGCCGTCTAAGTTACGGAAAAACAGCTCTTGGCCGGGGAAGCCCAAGGTGGTGCCCATATAACCCGAGATAAAGCCGTTTGGCTGCAGTGATATTTCCATCAGCACAGAATAGGGCATCACAGCGTGATGGCTGTTTTTGTCGTAATACCAAGCGTTTGCAGGCACTTCGTATTCGGCGATGCACGATGACGGCTTTTTCAGTTCGCCGCGTTTGCCGTCAATCGCAATGACGCGGGTGGTAAGCTGCAAATCACCGCAAGGCGTGCGCGGTGGAATTAGGCCGCGATAGATACTGAAATCAGGGCCGAAGCAGTTTTCGATATCGCCCGTGGCAAATTCGAACATGTGATACGGCGTGAACGGCAGGGTATCGGGCACGCGGTTAGCGTACTTAGAACCTGCTGGCGCAATTGGCGCAGGTACATGCTTAAGTGGCACTACGCCTTTATTGGTTGGCGCAGTTAAATCAGGCAACTGTGCCATCAGTGGCGCGGCTAATGATACGGCTGTTGTCGAAACCTGCGGCGTAGTCGCCTTAGCCGCATAGCTAGCTGTGCTGGCATCTTTATCCGCGAGGTAGCGGGTGCATTCGGCTTCTTCTTTGATCATCACCCCAAGGTTTTGGAAATCCACGACCACTTTGCCATTGAGCAAAATATCGATATTCGCCTTAGCATAGGGGCGCGGGCTCATACCTATTTCGGTGATTTCCATGCGATAGGTAAGCAGGCCAGATTGCGGCAAAACTTGACCGCGACAGCGCACTTTTTGTGACGCATTTTCGAGCGGTTGGAAACGACCGTTTTTGACGCCCCCTTCTTCTGTGCTGGCGTGCATACCAATATGCAGCATAAAGAATTGCAGTAATTGACCACAGCCTTCGGCCATTAACGATCCCGCCATCACTTGGTCGCCCTTGAAATGACACGGGAAATACCAATGATCGGCTTCGAGCTGCTTATGGCCTTGCACTGAGCCTAAGCCCCACGCGCCGCCATGCACCTCAAGATTGCTGACCTGTTCAATCATCAGGAATTTTTCGGATGCAAAACATAGTGAGGGCTGCAAACCATATTGGGCTTGATGCGCCGCATGGGCGCCGCCAAAACAGCCACCGATATCGGCGCCGAGCAGTTTATGGATTTGACTGTAATCAAATTGGTTTTGTGCGCAGTTAAGCAGCGGAATAAAGCGCGGCTTATTGGGATTATTGAGCGCAAGGTTACGGGCTTTGATTTCGGCTTCGGTGCGAATAACGCCCTTGCCGTCGGCGAGTTCTTTGTCGGTAAAGAAACCCGCACAGCCACCATCCATTTTCAAAATCAGCTTATCGCCTACGAAGCATTCGTAGGAGAAGAAGAACAACAAGGTATCGCCATTGCGGGCAAAGTTGTTGATGGAAATATCGTAGCGCAGGGTGTCGCCACCGCGCGGTAAGTCGCCAAGGAAGGTCAGGGTGCAATCGAGCAGGCGATAAACGCGTTCGCCCTTGTTTTCAAAGTCGATACCTAAGTAGCTGATCAGCATTAAGTCGCATTGACCCGATTCGACCGCCACGGCCCAGGGGATTTGACCATCGACCAGATACGGCGCGTCCACAGGAATGTCGTATTCCGTGGTCATAGTGCAAGGCTGATATTGGTTCATCTGGGCGTTTAATTTCGTTACCCGAGATACCAGTAAATAGTCTGTGGTTGGCAGGCGTACACGGCGCGAATAGCTGTCGATAATGGCGTAATCTGGGCCAAAGACGTTAGCAATATCACCTTCGGCGTACTCGACTAAATCCGCATAATCCCAAATGCAAGGCTTGCTTATCGGTGTTGGCGGCGTGTACTCAGGCACTTTTGCATGATTGGGATAAAGCACTGGATGTGGAAGAACCGCTGTCGCAGATGCCTGAACAATGGCTTGCTGTTGTACTGGCGCAGCTTGGCCATTGACGGCTAACTCGCTGGCAAGCTGGGCTTTCATCAAGGCATCGGCTAGTTTCAAGCCTTCAGCACGGCTTTGTAAAAAGGCTAAATGGGCTTCACGGGCGAGTTGCTGATTGCTTAAAAATGCCGCGTCTTTTAGCTCTGCTTGAGTGGCGTTTTTATTGGTGCTTAGGGCATTAATTGGCATGCTGCTTAATGTCTCTTTTTGTTGAGCCGTGGTTGGGCTGCTTGTTGCAAAGCTATTCGTGTCTTTGCTCGCTATTTGGGCCAAATGTTTGCGTTGGCTGCGCGCTGGCAGTGCTGTCATGGCTCGGGCTTTTTGTTGTATAGCATCGAGGCCTGCGAGCGGCGTATCCAGGATATGCTGATAGATATCGCGGCCACCGAGCGTTACTTGTTTTATTAAGTGTTTTTGCTCAGAAAGCGTTAAGTCTTGTTCAAGCCTTTGCTGCAAACTGTGTGCTTGCGTGGCACTTTGGCTGAGCAATAACTGCGAGCATTTACCTTGGCTAAACGTGGCAACGAGCGCGTGCTGTACTTGATTAGCTTGTTGCTGTGCTTGGTTTTTAAGTTGCGTTTGATTTTTAAGCTGCACCTGATTTTTAAGCTGAAGCAGCGCGCTCAAGATACTCGCCATTCCTGCCGCGGCAAAGTTGTGGCCTAGGGTGTTTGCGGCTTGGCTGCGCTCACTCACACTTGGTAACAGGGTTTTGAGTTCCAACTCTGAATCGGCAAGTTGCTCAACCGCAATACTGGTTTCAATCAAGCTAATCTGGCTGCTATTGACCTTGGCTTGAGTTAACAAGTCATCGCAAATCCGCGCAGTGTTGCTATTACCCTGTTTGTCACAAATCGCGCCAAACACTTGGCCGCTGATGTGACCATAGCTGTTGCCAAAGTTGTTGCTATTGGTAGCGTTAAGTTGAGCATTCGTATTTGAATTTTCAGCAGTGAGTACCAGCGCGCCGGCACCTTCGCCGACTTTCCAGCCTGTTTCTGTTGCATTCAACGCCACTGGCGATACGGCGTTTTTGAGGATCACTTGCTCTAAACTGCCACTTAAATCGACGGCGGCAATCACTACGGCATCTAAGGATTCTTGGGACAACAGGTTTTCGGCTACATCGATACAGCGGGCGACCGAAAGCTCGGCCGCCGAAATGGTAAAGGCCGGGCCGTTAAAGTCCCAAAGGGATGCGATGCGTGACGCCATGATGTTGCCAATAAAACTGGTGTATTGGTTCAGTTTGGCGGCATCGAGCACGCTATCCATGGCGATTTCTTCAAGGGCGATATACTCGGCTTGCGTGAGTGTTATCCCTTGTTTTTTAAGGCTGTCTGCCAGTTGAGTGTGCAGATTTACCCGGCCACGGAATTGGTGTAATTCGAGTTCAGTTTCCATCGCCACTAATACGGCCACTTTACCACCGGGTTTTAGGTTGGCATCGCGGATCGCTTCATCGGCCACTTTGATCAGTAGCAGTTGCTGGGAGATCAGGCGGTCATCCTCATTGGGCGGCACTTTAAAGCGCAGGAAGTCAAAATCGAACTGGTCGATATAGGCGCCCTGCGGGACAGAAGGCAAACCAAAGTTAGCTAAGATCTCAGGATGTTTATCTAAGCCTTTCCAGCGTTTAGCGGGCAGCGGGATGAAGGCGTTTTGCTGAGAGCTAATCGCGTTATCTAAGGCATTAATCGAAGATAAAGGCCCGAAGTGCGATGCTAAGCCAATGATATTTAATGGCGTGTGCTGGTAACTTACTGTGGCTGCGGCTTGTTCATTCTTTTTGTTTGTATTGGCTGCATAGGATTCCAGCAACAAATGCGCGTTACAGCCGCCAAAACCAAACACAGAAACACCCGCGTGGCGGCGGTCATTGCCGGCTTTATCGGGCCAAGCATGCAATTCTGTTGGCAGATTTTTAGCGCTAAACAAGCCCTTAGGCGAAGATATCGGCGCTGATAAGTTAATACTTGGCGGCAGTCGACCCGAGCGCATGGCAAAAATCATCTTCATGATCCCCGGCATGCCCGCGGCTGTGAGCAAATGGCCTAAGTTGGATTTTGCCGAACCGATCAGCGGCACCGCAGAGCCCGCGAGTTTGTCTTCGAAGAAGCGCTCCATCGAGGCGAGTTCGACCTTATCCCCAAGCGGCGTGCCTGTGGCATGGCATTCAATCACTTCGATATTGGCAGGCAGTGTGTTTGCGGCACTATAGGCGCGCTCGAAGGCTTGCACTTGGCCCTTGCTGTTGGGGCTTAATACAAACTGGCCTTTACCGTCGTTCGACAAACCAATGCCGCTAACGACGGCATAGATGTTGTCGCCATCGCGCTCGGCATCTTCTAAGCGTTTTAAGACTAAAACCCCAGCACCTTCTCCGGCGAATAAGCCCTTGCTGTTGCTATCAAAGGGCGCCGAAATACCGTGATCTGGGTAGGCGTGGAAAATCGAGAATCCCATGTTGATAAAGAAGGGATCTGCGCCCGATACCGCGCCCGCAAGCATCATGTCAGCCTTGCCTGTGGTTAGGTAATCGCAGGCGAGTTTGAGCGCATAAACCGAGCTGGCGCAGGCGGCGTCCAGACTCAACTGAGTGCCTCCTAAACCGAGTGCATCGCTGACCAGCTTTGAGGCTGTATGGGCAACCGCGCCATTGGCGACGTTTAATGCTTGGCTATTGGCATTGAGATCGTTAACTGAGTTGCCAAAATCAGCCAGCTGAAATGCGCTTTGGTTAAGTTTGTTTTGCAGCGCCTTTTCAACGGTTTGATGATACAGAGGCAAAAATAATTCATTGGAGCGGGCGGTGGGGAACGACAAGGTTCCCATTACGATACCAGTGCGCGCCAGTACGGCATCGCTTGGGGCAATCCCTGCGTCTTGAAGGGCTTTACGACTGCAATCGAGTGCCCATAAAAAGCTTTCATCTAACCCGTCAAAGGCGGACTCAGGCAGTTGATAACCCTTGGCATCAAACTCAAAGTGTTGGATATAGCCGCCTTTATCACAGTAAAAACGGTCAGATTGCCCCTGAACACCTTGGTAATCGGCGGGATTGGCATTGAGCTTCTCGCGGCTGATTTGGCTGCGAGAGTCTTTTTTATCCAGCAGATTTTGCCAGAAAGTTTGAGGATTGTCGGCGTCAGGATACTGAGTCGCGAGACCGACAATCGCAATTTTTGATGCGCTTTTTGACGCATTGTTTGACACAGTCATAGGCACGGTAGTTTTATCAATCCTAGGGGAATGCTGAGAACTCACTGGGGTTCTCCTTTTGGTGATACTGCTGATGATAAAGGGGCGGCGTTAGCACTTAATGGCTGAATAAGCGGCGCGAGCGACAGCGGCACTCTGTGGCTTATTAGCTGAGCTAAACACTTGAGTAAGCTGGTAATCGCATCGGCACCTTTGGCATTGCAGGCAATGGCGACTGTTGCCTCGTTTACCGTGCTTTGATGATGGCCAGTGCTTTGGCCTGCATGGGCATGGCTGATTTTATCTATGAGTGTGCTGGTTTGCCTATCGGCGCCCACTTCGACAAATAGCCTTGCGCCTTGCTCAGTGGCATTTTGAATGAGCGCACTAAAGTCGAGTGACGAACAAAAGGTATCGGCAATCGCGCGGCCAATGCTGTGGCTATCAACGGTGACTGGCGCAGTTTGCGCTGCGCTGATAAAGCGAATAGACGAATCTTGCGCCGCCGCTTCCAGCGCCTTAGGTTTCAGTGCCTCAGGTTTTAACGCTTGAGTATAGAAATCTTGTACTTGTCCGTGGACTAACAGGGCAGGTGCGGTATGCATGGCCGTGACGCGATTGGCGGCAATCCCGCGTTTGCCTAATGTGGCAAGCAGGGCTTTACAGCTTGTTTCGCAACCGGCAATGACGCAGGTATCACCTTGGGTGATGGCTAAGTAAGCGCGAGGGAACTCTGGCAATAAAGCCTTGATTTCATGGCTATCAGCGCGCACCACAAAGCTGTTCCACACTATGGCTTCATCATCCGCAAGCTGCCATGCTCGGCGCACTGCGGTTAGCTCGCCAGAAATGGCATGGTTGAAAATATCGCTATTTTCTGTGGCCTTGATCATCGCATGGGGTGTTTGCCACACATCTAGGCTGGCCCACATGGCGGCTTCGCCCATAGAGTAACCCAGCGCCATTTTGGGTTTAATATTAAAGACTTGGGTCAACAGCTTAGTGAATAGGTAGCTGGCGCCCACGCCACTAATCGCTTGCTGGCTTAAGCTCATGTTGGCCGCAGTTTTAACATCTGCCGCATATATCAGCGAAGATTGCAGCATGGCGCTTAAATCGCCTTCACGCTCCAGTTGGTGATACAGCGCGGGGAAATACTCATGCAAGTTATTGAACATATTGGCGTAAACAGTGCCAACACCTGGATATACGAAGGTGAGTCCCGCATCCCCTAGCGGCTTAGCGGTGAAGCAGCTACCCGCTGGTGTCTTAAAGTGTTGACCATGATGGCGAACAGCATGATTTTCAAGCGCCGAAAGCATAGCTTTGGCTTCAAGTTTCAGATCGTCAATCGATGCTGCCATCAAGACTAATGCCAGTGGTGCGTTGGCATCATAGCGTTCAAACCAAGGTTTGAGTTGCTCAGCGCGAAAGTCAGCGTGAAAGCCTACGCTATTTTCCTGGGTGCCTGCACCATTTTCGACTGTATTAACTAGTTGCAATACTTGCGCGATGAGTGAATCAATATTGTCAGCACTTATCGGCACAAACAGCCGGTTTTCATCAACAAGAGCTTTGGGCGCAATAACTTGTGTGCCTTGGGTCAGCACTAGGCTTTGGCAAATATTTTGGCCTGAATCCAGCAAGGTATCTGCTGGGTTTGATCTTGTTGCCGCTAGATTCTTTGCTACAAGATTTAGACACAAAACCCGCGCTTGATGTTGGTCGCTAAACCAATAGCCCGCTTGATGATTGGTGCCGTTTGCCTCTTTAATATCAGTTGCGCCATGAAGCGGCGCTTGTGTTCGCGCAGCGAGGGCGGTTACGCCTTGGCGCAGCGCAATACATGCTTCATTAAGTGTGTTGGCGATGAGCTGATGCTGAACGGTTTGTGCAGGGCTGCGCTTTGCCGCCGCTAACGCTGCATTAGCAACACCTGTTGCCTCATTACCAGCGGCAAAACCAGCAATAAACGCGTGGGCGTGGAGGCGCAGTTTGGCGGCGCGTAAACCATCGAGCAAATACAGGGACTGGGGCAGATTAGCATCATTGAATATCAGTTCAACGAGCTTGCCTTGCTCAATCGCCGCCACCGCTTGGCTTAATAACGCAGTGAGCGAGCTTTGTTCAGGCACTGACGGCTCATGCACTTTTGGTTCATGAGCAGTCGGCCCATGTACTGTTGATTGGTTGGCATCGGCAGCGCAAATCTGAACGCTTTCACGTTCTGCAAACGTCCCTAATACTTGGGCTGAGTGAGGGGGAAGATTGACCGCGTCGCCAAGCAACACTGCAATACGCAGTGGCTTGGCGCTTTTGTCGGCAATAGCCTTGTCTTTACTCGAAGCGTCAGCTTGGCCGCTATCTAGAGTTGCTAAAGTGTGGGCTAAATTCACTCGGCTTTTGCCTCCACGCTTTCAATGCTTTTATTAGCAACTTTATTCGCTAAGAATGCACCATTAAGGTTTTTGCTGATGGTGACTTTGGCGTTGTTCATCTCGCAGCTTAAGCGGCCATCTTGATGATACAGCGTGATATTGGCTTCAAGGACACGGCCTGAGTGTTTCACCACCTCGAGAACTAAATACCCTTTATCGCCAAAGGCAAACGGCGCATGGGAAATAAACTCACCAATGCTTGATGGCAAACTCGCCGCGCCATATTTGAGTCTCGCCCATACCAGCATCGCCTGCAGCAGCAAATCTTCCGCAAAGGCTTGTGAGCCTTTAGGGGCCAGATTGGGCACAAAACTCCCGCAGTCTGCTAACGCAACATGGGGTAGGCTCACCTTGGCGATTAAGCTCGCATCGTCAAACTTCAACACTGACTCAATGCCTTGCAGTCTCGGGCCGTGGAAAAGCGTGCCGTCGCTGTAAAGGCTGCTCGCAGTTGTGATGGCAGAAAGTCCCGCCAAACTGTGCACGTCAAAAGCAGTTACTTTGCTGTTAGTGGCTAAGTTATCACTAGCCGCGTCATCTATCACTAAGATGGCTTGATATTGCGGACGACCTTCAAAGCTGATTAAGGCATTGAATTGTCCACTCAAGCACTCGTCAGTATCTTTCGCGGCTTTATCCGTTAACGCCATCGGTGCAAGCTCAAGTTCTAGCGTGATGGGTGCTGCACTTTCTAACACTCCATTTTGTAACACGGCAGTGTCGAAAATAATGCCCTTCAGCAGCTTGTAGCTTTGCACTTTGACAGGCTGCTTAAGCACGTCAAAGGCGGCTTCACGCATCCACTGAATCGCGCACACAGTTGGCAATACGGGATTACCATTAATGCAGTGATCTTCAATAAAGATCATTGCCTTAGGGTCCAGTGTGCGCTGCAGTGTTAGCGGTTGCGTTAAAGCGATTGCAGCAAGTGTTGATGCCAAAGCATGCGGATCCGACGAGTCAGTGGTCAGATCCGCTTTAGGCTTTTTTAGATTGCTACCTTCAGTTTCTTGTACTTCGTTAGGCTTGTCGTCATGAGGTGCGCTGCCTTGCATATCAGTACCAACCAGCAATTGTGCGCCTGTGTTGCTCAGCAATTGACTGGCAAATAACTCAGCGCCTGCCTTTAGCGGGATCACATAAACACCGCGATCGATAAACATCTTTTTCAGCGCAGGATTCACCATGCCGCCGTCCCACGGACCCCAATCGAAGCTCATCACTTTGGCATTGGGCAGTTGCTGCGCCAGTTGCAGTGCGGCTTTGTTGAGTATGTCGTTGGACATAGCGTAATCGCTTTGGCCAGTATTGCCGTAAAAACCCGCTGCCGAAGAGAATAGGGCAATCAGTTTTAATTTATCTAAATCCAGTGCGGCAAGTAGATTGCTTATACCTGTGACCTTAGTGCCATACACCCGTGCTAACTCATCTAAGGTTTTGTCTTGAATGTGTTTATCGGCGAGTACGCCCGCACCATGGATGATGCCAGTAATAGGCGACAACTCGGTGATCGGCACTATCGTGCTGGCGATCGCATCTGGATTGTTAACATCGAGACTTAAGTACTCAGCGCTCGCGCCCACAGCGGTAAAGGCTTGCAGTGCGGCTGCAATTTCTAGGCTGCTTTGAACTGGCCATACTAAGGCATCCACTTGTTTTGGCGTGGGTTTCTCCCCCAAACTTTGGATATGGGCAATAGCAGCGGCTTTAAGTTCGCTGTTATTTTTACCCTGTGCCCAAGCGGGAATGGCTTGTTGGCTGCTTCTGCCAGCAAGGATAAAGTGCGCCTTGCTGCGTTTGGCTAAACTTAGCGCACATTCAAAGGTCACGCCTTTTGCGCCGCCAGTCACCAGTATTTTATCTGCACTCGTCAAGTTTGCTGCGCCGTGGCGGGTATCAGCCTTGCCAGCAACTAAGGTTACGCGCTCAAGTGCTTGGGCTGCGCCTTGGCTAACACCGACTTCCAATAGCTTATCGGTTGCAAATAGCTCTGCGATCACCGCATTGGCCAGTTGCTTGGCATCAAGTGCTGGCGCGATATCTAAGGCGCGGCAATGCACGCTTGGCCACTCGTGGCTCAAGGTTTTAGTCAGGCCTGCCAATGCCGCTTGGTTTAACTCGCTGTGGGCAATTTGGCTGTGGTTAAGATAACCAAAACCACCGTCGATACGACTGACGCTGATATAGCTGCTGTCAGTATTGGCGGTTGCTGCTGTCAGCAGCGGCTGCAAGTGCTTGGCGAACAAGAACGCTTGCTCGACGGATACCTTAGCGGCATTCGACAGCACTAAACCTTTAGTATCTGCTGAGGTTTTATGTTGTGGTTGCAGATGAATAAAGCCTGCAACTTGACCTAAGCTTTTGATCTCATTAATTACTGCACCAATGCTGGCATCGTCAATCGCCGCCAAGGTGAAGCTGGCAATGTGGCTATTGAGCGGTGATGCACTAGCTACAAGGCTTTCTGGCGAGCGCACTACCGCAACCTTGAGACCTTGAGCATGCAATTTCTCGGCAAGTACGCCAGCATTGTGACCATCATCGCTAATGATAATGCAGGCATCTTTAGCAAAAGTTCGTGTCACAGCTTGTTGCGCTGATTGCTTTGACGATAGTTGCGCTAGCTCAGCCGCCGCTGGCAACTTTTTTAGCACCACCTCGTTATGTGGGGGTAAATCGATAGTAGGTTCAGGCTGAACGATAGCGCTAACTGGCGCAGCATTCAGGCTTGCCATATTTTGCCCAAGTTTACTTTGCCCTATTTCTTTCGAAAAGAGTGCAACGATTTCACCTAAGGTGCGACACTCGGCCAGATCTTCAGGATTTAGCTCAGGTAAACCCGGCAGTTCGTCTTGCACTGTGCCTAAGATTTCAACACGCTTGATAGAGTCGATACCTAAATCGGCTTCCATATCCATGCTCAGTTCCAGCATTTCAGTGGGGTAGCCAGTCTTGTCGGCCACTACTGACATCATGGTTTGTTGGACTTTTTCAGCGCTTAAACCGTTATTTGTTGTAGCGGTAACAGTGACTTGCGCTGCTGTTGTAGCTGAAACCGAGCCAACCGCAGGTAGTTTACTGTTCATATAGCTTACGATTTCACCCAAGGTACGACATTCTGCGAGATCTTCAGAATTCAGCTCAGGTAAGCCCGGCAGTTCATCTTGCACTGTACCTAAGATTTCAACGCGCTTAATAGAATCGATACCTAAATCGGCTTCCATATCCATGCTCAGTTCCAGCATTTCAGTGGGATAGCCTGTCTTGTCGGCCACCACAGCCATCATAGTTTGTTGAACAAGTGCAGCACTTAAGCCGTTAGATGCAGGAGCTGCAATGGTTTGCGCAACTGGCGCTGCTGTCGAAGCAATAGCTCCCGCTGCAGGTAATTTGCTATTCATATAGCTTACGATTTCACCTAAGGTGCGACACTCGGCGAGATCCTCTGGGCTAAGTTCGGGTAAGCCCGGTAGTTCGTCTTGCACTGTACCTAAGATTTCAACGCGCTTGATGGAGTCGATACCTAAATCGGCTTCCATATCCATGCTCAGTTCCAGCATTTCAGTGGGGTAGCCTGTCTTGTCGGCAACCACAGCCATCATGGTTTGTTGTACTAACGCAGCGCTTAAACCGTTAACGGCAGGTGCGGCTGTTGCCACTTGAGTTGCCACATTTGTAGCAGTAATAGGCGCTACGATAATTGAACCCACTGCTGGAAGCTTAGAGTTCATATAGTTAACGATTTCACCTAAGGTACGACACTCGGCCAGATCTTCAGGATTCAACTCAGGTAAGCCCGGCAGTTCGTCTTGTACTGTGCCTAGGATTTCAACACGCTTGATAGAGTCGATACCTAAATCGGCTTCCATATCCATGCCAAGTTCCAGCATTTCAGTGGGATAGCCTGTCTTGTCGGCAACCACAGCCATCATGGTTTGCTGTACTTTTTCAGCACTTAAACCGTTCGTTGTTGGTGCCGCAGGTGTTACCTCTGGCATTGCCACAGCAGGCATGACTAGTGCAGAAGCGGCAGGCGCTGCAGGCGCAACTTGTACAGTCACAGCAGGTGCATAAGCAACGGGAGCGGTTTGCACAACAGGCACAACAGGTGTGCTAACCGCTGGTCTCGTCGCAACAGCCTGAGTCGCGACTGGTGCTGCATTGTGTGCCACTGTCGATGCAGCCACAGGCGCAGGAGCAACAGGTGCAGGTGAAGTCACTTGTGGCTGACTTGCTACCGCTTGGGTGAAGTTAATCGGCGCATTGTTTAACATCGCCAAGGCCGCTTGGCTGCTACTGCTTTGCAGTTGCATAAATTCGGCGTGGCTTTGCAGGGTTTGCGCTTGATGCTGGTGGAACATTTCCATCGAGCGTTGCAGGCTTTCAGGAATCGCAATGCCAAGGCTTGCCATCTTGGCTTGTTCAGTCATCAGCGCCGCGAAGGTATCACCGTATTGCTGTGGGATGGCTAAAAACTGTTGATGTAACTGCGCCGCTTGAGATTGCGCGCTGAAAAATGCCGTTAATGCATCGCCGCTGACGCTTGGGCTCAGCTGAGCCGTCGCTTGTTGCTGGTGATTGCTTAAGCCTTGCGTAACGCTTGAGGATTTTTGTTTCATTTCAACAGTTGCCACTTGATTCGCTTCCACTTCAATTATTTTTTCAACAACTTTTTCGACTATGACTTCTTTCTCAACGATTTTTTCGACTTCTTTTTCGACAACCGTTTCAACGATGCGATCCACATATTGCACTTGGCTAGTCACGCTGCCTGTGGCGAGGGATTTGGCCATCTTAGCTTGGGTCGCAGCACTAATATGGTTAGTGGCGTTCAGTTTGATGTTCATCGCCGATGGCGCTTCACGCTCGGCAATCTCCTGTGACGTGACGGCTTGATAGGGGTCAACCTCAGTTAACGCCACACCGGCTACCGCGAGTTGCACTGCGGCTAAGCGTAATTGACTGTCACTGTCGCCCTTAGGATTCGGGTTCACGCTGACAAGGCAAAGCTCATTTAAGTGTTCACCTAAGGTATTTTCAACTAACTTTTGCAGTATGTTCTTAGGGCCAAACTCAACAAACACACGGGCGCCAGCGTCATACATGGCCTGCAGTTGTTCGCTAAAGCGAACCGATTGCAGCATGTGTTGTTTAAATTCTGCTTTAATCGCTTTGCCATCACTTGGATGCAATTGACCCGTGCCGTTGGCATAAAGTGCGACTTTTGGCGCGCTAAATTTTGCTTTATCAATGGCTTTGGCAAAGGGCTTTTGTGCGTGTCCAACCAATGGGGTATGGAACGCGCCTGAGACGGGCAGGGCAATCGCTTTAAAGCCTAGCTCGCTAATGGCTTTAGCGGCCAGCTGAGTTTGCTCTGTGCCACCTGCGATGACTAATTGCGTCGGCGCGTTGTAGTTGGCAATTTTAACGTCATCAAACTGGGCTAAACAGCGATTGAGCGCATCGATATCATTCTTTTGCTTAAGAATAATCGCGAACATGGTTCCTAAATCAACTTGAGTCCCAGTATCGCTCGGCACTTGCGCCATGGCATGTCCGCGGGCGAAAGCCAGTTCGACGTAATCCTCATTGGAAATCACGCCTGCCGCGCAAAGGGCTGACAATTCACCAAAGCTATGACCCGCCACCATATCGGGGGCAAAACCCGCTTGCGTTAATAGCGAATATTGCGCCATTGAAACTGCGCCTATGGCGCTTTGGGCGAACAGGGTATTGGTCAGCGCCGCTTCTTGGGCTTTAACTGCATCGGCATCGAATGCCGGAATAGGGTATAGGATGTTCGATAACGGCGTTTGGCCGTGGTGAGCAAATACCTTATCGCTGGCCGCCACTTGTTGGCGCATTTCAGGGAAATGGCAGGCAAGTTCGCGGCCCATGTTCAGGTACTGTGAACCTTGGCCGGCAAACAGGGCGGCTACTTTCTTTGATTCATCTTTAGCGAGCAAGGCATGGGAGCGGTAGCTGATCCCAGACGGTAATTGCCACACTTCAATTGCATTGGTTTCTAAATGCGCAATCGCTTGATTTAACTGAGCTTGTAGCTGAGCGATATCCTTAGCCACAAAACCTAAACGGGCATCTGTGCTTGCCAGCACGCGCAGCGGATATTGCTGAGCGATAGCGTTCAGACTCGCAGCGTTGCTCTTATTCGCGTTTGCGCTCGTGTTCACGCTTTGGCTCAGCGCAGCTTTTAACTCGCTAAGCAGCGCGTCTTTATTGGCTGCGGCAAACAATAGCGTTTGCGGCACACTGCGCTGACGATATTGCTCGTCACGGCTATGCTCAGGTTTGTATTCTTCTAATACAAGGTGGAAGTTCGTGCCGCCAAAACCAAAGGAGCTTACACCTGCACGGCGCGGCGTTGCATCGGCGCGCTGGAACCATGGGCGAGTTTCGGTATTTAAATAGAATGGCGAGCTTTCGATATTCAGTTTTGGATTAGGCTTGCTGACGTTAATGGTCGCAGGCAATACCTTGTGGTGCAGTGCCAGCGCAGCTTTGATCACCCCGGCAGTGCCCGCAGTGGATTTTGTGTGGCCCACTTGGGATTTTACCGATCCTAACGCGATATGTTGATTGGTGTCGTTGCCTTGGGCAAATACCGATTTTAAACCATTGAATTCAGCCACGTCACCCGCGGCAGTACCTGTGCCATGGGCTTCAACTAAGCCAATGCTGTGCGGGGCAAAACCCGCGTCATCGTAGGCGCGCTCCAATGCTTTAGCTTGGCCTTCGGGGCGCGGCGCATAAATACTCTTAAACTTACCGTCCGATGAAGCGCCAACACCTTTGATGACGGCATAAATCCGGTCGCCATCGCGCTCGGCATCTTCAAGGCGCTTAAGCGCGACCATGCCGATCCCTTCGCCGATCATCATGCCTTTTGAATCGATATCAAAGGGTTGAATGGTTTCGTTAGTGGTGAAGGCAGGCGTTTTTGAGAAGCTCATGTACATGGACGGCGAGTTGTCGGTACAGACGCCGCCTGTGATCATCATGTCGCTGCGACCTTCGGTCAGTTCAGTCAGCGCCATCCGCATGGCGGCAAGCGAGCCCGCACAGGCAGCATCGACTACGCAGTTCATGCCGCCAAAATCAAAACGGTTGGCGATACGGCCTGCAATCACGTTACCTAAGGACCCTGGGAAAGAGTTTTCTTCCCAGTGGATATATTGGTCTTGGAACTTTTTGATCAGCATTTCGCTGTCTTCATCGCTCAGGCCGCTGCTTTTAAATACTTTTTTAAGCACTGGATATTGCAGGCGCGAGTTCAAGCTCTGACTGATTTTTTGACCACCGCCCACGCCTAGGGTGATGCCGATACGGTCACGGTCGTAATCGGCGGGTAGATTGGCATCGGTGAGCACTTCTTTGGCGACAATCAGCGACAGCAACTGCGAGGTATCCGTCAGCTCAAGAATATTGGGCGGCAGACCAAATTCCATCGGATTGAAGTCAACTTCAGGCATAAAACCGCCGCGTTTACAGTAGCTTTTATCGGCTTTGCTTTTGTCGGCATCGTAGTAATCTTCGGTGCGCCAATGGGTATCAGGGATATCCGTAATAGCATCGATTTTTTCGCTGATCAAATCCCAAAATTTATTTAAATAGCGTGAGTTGGCGAAGATGCTGGCCATGCCGACGATGGCAACGGGCATATCTTTTAAGCGTTTGTTGAGTCGTTTATCTTTTTTTGACTCAGCTTTTGAATCAGTGGTTGAATGAGGTACAGAAGGGGTATGGCTCATAAAGAGTCTCCACGGGTCGACCTAGATTCGGTGACCTTGTTTTGGGATCCCGCCGCGCTTGTCTTTGGAGTGCCATGGGCACCGGGAAAACGGGCTAAGAAGGTGTGATAGTTGCGAACGAGCAACTTTCGTAAATGAAACGGCCCATGTTTGAGGACATAGGCGATATATCTATTGGTCGCTTGGGTGTTGCTGTCTTGATAAATATCGAGGTAAATCCAATCACTTGCCGTGTCTACGCCTAATAGCACTGAGCTTGGGGCTTGCTCAGTGAGCTGCGGCGGTATGGTGAGTGACACTACTTGCACCACAGTATCGCCATCGGTGCTCGGCAGGGCCAGCGCCTTGGCCAAGGTTTCTGGATTAACCGTATAGGTTTGAATATCGCTGCCTTGAGTCACAGGTAATTGATTAAAATAGCGTTCGGGGACTTTTGGGGCTTCAAATTCATCGAGGCGCGATATGCCGTAACGCTTTAAACAACGGGCAAGGCCGGAGCGCGACACATTGGGATTGATAAAGGTTTGGGTAACCTGAAGTAATCTATCTAGGGTGAGTTTTAGCTGGTAGCGTAACCCTACCACCACATATTCTTCCATCGGTGTGAGCGTGGTATTGAGGTGGTGTGGGGTGTTCGGACTGTCATCAATCGATTCCCGCTTCCGCCATTTGCGCACTGTGGCCTCGGTGATATTCAAAATTTTGGCAAGCTGACTCACACTCAAATCAGATTGCTGAATAAAGTGCCGCATCTCTGGCGTAGTGGTGGCGTTGCCGTGTCCCCTGGTTTTTTTGGGGGACTTTTTATCTGCGCTAGAACTCATTTATTGCGAGTGCTCATTTATCATTATCATCCGACACAATCTGTTGGGACTCGTTGCCATGCTTGCAAAGAACACTTTCGGTTGTTCTCGTTAGCTGGCGTATTAATTCAGAATGGTAGGCTTATGGTCACATAATGGGGATGCAGATTACCTGAGGTTTCGGGTCGATACAATCATATGGGACTGGAAAAGCGGATCGATTGAGTGCGGGTGTCATTTTTTGTGCACTGGAATGGCTTTTAGGGTCAATCGAGAGGCTTTTGAGGTCATAAGTGAACGAGTTAAGCTGTGAATACTGCGGTTTTATGGCTTTAGGGGGTAAAATGCCCACAAAATTCAGTCTTAATCTGTGGAACTATGGCAACCGTAATCCCAGCCGAGAGTAATAAATGGGCACATTAATCCCAGGGCAAAGTGATGTTTCACCTGCTGAGCCAGAGGCCTGCATAGCGTTATTTTTTATTCCCCTAGAGGAAATAAATGCTGAGTTGCAAACTCAGGCTATGGCGTGGTTGAGCGAGGATGAGCGGGCCAAGGTTGCCCGTTATCGTACCCCCAAGGCTCAAATGAATGCACTACTGGTGAGGGCTGCCCTGCGCGCCGTGTTATCGACAGTGCTCCCTAAAAATGGCTCAGCCAGTGTTCAGTCTTTGCATCCAAAGGATTGGTGTTTCGAATATGGTCCCAGAGGCAAACCCAGTTTAACGGCTTCGCAGTGGCAGCAAACTGGGTTGGATTTTAATGTCAGCCATAGTGGTGATTGGCTATTGATTGGTGTGACTAAGGCGCTAAAGGCGAGATCTGTGTTATTCGGTGTCGATATCGAAAGGTCGAGGCCAAAAACGGATATTTATCCAATTTTAAATCACTATTTTTCCCCCCAAGAAACGGCGACCTTGTTGACCCTCGCCGACGAACCTAGTCAGCGGCAACGCTTTTTTGATTTATGGGCACTAAAGGAATCCTATATCAAGGCGACAGGTTTAGGGCTAGCGCAGTCGCTTAAATCCTTTAGCTTTGATCTAAAGCCATTCGAGCCATTGGTGGCTGGAACGGTTGAGCTTAGGTGCCAAGATGCTGCCTTGATGCAATCCTGTGGTGTGGCCAATTTGTTGAGTGTCTACCCTAATATCCCGCTGCAAACCATCGATGCGAGTTCATGGTATTGGCAAACCTATTTTGGGCGTTTGACCGAGGAATATCGCTTTGCAGTGAGCTTAGGGCATACAGCTCATGCCGCGCTGCCCATGGGGTTAACCGCGCAGCTAAGTAGCATAGAAACCTTACTCGCTGATTATTATTAACCTGTTTTATTCATCTTCGGTTAAATATTCATGGGTATAGTCACACTTATAATATTTTGAATTTGAATGAAATAAATGAGGTTTAGCAATGAAGCGGATTAAATGCCTAATACCTGCCACTATGCTGGTGTTGCTATCTGGCTGCGGCTATTTTGGTGGCGATGAAAAGCAGCAATTAGAGCAGGCTTGGTTGGCCAAAGATCCACAGTTACAGCAAGTGGTTGAGCAAATTCGTGCTAATGGTTTAGATGTTGTGGCGCAAAGCGCGGCTGCGGGCACAGTTTCGGCCTGTGTGGCTGAAAAACTTAGCCAAGATCCGCTGGGTAAGTTAGTCAATGTTGAAGGCTCGCTGGTGGAGTCGGCTAAGGTGGCAGAACTGCTGGGTGACTTACAGAAAGTGATGGAGCAAGACGTGAGTTTTGATCAGGTCGCGAGCTTGCTACAAAAGGGCGCCGATGCGGCGGCCTATGCTAAAAGTCTTATAGAGCAACAAGGTTTAGAGCAAGCACTCCAAAGCCTTAAGCAAATGGCTGTGGCTAGCCAGCAATTTGCCCAGCAGGATTTAGGCGTGCATTTCCAGCAATTATTGCTTGAATGTAAAACCGTGGCTCCAACGCCGGCCTCTGAGAATTAATTTTGTGCTTAAATTTGCGTTTAAATTTGGCAAGATTATTCTGACTCTGCTTTGAATACTTTCGCTAACCCAGAGTGAGAGACGTTCAAGCTAAATATCAGTGGGACAGTTTTACACAAAAAAGCCCTGAAACTTCAGGGCTTTTTACTTTGAGGTTATTTTGTTGTTGGTAAGGGGACAATCTCAAAGTTGGCATCGAACTGCACTAAGGTCGACATGATTTTAGCAAAAGCGGTTTTATCGCCCTCGAGTTTGGCACTGCCGTTGGCCAGCAAGTCCTTCAGGGTCGTTTTACCGAGTAAAATCCCGGTAATATAGCGCTTATCGATATAAAGACTGCTATCGGCCGCCATTGGTTTATCAACCTTGATATTGCTTAAATTACCGTTGCTTAGCTCGACATAAAGGGTTTCTTGGGTGTCTGGGTTAATCACATTGAGCCTGATTAACCCAAGCTCTGCGGCCTTGATGCTATCGACTCTCACGGCGAGAAAATCAAACAGGGTCGAGATATCCATTTCACCTAAAATATCTGCCGAGGCCGATTTAGGGGCGCCGGGTTGAATACCCACGCGTAGCTCTTGGGCGCCGGTGAGATAGATATTACGCCAGCCAGCACCTTCA
The DNA here is from genome assembly GCF_016406305.1 of Shewanella putrefaciens. Classification (NCBI taxonomy): domain Bacteria; kingdom Pseudomonadati; phylum Pseudomonadota; class Gammaproteobacteria; order Alteromonadales; family Shewanellaceae; genus Shewanella; species Shewanella putrefaciens. Next base: position 1,485,042 of record NZ_CP066369.1, read on the forward strand.
GCCTGATAGCCCAATTGCTCATAGGTATCGGCGAGTAATTGTCTTGCCTCTGTATTGTTAGGTTCTGCCATCACCACTTTATTGAGCGCGGTGGCCACGAAACGGTATTCGCCTTGGGCATAGTCGGTTTGGGCCCGTTTAAGCACGGTTTTGGCACCGCCCATATATTCGACAAATTTGACCGCTTCATCCTTTGTCGGTAGCGGGTTTAAGTTGGCGGGATCCATATCGAAATAGCCTAAATACATGTTGTATACGGCTTTAGCATTATGGCTGTAGGTACCATGATAACCCTTAGTGTACCAAGTATCGCGCACGGCCTTAGGGATAGTGGTTTGAATCGCATCGCCAATATCTTGAATTCCCACGCCATTATTGGCTAAACGCAGGGTTTGATTATGGACTAGGCCATAGTTATCCCTTTGCATTCTGAGGTAAGCATTTACATCCGCATTACCAAAGACGGGCGCAGAGTGGGCTTCGAACAATACCTGCGCATCATCACCAAAATGGGTTAATAATTCGTTGATATCCTTAGACCATTTAATGGCATCGCGAACTTTTGCCCCGCGTAAGGTGTAAATGTTATGCATGCCATGGTAGGTGAGCTCACCCGTCCACAGGGCTTTCATTGAGGGAATATAGGTGGCCATTTCCGAGGCGGCTTCCGTACCTGAGGCGTCCATAAACACCATATCGATACCATCGATAGTGAGGGTTTCCCACTTATCTTTAGCATTTAAGGTGATATCGGGTTTTACGTAGGTCACTTCGCCTTTGGATAATCCCTTAGCGAGTGCGGCATCGACAATGCCTTGCTCGTTATGATCCAGTGTCGCGCCGTATTGATAGGCGGCGCGGCGGCTCATGGCATTCCCCGCTAATACGTTTTCGTCGACAATTTCCTTGGTGATGTTATTGGAACCATAGACTTTGACCTTAGGGTACATGGCTTTGATGGCGCGGGAGCCGCCAAAATGGTCCGCATGGCTGTGGGAGTAAATCATCGCGACTACGGGTAAGTCATTGCCCTCGGGCAAGTGTTTTAGGGCAAACTCGAGGGAGAGTTTTGCCGCTTCTTTGGTGAGCAGCACGTCATAAAGGATCCAGCCAGTCTTACCGCGGATCAGGGTTAAATTGGATAAGTCTGTGCCGCGAACTTGGTAAATCCCCTCTGTGACCTTGTATAAGCCGTTAGACACCATATTCAACTGGGCCTGGCGATAGAGTGAAGGGTTGACTGTGTCTGGGGTTTTGTCGCCAATAAAATTGAAATCGGCACGCAAAATAGCCGCAGTTGGTTCATCGAGTTCGGCGATAAGATTCTTTGAAAACTCTTCAAAGGCTTTTTTATCGGCAAAGTTAAGGCTAGCTGCTGTGGCTTTGTTTACCGCAATGGTTTGTTCAGTGGCAGGCTTTCCCTGATAGTGCAGGCTGATATGTTCATGCTCGTGTTCTGCCGCCACTGTGCTTAAAGAGAAACTGGCGATAATACTCAATGTCATCAAAGATTTTTGCATCATTTTACCTACCGATAAGAGGGTGTGTGCCGTTGATGGTTTGAGTATAGCCAGCTTGCGTATTGAGATAACTCGGGTTAGCTTGGGTTGTAATATTCATACTGTGAATGAGTGCTTTCTCCTATGCCGACACAAAAACCGTTAGATTTAAACTTATTACGGGTGTTTATGGTGGTTTACCGCACTCGGTCATTCACCCTAGCGGCGCAGGAGTTAGATTTAACTCAGTCTTCGGTGAGTAATGCGATAAGTCGATTCAGGACCTGGGTCGGGGAGTCACTGTTTAATCGGGTTGGCCGGGGAATAGAACCGACGGCGGTGGCGCGGGAGATGTACCGAAAATTCGAACAACCCATGGCGGATATTGAAACCGTCTTATTAGGATTTGAGCATTTTGATCCCAACTCTAGCCAGCGGCGCTTTTATGTGTATGCCAATGAGTCGGTTATCGAAGCGCTGCAGGCCAGTGTGCAGGCTCTGTTGCAGGGGGCGGATATTGAAGTGATTTTCCGTGAGTCGCCGCCGCAGGAGGCTGAGTTATATAAAGATATCTTGCTTGAGCGGGTCGCCGTGGCGGTTGATATTAAACCTGCGCAGCAAAGTTTGCTCTCAAGCAAATTGCTCTTCACCGAAACCTTAGTGTGTATCGTCAGTCGGCAACATCCCCGTATTCAAGGTGCCATCAGCCATGAACAGTATTTTGCGGAGAAACACGTCTTTTTGAATTTGCGGCGTTTTAATTTGACGGCGGGGGATTTGTTTACTGAGGGCGTGTTGCCAAGGCGCAAAATGTACAGCGAGCAGTCATCTTTATTGAGTATGTTTGCGACCGTAGGTAAAAGTGAGGCGATAGGCATAGCGCCTTTACGTTACGCCAGTCAGTACGCCCAAATGTTTGGCCTACAAATTTTACCTATGCCACTTAGAACAAGGCCGATTGATTTGTATATGGTGTGGGGGAGTAAGTACACTCAAAACCCGAGTCATCAATGGTTACGAAGCTTACTGCTTCAGGCCAGTACAAAAACGGTAACTGAAAAAAGCGCTGAGTCTGGCTAACCGCGAGGGCGAGTGATTCAGCGCTTTTTCCGTTTTAAATCTCAGTTTTAATGCCCGCTAATTACTGTCTTGCGAGTCTGTGGCTTTCGCCGGGGTGCTCAAAATCACTGCGATAAGGGTTGATATCTAAGCCGCCACGGCGCGTATAACGGGCGTACACGGTTAACTTAGTGCAATGACAGTAGCGTTTTAAATCGACAAAAATCCGCTCGACACATTGTTCGTGGAACTCGTTATGCTGGCGGAAAGAAATCAAATAGCGCAGCAGTTTTTCGCGATCGATTTTCGGCCCTTGATAACGGATCATCACGCTGCCCCAATCGGGTTGTGAGGTGATCAAACAGTTGGATTTTAGCAGATTTGAATTAAGCGTTTCTGCGACCGTTTGCTTATCGTCCGTGCTGTTTTCTAAGTAATCAGGGTTAAAACTATAATCGCTGACTTCAATATCGAGATCGTCAATGCAGGTGCCTGGCAGTTCTATAATACGCTGAATACCAAAACTTTTAGGTTCGATAATCTTGACTGTCACTTCGCCTTGAGCGCACTGACTTAAGTCCTGCACTAAGGTTTTTTGGACGGCATCGATACTGTCGAATTTGGTCTGATTAAAGCTGTTTAAATACAATTTGAAGGATTTCGACTCAATCAGATTCAGGCTTTCATAGCTTAAATGAAATTCAGCTATGGCCACCATAGGCTTACCTTTTGCATTCAGCCAAGACAGCTCATAACCGGTCCAGATATCGGCGCCATGAAAGGGCAAGGTCCCAGTCAGTGCAATAGCATTACGGTTTAGTGAGCGTGGAACCCCTTGCAGCAGCGATGCATCATACTCAGCTTGGTAGTCGGTGGCTTTACCTAACGTTAGTCCAACAAGCTCTTTTGCATCACTATAGGGATCGTGATTCTGTGTCATCAATACTGTTTCCATGTCAAAATAGGCGCACATTATACCTGAAATTGGATTGTGCTTAAGTGTCTTGTCTGTCTGCCCTCGATAAATTTTTGCAAAATTATCATCAAGCTTACCTAACTACTTTAGGTGAATTACCGCGATATTACCCGCAGGGGGAAGCATCTTTATGTATTCAAGGTGAGTTTTTGCCAGATGCGGGTGAAGCCGTTGCTTGGAAGCCTGTTAAACGTGATGAGCAGGGCAGTTTTGTCAACCTTGAACAGGCACTCGAGCTAAGCCTCTGGCCCGATATCAATGTGTTTTACGGCCAGTATTTTGCGGCCCCTTTGCTATTTGACTCCCAGTGGGGCACGGGCGAATTGTTGCAGGCATGGAATGAGGATGATTTTAACTGTTTGCAACAGAATATCATTGGTCACTTGATGATGAAGAAACAACTCAAACAGCCACCAACTTGGTTTATCGGCCTTTTAGACGATGGCGATAATATGCTGACGGTCAATAATGCCGATGGTAGCGTTTGGATTGAGATCCCAGGTGAGATCCCCACCCAGCAATTGTCGCCAAGTTTAGCGGCGTTTATTGGGGCGTTATCCCCACGGATAGCACCGCCAGTAAAACATGAAGAACTCCCTATGCCCGCATTAGAACATCCGGGGATTTTTGCCAGCTTTAAACGTATGTGGCACAACCTTAGGGGGAAGCGTTAACGCGAGGCAAACTTTCGCAAACTCAAGGTTGTATCGGTATGATTGGTTTATCGATGTGCTTGAGTTTGCTCTGTGGCAAGCTTCACCACAAGTTACTGATGATCCCAGGATAGGTTAGACACTATGCGGCAAGGCTCACAGCGAAAGTGGAACATATCCAATAAAGGTTCATCGAACTTCCAATCTTGATTGCCACAACGAGGGCAGGGGCGCGCCATTTCGGAGGTGAGATCCTGACCACCGACGCGATATAAATAGTAATAGGTCGGGATCTGAGTGAGATATTCGATACGGCCGCGTAAATCCCAACCTCTGCGAAATAAATCACTGTCTGGACTCGATAATTCCTCAAGTGCGGCAAACTCGGCTTTAGTGGCCGCCGCCATTTGCAGCTCGTCACAGGCCTGCCATTCACTCTGCCAACGAATAATTCGTTTATGGTCGCCATTAAAGGTGGCGGGTATACGGTACAGGGGAATCGGCAATAAATTGTCACCACTGCGCAGCGGCGAGCACATATGTACATAACTGGTATACAGCAATTGCCAGCTTGGGGTATCGGTATTGCTGACCTCAGAATTGATATCTTGCCCGATAAACTTTTCCCGCGGCGCGAGTAGCTTAGCTTCGGTTAATTCGGCTAAGGCTTTTTTGACCCATGGGCTGTGGTATTTGTGCGCTAGGCTGTTATTTTCAGGCGTTAATAGCCGCACCCTAAACTCACCGTCATTAAAGGCGACCGCAAATTCCCGCCCTAATACTTGGCCATTGGCTCGATAGGCTTCAAGTAGCTGATTAATGGCTTTCTCGGCAGCAGAAATCGTGGTATCGGCAAAGCATTCGAAGCGCAGTTCAGTGACAAACATTAAGCTGTTTTTCCTTTTGATTCTAATAAGCTGAGGCGTTGTTTTAGCTCAAGCAGTTCGTTTTTTAATTGCATTATTTCAGCTTTTTGCTGCTCAGCGTGACGCTCAAAATGGGTTTGTTGCATCTGCAGGCGATCGGCGAGCATCGCAAGGGTTAAGGTATCGCCAGTTGTCGAGGCTTCAGTGGTTGAGCTGATGGTTGGCAACTCGGCTAAGCGCTCACGTTCCGCTTTTGGCATAGATTTAAATTGCTGTAAACCTTGGATCAATATAGGTAAAGGCAGACTGTTCCCTAAGCGAGTTTTAATTAAGGCTAAGCTTGGGACTTTTCCGCTGGCCTCGAGCGCACGTGCCGCAGCCAATACTTGGTCAATGGGACTCATAATGAGTGAAATTCCTTAATTCGAGTTGTCATTTACACTAACTTCCGGCATGCGATATTGATTTTATTGTTAAATAACAATTAATTATATTTTTGGCGTGTATTTTGCTTTTTGCAGCATCTCAATAACAATTACACAGGAAGTCATATGATGAATACTAGATTTAATCGCAAACTTATCGCAGTTACTTTTTTAGGGCTTGCAAGCTTAGGTCTTAGCGGCTGCGTGGTCAATGTTGGCGATGGAGAATCGGGTTGGGATAGCAGTGAATCATGGGAAAAAGTGCAGGAAAAGAATCGCAATAATTTAATTAAACTCAGCCTTGGCATGAGTAAAGACCAAGTTATGACCCTAATGGGAACCGCTGATTTGAGCGAAGCTTATATTCAACAAAGTGCTCAGCAAGGTGAAGCCAATAAAGAAGTGTTAGTGCTTTTTTATCGAACCCAACATACCCATAGTGACGGTAAAACCACTAAGGACGAATGTACCCCCATCGTCCTTAGCAACAATGCGTTAGTGGGCTGGGGTGATACAGCTTATAGCAAAATCTAACCGAGCCTAGCCGCAAAGTCTGCGAGATTAGGGCTTTCTGAGCTGAGTATCTAGCTGCTCAATAAGCTCAGTCCATTGGGCATCGGCTTCTAGGGCTTCGATAATGAAGCTCTTCTGGGCCGATGTCCAAAAGGGCGCTTGGCTTAAGTGTATGTGTGGCGCTAATTTATGGGTCGCGATAAATTGCACTATGGCTGCGGGGTGATTATCCAATCCCAGTTGTTCAAATAAATGTGCTAAATCTACGGGTGTGGTATCCATTTGTTATGCCTTTCCAATATGTGCCTTAACTTAGGGTATGCGACTCGCTGAAAAATGCAATTTATGATTAAAATTTGCACTTTCTTGTTTCCTTGTTACATTGATTAGTACTCATAAGAGTGTGATCTAAATCAAGGAATTCTAATAATGGACAATAAAACCTTGGACGAGTGTCGTGCAGTTTATTTGACCGCCGAAGATTTACGTGTTGCCGCTTCAATTCTTTACAATGCCTACCATGATGATCCCTTCTTTGTCGAAGCGCTCGCAACTTCTGATAAGTTTGCCTACGAACAAAAATTGCGCGCCGCTATTCGTGAAGAACTCAATACGCTATGGCAACAAAAACAAGCACTAATAGGGTTGTTTGATCAAGAACGTTTAGTGGGCGTGGCCTGTGTCGTGACTCAAGAAGTGCCACTTGGGGAAGGGCGCTATTGGCATTGGCGTTTAAAAATGTTGCTCGGTACGGGATGGCAATCGACCCAAGCTATAATGAAAAAAGAGTCGACAATTTTGGAATTGTTACCTAGCAATCACTGTGGGATCTTGCAGTTTATTGCTTTAGCTTTGAACGAACAGGGCAAAGGCTTAGGTCATCAGCTCGTACAAGCGGTTGTAAGTTGGTGTGATGAACAGCCCGAGCTCGATGGTATCGGGGTTTTTACGACTCAAGAAAGCCATACGCATTTATTGACTCAGCATGATTTTGTCTCACTGGGCGAATTGGTTATTGGCAGTGTGCCAGGGCAATTATTATTTTATGCGGGTCAACAAGATGAATGAGCGATACAAATGTTTTGCCGATTTTTATCCCTTTTACCTCTCACAGCACCAAGACAAGACGTGTCGGTGGCTGCATTTTATCGGTAGCAGTTTAGTGTTGCTGTTATTGGTGGGCGCCATAGTCACCCATAACTGCTGGCTATTGTGGTTTATTCCTATTGTGGGTTATGGATTTGCATGGGTTGGGCACTTCATTTTTGAGAAAAATCGACCCGCGACATTTCAATATCCTTTGTATAGTTTAATGAGCGATTGGGTGATGTTTGCACAGATGCTGCGCAACTTATTGAAGCGCTAAAGAATCTATACAAGTGAGATGCTCATCCCCTTGTGAGATATTGCTTACAAAGACTGTAGGATAAAATGTTTTCTTTTGGATTGTTTTGTCATCTGTGTTTTTAAAAACAATTTACAATCAATATCTTAAGTTTGCATTGCTCTCGGTTGTGCAAATTTTAAGCTAAGGTGTGTTCTTCTCACGAAACAAAAATAACAGGATTGGCGTAGAATTTATTCATCGCTAAAGCAGATGGATAGCATGGATTGCAAGACAGGCGAAAGGGACGCAGGAGGCTACAAATTTAGGTTCTTGGATTTGAACCTGTGACGGTAGGAAAACTGTCATCTGCCTAAGATAGGCTAAGGAAAAGCAGGGTTGCTTGTTCATGGATGATAATAGGACAGCGCACTTGTCAGGATGATAGGTTTCAGGACGAATACAGGACGGGCTTAAGGATTAAGCTTCTCGGTGCAGGAAGTATCGAGATAAAGGATAGTATTTAGGGATAGTGTGAAAGGATAGTATAAGGGTGAACAGCTTGTACTCAATTCATGGACGATACATCAGCAGGATGCGGGTGCAATAGGATTAGGTCATAGGATGTGACAGGCTCCGAACAGGACGATTCGGATTAAGGGACTGAGTGTTAAAACACTCATTAGCTCATGGATGACAGGAAGCAAGCATACGCATGGAAGGTGCAGGGAGCACGAATCGAGCAGGAAGGCTTACAAAGGATAAATGGGGCGCACTAAGTGCGCCCTTTCTTTTTTTATTTTGCAAGCTGCAAGGGATAAAGGACTTTATCTAGGTTTGCTATTTTTAACTGAGTTCACCGCCTGTATTTAGCCATTAGAGTCACAACTTCAGAGAAACAGGTGAGTGCGTCAAAATGTCCATGTCTAACAATCCCCAGCTGTAAATTAAATCAGTTAACTGACTTTTGCTCTTTTATACGGTTATTTACGTCTAATTTAATCTGCCGATCCATTAGTCAGCCTGCCAAATTCATTGGGAAGGATAAAAACTGCCAATCTCTTTGTGAGATATGTCTCACAAGCATGTAAGTAATTTGTAAATTATTCGACTGATAAAAGCCGTCACATTTTCATCAAATATTATTTAATCAGTATGTTAAGTTTGATTTTTAATTGTGTCGTTAATATTGCAGTGGATCTTTTTATTTTCAGCAGCGTAAGCCTCACCACGACTGTCGTAAACTTCATTTGTAGACGGAACTACAGACAACAGGATGTTAGCGGTCAGGACGACTGGGCAGTGTTTAAAGGATGAGCACTGAGGGAGTGAGAAGGAGATAAGCTTTCAGGATGAGAGCGCATAGACACCACGGAAGGGAAGACTATCAAGGACAGATAGCCTAATTGCATAGGACTGCAATGGCACATGGAGTGCACTAGAAGGGATGCTTCAATACCTATTTCAAGGATGATGGTGGAACCGCTCAGGAAGGAGCAAGCTTGGTAAAAGGAACGCCAAGAGATAGGGAAGTACTTAGGTACAGGGAAATATCAAGGATTGAGCAAGGATGTGCAGGATGCTTGTTTACGCATGGATGGTGCAGGGAGCACAATAATAGCGGGATAGCTTAACAGAGAACAGAAGGGCGTGATCTTAGGATCGCGCCCTTTCTTTTATGGGGATTGATGACTTGGTTTGACTATTGAGACTGAGCCTTTTCGATAGTCAGTCGCTTAATGGCACTTGCCTGAGCTACAGCCGCTTTGCGTACCACAACCGCCAAATTTACCCTGCGCTGTAGGCGCTTCATGCCATTCTGGCTCAGGGAAGATTGGCCACTCAATTTTTTGAATTTTTTTGCCGAGCATCCAAATATGACCACTGTATTGGTTGATACCGTCGGTACTAAATTCAAATAAGTATTTAGCTTTCCAGCATATTCCTGTCGTCCCACCTAGGCTTGGGCGGGCGGTTTCCATTGCAATCGCTAGGAGCTGAACTTTTTGCCGACAACATTCTTTCTCGGCAAAAATACGGCTTAATTCTGCCATTTGTCTTAGTTGCCAAAAGAATGCGGCAATCACGACCAATGCAATAATTAACAGTAAATCTGACATCATTTGCTTGCCGCCTTAAACAAACCACCTATGGCCTGTGATAGTTGAACGCTACGATTGGGATTTCTTAATTCACCTAGTAGTTGATTGCGTAAACTAGGGATAGCCACAATATCAGCAAAGACCTGATTAAAAAAGGCTTGGGGTTGAAGGGCTAGTGCTTCTAAGTAAATACTGCGACTCACCTCTTGCTTTAGCACAGTCCAATTACGTCCTGCAATACTGAGCAGGCTATTGGCATCTAGCTGTGATGCTTGATGCAAATGAATAAATGCCTTTTGGCTTAACTCGTTATTGGAGGCTAATGCGCGAAGAAAATAGGTTTTGTATTCAACAGGGGCCAGGGTGAACTTGTCAAAAATTTTGTTGGCAAGTGCTGGGCTTAAATGCACATGCTCTAAACATTGGCAAAGGGCGATTTGCACTTCCATTGCTGTCGTATCAAAACTGGCAATAATGTGTGCCTCATGGTCTTGCTCTTTAACTCGCACGCATACATCGGCAATTCCTTGCATTCCTACCTGTTGCCATTGGCTGGGAGCGATTTGACCAGCAAGGTATTGCATTGCAAATTCATACTGTGTTGATGCCCTTTGTCCTAATTGCTTACGTACTAATGCATTGAATACCGCTAATTTTTCTTGGCTTGGTTTAAAGCTAAAAGGGTTGTTGGCTAAGCGTTCTTGCTGCTCATCACTCAGTGGTTGGGTGGGATCTTGCCCTAGGGCCGATAACACCATTTCGATAAATTGTGACCGTGGCGCGGGCGACAGTAATCCTTGTTCATCTAAGGCCAGTTTTAGAAACCAAATAAAGTGTTGCTGGCTCGCATCCCAAAATACAATGGCAAATTGCGCATGTCCCTGTATTGGATAAGGATAGGGAGTTGCAAGGGATTCGATTTGATGAAACGCCAGCAGATCAATATGCTGCACCCTGCGACCTAGGTCATACACTTGAAACTGGGTTTTGGCTGTGGTTAAAAATTGGCTAAGAGTAGTAATTTCAGTCATTTGGCTACAATATCATCAAAAAGGCTCAATAAATGGGTGACATTATAGGGGGAAGTGCGTCTGGATGGTATGATTGCCGGACTTTAATCGGCCGAATGAGCGTGCGGGCATCTTGGGGATGTCGCTATCCCGCGCTAAATGTGCAGTGGATTTGAAATCAATGTTATATAGTCAAACGCGAACAAAACTAGCACAAATATCCGATTGCTTACGTCAAGCAGGGTTATGGTCAACCACAGCCCCCTCCGTGCAGGCCATGGCAAGCACAGCCCCTTTTGCCTGTGATCTTATGCCCTTGGAGCAATGGTTACAGTTTATTTTTATCCCCCGCATGCAAGCGCTGATTGACGCCGGGCAGCCATTGCCCTCGCAAATTGCTATTGCTCCAATGGCACAGCATGTGTGGCAAAACATGGGCCAATTACAGTTGTTAATTGGTGTCTTAAACGAATTGGATATGTTGTTAAATGAACCAAGATGATGCATGGCTGGATATGCCCGATGCTGCACTAGACACCGCCACCCAAGGTGACTGTGATGAGCAAGCGCCTGAGTTGACTATTTTATTTGAAGATGAACATATAGTTGCGATCCATAAGCCCGCAGGCTTACTCGTTCACCGTAGTTATTTGGCCCGCCGTGAGCGTTTTTTTGCTATGCAGTTGACCCGGGATTTAGTGGGTTGCCATGTATTTCCCGTGCATCGTTTAGACAGGCCTACTTCCGGTGTATTAGTGTTTGCCAAAAGTAGCGAGATAGCCAATAACCTCTGTGAGCAATTTGCTAATCATACTGTTGAAAAACAATACCTTGCACTAGTTCGTGGCAATATGCATGAATCAGGTGTGCTCGATTATGCCCTCAAAGTTGAACTCGATGAAGTGGGGGATAAATACGCAAGCCAGGATAAAGCGGCGCAGGATGCCGTCACTGCCTATGAGCCTTTGCTCAATGCGGAAATTCCATATCCTTCAGGACGATATCCAACGAGTCGTTTTGCGTTAGTGCGACTTTGCCCTAAAACGGGGCGTAAGCATCAACTAAGAAGGCATATGGCCCATTTGCGTCATCCGATTTTAGGTGATACCACCCATGGTGATGGCAAACAGAATGCCTTTTTCCGGGAACATTTTGGCTTGAATCGCCTGTGGCTTATCGCTAAAAAACTCACCTTTACACACCCCGTAACCCAAACTCGGATCAGCATTGAGACTGAGCTTGAGCCACAATGGGAGCAGGTATTTTCCGGTCTTGGTTGGGATGATGCCGTACTCAGCCAAGAGCCGACACTCTTGATTGCTAAATAGTTGATTATTAAATAATTGATTGCTAAATAGTTGATCGCTAAGGACGAGCAAAAACCTGCCTAAAATGGGCTGAGTGGCTTATCGAGCGTCTTTTATATTATCTATCTGGGATTGATCAAAGTGAGACTGGCCACGGCAATTCGTTAAGTGCCTATCTACACCTGTGTTGTTATCAGTCTTGTATGATGGAAGTATTTGTCACCTGTGGACACAGCTTTTGCATCATATTGGCTAAGGTTGAAAAACCGGGTGTCGGAGCGAGAGGGGATTGAAGGTCCTGCTGGGCGGCGTGGAAGTAGTGCTTACGTCTAGTTTTGGTGGTTTTGTGATGCTGCTTGAGGTGTTTTAGCCTAGTGGTCTGTCGCATCCGTCGCCTTCCTCATGCTCAATAACTTGATTTATAAATATTTTACGTCGTTACTTGCCCTAAAGCCTGAGAATAAAGTAAGTTCAGCTTAATAGTGCAGAATGGAGTATACCATGAAAAAGGTGAATCTGGTGTTTGGCACTGTGTATGGTAGTGCACAGTTTACGGCCGAAACCTTAGAAAAGGCATTAATTCAACTCGGTTATGGGGCAAAACTATGGCAACCGGACGAGATTGCCCATTTCACTCCACCCCAGGATGAGTTGTTAGTGGTGGTGACCTCGACCACGGGGCAAGGTGATTTACCCGATGATATTCAGCCTTGGTTTTATCACTTAAAAAATACCGCTCCCTATTTACCCGAGCTTAAATTCAGTGTTATTGCACTTGGGGATTCGAGTTACGAGACTTTCTGTGGTGCGGGTAAGTCAGTTGATGAGTTACTGGTTGAATTAGGCGCTAAACCTATTCTTGAGCGTCTTGAAATCGATGCCTGTGAAACCATGGAACCTGAGGTAGAAGCAATAAAATGGCTGGAACGTTGGAATCAAGTCGTCAAGTCCGAGCTCGCCGCTTAGGTCACTTTGTCACTCAACAATGGTTTAAATTTGCCCAGCGCCTAAGCCAAGCGTTACTCATTCCTATTGCTATCTTACCGGCGGCAGGAGTGATGTTGGGGTTAACCGTAAGCCCGATTCCTTTTATGCCCGCTGAACTTACCGTGCTGATGTTGGCCGTGGGTAAGCTGATTTTCGCCATTATGCCCATGCTGTTTGCGGTGGCTGTGGCCATAGGTTTTTGCCGCGATCAAGGCATTGCCGCATTTACCGCCGTGTTTGGGTATGGGGTGATGACGGCAACCCTAGCGGCCCTTGCCGATCTATACCGACTTCCAACCCAGCCCTTACTCGGGATGGAGACTTTAGATACTGGCATTGCGGGTGGTATGTTGCTCGGCGGTATCACTTGTCTTGCGGTGCGTTGGAGCCAATATATTCAATTGCCAGCCATTTTTTCATTCTTCGAGGGGCGGCGTAGCGCATCTTTACTGATTATTCCTTTGGCCATGGGCTTAGGTTATGGGCTTGCCCATGTTTGGCCACCCCTGTCACTTCTGATTGAGCAAGTGTCGGACTGGGCCGTATATCAGAAGCCCGCGATTGCGTTTGGCGTGTATGGTGCGCTAGAGCGCTTGCTCATTCCCTTAGGGCTACATCATATTTGGAATGCGCCTTTCTATTTGGAAGTGGGACAATATCAATTGCAGGGGTCGGAAGTTATCCGTGGCGAAGTGGCACGCTATTTAGCGGGCGATCCCCAAGCGGGCAATCTTGCCGGCGGGTATTTGATTAAAATGTGGGGGTTGCCCGCGGCGGCCCTTGCCATGTGGCGTTGTGCCGATAGGTCTGAGCGCAATCGTGTGGCCGGCATTATGCTCTCGGCCGCGGCGGCGAGTTGGTTGACTGGGGTGACAGAACCTATCGAATTTGCCTTTATGTTTGTGGCGCCGGTTTTGTTTTTAATTCATGCGTTACTCTCAGGCCTTGCCTATTCGGTGTGCATTCTGCTCGATATTCACCACAGCATAGTGTTTTCCCACGGGCTGGTGGATTTTTCGCTGTTGTTTTCCCTTTCTCGCAATACGAGTTGGTTTATTTTCCTTGGCCCATTAACGGCGATAATTTATTACCTTTTGTTTAGATTGAGTATTTTAGCCTTTAATTTAAAAACCCCCGGTCGACTCGAACGACAAGAGCATCAAGGGGCTAAGGAGAGTTTAAGGGCGATCATTGCTGCACTTGGCGGAAGAGAGAATATTGTTGAGTTGAATGCCTGCTTAACCAGGTTGCGCTTGAGTGTGCATAAACCTGAATTGGTCAATAAAGTTCGTTTGAGCCAGCTAGGGGCCAAGGGCGTGATTGTGATGGGAAAAGGTGTCCAAGTGGTGTATGGCACTAAGGCTGAAACCCTGCGAAAAGTACTGCAGCGCTATTTGGATACTCGCCGTTAAGTCTATTGGTTTTGATCAATATTGGCCGAGATATCTCCCGATCCTTAGTGTGGTATTCATTTGCTTGCCTCAATATTGCTTCCATCGCCTTAGATTCCCCAAATTTGTGGCTTAAATTTTGGGGTTTATCGAATGAATCTTCTGAAATGTCGGTTTTATCTCGTTATTTGTTAGATTTTCTGCTGTTTGATGTAATGAGCTATGGCACACTCGAATGAGGGACCATAGAGGAGATCAGATTTTGCAGTCACAGCATGAACCAGCATTGAAAGCTCAGCCAGTCTTAGCACGTAAAATCCTAATGACAGATTGTGCCGATGCCCAAGGGCTTATCGCTAAGATCACGGGCGTATGTTTTAACCATAAACTCAATATCATTAAAAACAGTGAGTTTGTGGATAATGCTCAGGGGCGATTTTTTATGCGCACTGAGTTAGAAGGGATATTCGATAGCGAGCAGTTACTGCAGGATCTGCGGGATGTACTGCCAGCACAGAATCATATGACCTTAGTCAGTGCTGGTAAAAAGCGCATTGTGGTGCTGGTGACTAAAGAAGCGCACTGCCTAGGCGATTTACTGATGAAGGCCTATTACGGTGGGCTCAGTGTTGAAATTGCGGCCGTGGTTGGTAATCACAACGCGCTGCGGGAACTGACGGAGAAGTTCAATATTCCCTTCCATTTAGTCAGCCATGAAGGATTAGACAGAACGCAACACGAGCAAGCGCTGCTTGCCGCGGTATCGCAATACGAACCCGATTATTTAGTCTTGGCTAAGTACATGCGGGTATTAACCCCCGATTTTGTGGCGCAATATCCGAATCGAATTATCAATATTCACCACTCCTTCTTACCCGCCTTTATTGGCGCCGCGCCCTATCGTCAAGCCTGGGAGCGCGGGGTGAAGATCATCGGGGCGACCGCCCATTTTGTGAATAATTGCCTCGATGAGGGGCCGATCATTAAGCAGGATGTTATTCCCGTCGATCATAGCTACAGCGCCTTAGAAATGGCGAGGGCGGGGCGGGATGTCGAGAAGAGTGTGCTCAGCAAGGCTCTGCAGCTGGTGCTCAACGAGCAAGTGGTCGTTTATGGTAATAAAACCATTGTATTTTAAGGGCGCTTTTCGCTGAAGGTTGGGGCAGCTTAACGTCGGTAGTTTCGCCCCATTGACCCATGGCAATATCCATTTATATATTATCCAATTGTTGAGTAAGCTTTTATTAGAGTATTCTGGCAAGTACCCGTAAAGTGTTTATCCAGTGCGCTAGTCATGGATGGGAGTGATGAATGTCAACTAGTCGAAGTCTTATCGTTGGGGTGAAGGATCTACCTGACAATTTAGAGCTATCATGGGCGCAACTCGATGGGCAATTTCGAGTGCAGCGCATGAGCCAAGCCTTTTACGCCCGTTGTAAGCGCTCTGCAGCACAAATCATCAATCAGCCACTCTCAGAACTTTTTAGCGCCTTCAATGCTGAACTCTGTGCCGATATTGCTCGCCAGCAAAGGCAAATTGTGGGGTTTCAGTTACAAGATGATCAAGGCATGCGATTACATTTTTCGCTGCATTTAGTGCCCAATGTGGGCTGGAATTTGATCCTATCTGACACCAATTTTGAAGACCCACAGATTAAAGAATTACACTCGGATTACCGACGTGCGATTCAAGCAAGTGATGCATGGCTGCAACATATTGAAGATGTTATTAAATCTCCCCAAGAAGATGTATTTAAAGTCGCAGTATCTAAAGCCATGTCCTTAACGGGGAGCCATTATGGTTTTATTTTGCTGCATAACGAGAAGTTAGGTTCGTTGACTCTGGCTGCGCGTTCCGAATATCCCACCCCTAAAAATAATACGACGGATTTTGTTAAAGAAGGTATTCAAGTCGCGGAGCGTGAGTGCCGTTTATGGCTTGAATGTGCTAAAAACTATAAGCCCATTATCCATAACGACAGGGACAATCTGCCACATCGGGGGGATTTAGGATTTGATCAGTTGCTGCTAAATGGCCGCTATATGGCGGTGCCGATTTTATTTCGTGCTCGAATGGTCGGCTTAGTTTGTGTGATAGGCAGGGATGAACCTTATACTCGCAGCGATGCAAGATCTTTGCTTACCTTTGCGAGTATTCTTTGGCATACCATAGAGTTACCTCGGTCATTACGGGCCGTTTCCCGCCAGTCAAAAATCATTAAGGCCCAAAAAGAGCAGTTATCTCACTCATTAACTCAGCTGATCAGCGCGATTTCAGAGGCGCTAGAACTGAAGGATGCCTATACCGCGGGGCATCAAAAGTCAGTTGCCCAGTTAAGTTATTTGATTGGAGAAAAGCTTGGCTTAGAACCGCAGCGTTTAGAAGGACTTAAAATAGGTGCCCTAGTGCATGACATAGGGAAGCTCGCCATACCGTCACAAATCCTCACTAAACCTTCTAAGTTATCTAAGGAAGAGTACGCGTTAATCCAAACTCATCCGCAGCATGGGGCGGAAATCGTTGAAGGTGTGGAGTTTCCCTGGCCGATTAAACAGATGATTTTACAGCACCACGAACGGCTCGATGGCTCGGGTTATCCGCTAGGACTGAAAGATAAAGCCATTCTCTACGAGGCCAAGATCATTGCGGTTGCCGATGTGGTCGATTCAATACTCTCCCACCGACCTTATCGGCCATCCTTGGGCTTGGCTAAAATGACCGAAGTATTACGGGCGGGCAAAGGTACGCTGTTCGATCCCGAAATAGTGGAAACCTGCTTAGAGATTTTAATTAACCGTGAGCTGAGCATCAGTGATCATATCGGCTCAGCGGCATTAGAACCGGTAGTGACTGTGACACTTGACCATGAGCTTGCCGATATCAAGCGCTTATTAACAACCGCCCATGCGAAAGTTGCCGTGGTGTTGGATGAAACGCACAAAATCATCGGCATGATTACTCAGCGTCTTTTAGATTACTGGTTGAGTCCCTTAATAGGCACTGCCGCAGAGCGGGAACAGGATAGGGCCTTTCTTCGTAAAAAAGCCCATCAAATTATGGAGCACTCTGTGCCTATCATCAACGATGTCGCGACCTCAGAGGATGCTTTGCAGCAGCTTAATCAATTGGACATTGAGTTTCTTGTGGTCGTCAATAAAGCGCACCAAGCCATAGGTGTCATTGGCTGGCGAGCGATAGCGATGGCAAACAAGGAGCGGCAAGAGGTTGAGCGTTTGATTTGACCCTATTGTTCGCCTGTGCACAGATTACACATTATGAATCAATAAATTAATTAGTTTATTAATAAATCGGTCAGTCAAAAAAAAGGCGCCTGAATGACGCCTCTAGAGTCGGACATTCAATGGATTAAAAATTAACGGCATAGACCTCATCCATAGTGTTTGCGGTAATATCTTTAATAGTCACTTGACCTTGCACATAACGTCCTATGCGTTGTGCGGTTTTTTCGGCACCTTGACTCAAGGCGAACTGATGAAAATTTTCACCATTGCAGACTAAACGTGGAAATATTCGTGCTTCATTAATCCGATATTCTTTCATCGTACCATTGAAGGATACCAAGCTATTGCTGGCACCTGCTTTACATACCGCGATCAGGGTATTTTCAAGCTGTGGATCCATTGCTGCAAACGCATGAGTGCTTATACCCAGTGCACAGAATGCGGCTATACCACCTAATTTTGCCAATGTAGATTTCATATTAAGCTCCTTGCTGAGGGATATTCCTTTTTCAGTTAAGTTGCTTTTGGAGGAGTTTGCAGGGGTATTTGGGCGGTCAAGTGTATCTAAATGTTGGATCTGGATCTGTGTGTGTCTCTGTGTAACGACATGTGTTTTTTTGAGAGAAAAGGGAGAGTTTTAGGATATAAAAAATGCCAAGCAAGGGGCTTGGCATTTTAGTCTATTGTGACTTAACCCTCAGGATTGAAGGTTAATCAACAATACGCAGTAGCTCGTTGATACCCACTTTACCGCGGGTTTTTGCGTCCACTTTTTTAACGATAATCGCAGCATAAAGGCTGTACTTGCCACAGGCTGAGGGTAGATTGCCAGAGACGACAACCGAGCCTGCGGGGACACGACCATAATGCACTTCGCCGGTTTCGCGATCATAAATCCGAGTGCTTTGGCCGATATACACGCCCATAGAAATCACTGAGCCTTCTTCGACGACTACGCCTTCAACAATTTCAGAGCGCGCACCGATAAAGCAGTTATCTTCAATAATTGTCGGGCCCGCTTGCAATGGCTCAAGTACGCCACCAATGCCGACACCGCCAGATAAATGCACGTTTTTACCGATTTGTGCACATGAGCCCACGGTTGCCCAAGTGTCCACCATAGTGCCTTCATCAACGTAGGCACCTAAGTTGACGTAGGATGGCATTAACACGGTATTCTTGCCGATAAATGAGCCCTTACGCACTGTGGCAGAAGGCACCACACGAATAGCCTCGGCCTTAAAACGTGCCTCATCATATTCGGCAAATTTTAACGGCACTTTGTCGAAATACTTAGTTTCTGCGCCATCGATAACCGCGTTATCGAAAATACGGAAGGACAGTAATACCGCCTTTTTCAGCCATTGGTGCACATGCCACTGGCCATCGATCTTTTCGGCGACCCGCACTTCACCTTTGTCGAGCATATTGATGACATGTTGCACATCGCTGCGCACGCTGGCGTCGACTGTGCTTGGTGTGATGTCGGCGCGCGCTTCGAAAGCGGCCTCAATACGTTGGCGTAAAGCCTCCATTTACTTCTCCCACTGGTTTAGTTAATTAAACTGATTAGGTATGACTTGCGCTAAGGGCGCTGATTAACGCTTCCCTAAGGGTATTTTCTTGGGTTTCATTAAGTTGCAGGCCATCATTGGTCTGCAATATAAAAAAGTCTTCCGCCCGCTCGCCAATGGTGGTGATCTTGGCCGCGAGCAGTGTTGTGTTACAACGGTAAAAAATATCACCCACTTTAGCCAATAGGCCCGGCGTATCTAAGGCGATAAGCTCCATCATACTTGTACCATGGCGACTGCTTTCGAGGAAACTGACTTGTGTTGGCACATTAAAAGGTTTCATCTTACGCGACAGTTTTCGAAAGCGTGGCAGTTTTGGGCTGTCGCTCGACAGGGCTTTTTCAAGTGCCTTGCGGATACTTTGGATGCGTGACAACTGGCTTACGGGCTCACCATCCTGCTCTAAAATCACAAAGGTATCGAGGGCATAATTGTCTTTTGAGGTCATGATGTTGGCATCATGGACGTTGATATTTTTATTGTCGAGCACCGCCATCACAGTTGCGAACAATTTTGGCCTATCTTGGCAGTAGACAAATAGCTCTGTGCCGCCGCGGGTAGTGTGCTTAGAGACGAGCACTAAGGGCTCATCCTGTTGTTTATGCTTTAAAATCGCTTCGGCGTGCCAGGCGACTTGATTGGGCTGATGGCGTAAAAAGTAATCCGCTTTGAAACGCTGCCACAGGGTATCTAAATCTTTTTCTTTGAGACCGCGCCGTAGTAGTTCTTTCTTGGCCTTGGCTTGGTATTCGCGCACCCTAGCACGAATATCGACGGGTTTTTCCTTACCGCGGGCAAGTACCCTTTGGGTCGAAAAGTATAAGTCGCGTAGCAGTGAGCCTTTCCAGTTGTTCCAGGTTTTTTCGTTGGTGGCGCAGATATCGGCGACGGTTAAGCAATACAGATAACTTAAATGCACTGCATCGCGGACTTTATTGGCAAAGTCGGCTACTACATCGGGGTCGGAAATATCCCGGCGCTGGGCGGTGACTGACATCACCAGATGATTCTCGACCAGCCAAGCCACTAAACGGCCATCGTGGTCGTTTAAGCCGTGCAGTTTACAGAAGGCGAGGGCATCGCTTGATCCCAGTTTGCTGTGATCGCCGCCGCGGCCCTTGGCGATATCGTGGAAGATAGCGCCTAATACCAGTAAGCCTTTTTTGGGTAGCTGGTTGATCAGAATCGAGCCTAAGGGAAATTCTTCCTTTTGTTCTGGCTGGGAAAATCGTTCAATATTCAGCAGCAATCTGTGGGTATGTTCATCGACCGTGTAGGCGTGGAACAGGTCAAACTGCATTTGCCCCTCAATATGGCGCCAGGCGGGTAAATAGGCCGACAGTACGCCGTGTTTATGCATTAAGGACAGGGCCACAATCCCCCGTGGATGGCGCAGAATTTCCATAAAGGCTTGGCGACAGAGCGGGTTTTCTTGCAAGGCTTGGGGCTGGGCACGTCTCGCGCGGCGCAGTGATCGCAGTGTGGGTGCGTAAATGCCTTTGATATTGGAGTTTTTTGCCACGTGCACAAACAGACGTACGATTTCTTCGCCACTGTCGAACAAGTCTTCTCGTAGGGCTTCGATAAAGGCGCCGCGGCGTTGGTAGTCATTATCAATCGCTTGGATTTCAAGGGCCTTGGTATGGCCAAGTGTCGCTCGCTTAAACAGTTGCAGCAGCATTTCGTTGAGCTCCATCACCCGGCGAACCGTGCGATAGTAGCGTTTCATCATTTGCTCGACAGCAAGCTGGGTGGCGTCTTCATATCCCATCAATTCAGCAACTTGGCGCTGAACATCGAAGAGTAGGCGGTTTTCATCCCTGCCCATGGCCATGTGCAGGGCGAAGCGTAGCTTCCACAGAAAATACTGACATTCGAGCAACTCTTCTAACTCGGCGGGCTCCAAAAAGTCGTACTGAACCAGTTCTTCAAGCCTTGACGCGCCAAAGTGGCGCATGGCGACCCAGGCGATAGTCTGAATATCCCTAAGGCCACCCGGACAGCTTTTTAAGTTGGGCTCTAAATCGAAGGCGCTGGCCTTGGCATGGCGTGCATTCTGTTCATCCCGTTTGGCGATAAAAAAATCGCTGGAAGTCCAAAAATCACTCTGGCGAATGGCGTCATATAAACGGTCGAATAGGGATTCTGGGCCTGCGATTAACCGCGCTTCCAAAAGATTTGTCGCGATAGTGATATCTTCGCGGCCCAGTCTTAGGGTGTCGTCTAATGTTCGTACGCTGTGGCCGATTTCGAGACTAGCATCCCATAGGAAGGCGATAAATTGACTGAGTGCAGCTTCGGCTGCGGGGGATAAGCCGCCCTCAAACAGAAACAACAAATCAACGTCGGAGTGGGGATGTAATTCACCCCGGCCATAACCGCCTACCGCAATAAGGGCGATGTCATAGGCATGGAGGCCATGTTGGCCCCAGGCCTGTTTGACGAGGGAATCGACAAATTGGCAGCGCTGCGTGACGAGCTCTTCAATCGGGGCTTTTGCTTTAAATTTAGCTAAAAGCGTTTGATTTTGTTCGATTAGTGCAAGTTTTGCGAGCTGAGCTGTATTCATCGAGTCCCTTGTTTGGATTATTTAGTGATTGATAAAGCGCGGAAAATCTTCCTCATCACGTAAGGTGAGCACTTCAACACCAGTTTGCGTCACTAATAAAGTGTGTTCCCACTGGGCTGAGTTTTTACCATCGGAGGTGGTCACAGTCCAATTATCATTGCGATCGAGCACTGTAGTGTGGCGACCGGCGTTGATCATCGGCTCAATGGTAAAGCACATACCTGGGCGCAAAATCGTGTTATCACCGTTACGGTAGTGCATGACTTGAGGCTCTTCATGGAAACCGGCACCAATACCGTGGCCACAATAATCTTGCACGATGGAATATTTCTCAAGCCCTGTTTTGCTGGCCTTGATGAATTTTTCGATAGTATTACCAATTTCACCCAGTTTTAAACCGGGGCGCACCTTACGGATCGCCAAATACAGGCTCTCTTGGGCGATACGGCACAGACGCTTATCTTTCGGGCTTACGTCGCCGATTAAAAACATCATTGAAGTGTCGCCGTGGTAACCGTCTTTAATGACAGTGATATCGATGTTGAGAATGTCGCCATTCTTCAATGGCGGACTATCATTGGGGATGCCATGGCAAATAACGTTATTCACCGAAGTGCAGATTGACTTAGGAAAACCATGGTAATTAAGCGGAGCGGAAATCGCACCTTGCTCTTCGGTGTATTTGGCACAGATATCGTTGAGTTCATTAGTGGTGACGCCGGCCTTCACATAGGGGGCGATCATTTCTAACACTTGTGCGGCAAGCTTACCCGCTGCACGCATTTTTTCGATTTCTTCTGCTGTCTTAATGACGATACTCATTGCGTTTTCTCTTGTGTCTTCGATGTCTATTGGCCACGCCATCCCTATGCAAAAATTTGTGCTTTAGGGCTATTTATGGTATAAAGCGCGCCGTTATGTTTAAGTCTTGATGAATTACCCAAGCTCAGCTTTATCTGCTCTTGGGCGATGGCAAAACTAAAGATGGCGGCCATTATACATGGCAATTTGTCTAAATACTAAATCACACACGTGTCGACACATTCTTCGGGGTGCCCTCAGTTATTCTCTGCGGGGTCGAAGACATGGGATACGTGGAGGTCTAACCCCCTAAATTTTAAGGTAATAGAAATGACTACAGTTTCAATGCGCGATATGCTTCAGGCCGGTGTCCACTTTGGTCACCAAACCCGTTACTGGAACCCAAAAATGAAGCCATTCATTTTCGGTGCTCGCAACGGTGTTCACATCATCAACCTTGAGCATACTGTGCCAATGTTCAATGAAGCACTGGCTTTCATCAGCAACGTTGCTTCAAAGAAAGGTAAAGTATTATTCGTTGGTACTAAACGTGCTGCTGGCGAAGCGATCAAAGAAGCTGCTCTGTCTTGTGACCAGTACTATGTTGATCACCGCTGGTTAGGCGGTATGCTGACTAACTGGAAAACCGTTCGTCAGTCAATCAAACGTCTGAAAGAACTGGAAAGCCAATCAGTAGATGGTACTTTCGACAAGCTGACCAAGAAAGAAGCGCTGATGCGTACTCGTGAGCTTGAAAAGCTGGAAAAATCTTTAGGCGGTATTAAGAACATGGGCGGCCTGCCAGACGTATTATTCGTCATCGGTGCTGACCACGAGCATATCGCTATTAAAGAAGCTAACAACCTGGGTATCCCTGTTGTTGCAGTTGTTGATACTAACTCTGCGCCAGATGGTGTTAACTACATCGTTCCTGGTAACGACGACGCGATGCGTGCTATTCGCCTGTACACTACTTCTGTAGCTGCTGCTGCTAAAGCTGGCCGTGGTCAAGATCTGGCTGTTCAAGCTGAGCAAGACGGTTTCGTAGAAGCCGAATAATAATAAGGCGGGATGATTATCATCACCCTTATTAACCAAGATTTTTGATTGGTTAACAGGGGCCATACGGCCCCTGTTTTATATCTGCAAATTAGTCGAATTTTTAGAGAGGATTTAACAATGGCAATTTCTGCTGCCCAAGTTAAAGAACTGCGTGAGCGTACTGGCGCAGGCATGATGGATTGTAAAAAAGCGTTAGAAGAAACCAACGGCGACATGGAGTTAGCAATTGACAACATGCGTAAGTCTGGTGCTGCTAAGGCTGCTAAGAAAGCCGGTAACATCGCTGCTGACGGTACTATCCTGATCAAAAACGGCGAAGGTTTCGCTGTTCTGTTGGAAGTAAACTGCCAAACTGACTTCGTTGCTAAAGATGCTAACTTCTTAGGTTTTGCTAACTCAGTATTAGACGTTGCTGCAGCGTCTAAAGTTGCTTTAGAAGACTTAAAAGCACAGTTCGAAGAAGCGCGTGTTGCTTTAGTTGCTAAAATCGGTGAAAACATCAACGTTCGTCGCGTTGAGTACATCGACGGTGCTAAATTAGCTTCTTACCGTCACGGTGAGCGTATCGGTGTAGTAGTAACCGGTGACGCTGATGACGAAACTCTGAAGCACATCGCAATGCACGTTGCCGCTTCTAAGCCAGAATACGTTAATCCAGAAGACGTTCCAGCTGACGTAGTGGCTCGTGAACAAGCTCTGCAAATCGAAATCTCTATGAATGAAGGCAAGCCTGCTGACATCGCAGAGAAAATGGTTGTGGGTCGTATGAAGAAGTTCACCGGTGAGATCTCTCTGACTGGCCAAGCTTACATCATGGAACCAAAGAAAACTGTTGGCGAATTCTTGAAAGAGAAAGGCGCTAAAGTCACTAACTTCATTCGTTTAGAAGTGGGTGAAGGTATTGAGAAGAAAGAAGAAGATTTCGCAGCTGAAGTTGCTGCTCAAATCGCTGCTTCTAAAAAGGCTTAATCGCCAACGCTAAATACCCCCAAGACCGCAGCAATGGCTGCGGTCTTGTTATGACCAGGATAAAAATTATGAGCACCAATCCAAAACCTACATTTAGACGCATTCTTCTAAAATTAAGTGGCGAAGCACTGATGGGCGACGAAGGCTTCGGCATCGATCCCAAAGTATTAGATCGCATGGCTCAGGAAGTGAAAGAGCTGGTAGAGTTAGGCATTCAGGTGGGTGTGGTCATTGGTGGTGGTAATCTGTTTCGCGGTGAAGGCTTAGCAAAAGCGGGCATGAACCGTGTGGTGGGCGATCACATGGGTATGCTGGCAACGGTGATGAACGGCTTAGCTATGCGTGACGCCTTGCACCGTGCCTATGTTAATGCTCGTCTAATGTCAGCAATCCCATTAAAAGGGGTGTGCGATGACTACAATTGGGCTGAAGCGATAAGCTTATTAAAATCGGGCCGAGTGGTGATTTTTGCCGCGGGTACGGGTAACCCCTTCTGTACTACTGATTCTGCGGCGTGCTTACGTGGCATTGAAATCGAAGCCGAAGTCGTGTTAAAAGGCACCAAAGTTGACGGTGTTTACTCCGACGACCCAATGAAAAACCCCGACGCCGTTAAGTACGACGAGTTAACTTACGGTGAAATACTTGAAAAAGAATTAAAAGTAATGGACTTAGCTGCCTTTACTATGGCGCGTGACCATGACATGCCTATCCTAGTGTTCAATATGAACAAACCCGGCGCACTACGTCGCGTGATTATGGGTGAAGAAGAAGGCACATTGATCCGAGCGAAAAAAGTTATTTAATGACCAAGAAGGACATTTAACGTGATTACAGATATTAAAAAAGATGCTCAAGAGCGCATGGGCAAGTGTGTAGAAGCGACTAAAAACCAAATGGCTAAGGTGCGTACCGGCCGTGCACACCCTAGCCTGTTAGACTCAATCCAAGTGTCTTACTACGGCACTATGACCCCGCTGAACCAAGTGGCTAACGTCGGCGTTGAAGACTCTCGTACTCTGTCCGTGACTGTGTTCGACCGTAGCGCTATTCAAGCGGTAGAAAAGGCGATCATGAGCTCAGACTTAGGTTTAAACCCAATGTCTGCCGGCGCAACCTTACGTATTCCGTTACCTGCACTGACAGAAGAACGTCGTAAAGATTTCATCAAAGTCGTGCGTAACGAAGCGGAAGCGGGCCGTGTGGCTATCCGTAACGTCCGTCGTGATGCGATTTCTGAAGTGAAAAAGCTTGAGAAAGCCAAAGAATGCACTGAAGATGATGTTCGCCGCACTGAAGATGAAGTACAAAAGTTCACCGATGCTCATATTAAAAAGGTCGATGATATTTTAGCGGCCAAAGAAATTGAGTTGATGGAAGTCTAATCTCAAGCTCGATAAGCTAGAGTTGATGCGCCGTGTAGGGGTATACTACACGGCGTTTGTCTATTTTAAAGGGTTGTAATAGATGTCATCCACAGTGGAATTTGATCCGCAATCTAGGTCGGACGAGTGTGAACACTATGCTCAAACGACCTTGCCTGGACAATTACCCGAACTCGTAAAACAGTCATTACCTAAGCATGTTGCCATCATTATGGACGGTAATGGCCGCTGGGCTCAAACCCAGGGCAAACCACGAGTCATGGGACATAAGGCCGGTGTTAAAGCGGTGAGACGTGCGGTGAGCACTGCGAGTCAATTAGGGATCCAATCGCTGACGTTATTTGCGTTTTCCAGCGAGAATTGGCGTAGACCCGATAAAGAAGTCAGCTTGCTGATGGAATTGTTTTTTACTGTGCTGCAGCGTGAAATAAAACTGCTGCATAAAAATCAGGTTAAGCTCAACATTATTGGTGATATCAGTCGTTTTTCCGCTCGTTTACAAAAGCAAATTAGTGCAGCCCAAGAAAAAACCGCTGAGAATACGGGGCTTGTCCTAAATGTCGCCGCCAATTACGGTGGTCGTTGGGACATACTGCAAGCGGCGCAAAAGTTAGCACAAAAGGTCGAAACTGGCGAAATGACCAGCAGTCAGTTCACCGAAGAAGCCTTAAGTGAACATTTGTGCATGCAAAATCAGAGTGAAGTTGATTTAATGATCCGCACGGGTGGGGACTGTCGTATCAGCAATTTTGTGCTGTGGCAGGCGGCCTATGCAGAGTTGGTGTTTACTGACACCCTTTGGCCTGATTTTGATGAACAGGCTTTTCATGAAGCGATTGCCATTTTTGCCAGTCGCCAGCGCCGTTTCGGTTTGACGGGAAGTCAGATTGATGAGATGCGCGCATTGTAAAACGTCATGAGGGATTTTTTTTGCTAAAACAACGAATAATAACAGCAATTTGGTTAATTCCATTAGTTTTGGGGGCGATCTTCTTACTCCCTGTCGAATACTTTGCTTGGGCTTTAGTTGCCGTCTTTCTTATTGCCGCTAAGGAATGGGGTCGGATTATCGATAGTCAGTGCGATGTCACCCAATGGAGCTTCACCGGCACCCTAGGTATTTTATTAATCGCCATAAATTTAATTGTCCCAATCGATGCCGTGTGGCTTCGGGGGCAGTTGCATCCTATCTATTTAGCCGTGATCTTGATTGGTACATTTTGGTGGGCTATTTCGCTTTTGCTGGTGGTGACTTACCCTAAAAGCGCTAAACTCTGGCAAAAAAATCCCATGTTAAAGTCCATGTTTGGACAATTAACCTTAGTGCCTTGTTTTGTGGCGCTGATAGCCCTTAAGTCTATCAGCTCGCAGATTTCGCCTTACTATGGAGCATCTTTAGTGCTTCTGGTGATGCTGATTGTGTGGGCGGCGGATTCAGGCGCTTACTTCGTTGGCAAGGCTATCGGTAAAACGAAATTAATGCCCGCGGTTAGCCCGGCTAAAACCCTTGAGGGTTTAGTAGGTGGATTAGCGACGACCATGGTGGTTGTGGCGGGGGTTATGTATGTCTCCCCCGAGCAAGAGCTGGGATTAGTGGTCGCGGTAACGATTTTTGTGGCGCTGATTTCGGCCCTTGGCGACTTGTCCGAGAGTATGTTTAAACGCGCTGCTTGTATCAAAGATTCGGGAACGATTCTCCCTGGGCATGGCGGTGTACTCGATCGCATCGACAGCCTGACAGCGGCCTTGCCGGTGTTTACCCTGATCTACATTGCATTCTGGATGTAACGCTATGCAAAATATGGTGATTTTGGGTGCGACAGGCTCTATTGGTGCCAGTACCCTTAGTGTGATTTCAGCCAATCCTGCCGCTTACCGCGTTTATGGGTTAGTGGCGAATGCGAGTGTCGATAAGATGCTCGACCTCTGTGTGGCGCATCAACCCCTAATCGCCCATATGGTTGATAAGACGGCTGCTTTGGCATTAAAAGCGTTATTGCCGCCCGCGCTTAATATCCAAGTCACCAGTGGTGAAGATGAATTGCTCGATTTAGTCACTTCATCCAAGGTGGATACTGTGATGGCGGCAATTGTCGGCGCCGCAGGTCTAGTCCCAACACTCGCCGCTGTGAGGGCGGGTAAGCGGGTATTGTTGGCTAATAAAGAAGCCTTAGTCATGTCGGGCGAGCTGTTTATCGAGGCGACTAAAGCTTCTGGCGCGACATTACTGCCAGTCGATAGCGAGCATAATGCGATTTTCCAATGTTTACCCCAGGAAGTGCAGGCTAATTTAGGCCGCTGCGACTTAGCGGCTTCGGGGATTTCCCATATCCTGCTAACTGGCTCAGGTGGCCCTTTTTTAACCTCGGACTTAAGTAGTCTTGCCGCCATGACGCCTGCACAGGCCTGTAAACATCCGAATTGGTCCATGGGGCCGAAGATCTCGGTTGATTCGGCGACCATGATGAACAAGGGCTTAGAGTTTATCGAGGCGCGCTGGTTGTTTAACACTCAGGCAGAGCAACTTAAGGTGGTTATCCATCCACAAAGTGTGATCCACTCTATGGTGCAGTACAAAGATGGCAGTGTGATTGCCCAAATGGGTAACCCGGATATGCGTACGCCGATAGCCCATTGCATGGCTTATCCGCAAAGAATTCATTCGGGCGTTGAACCTTTAGATTTTTTCAAAGTCGGACAGTTAAGCTTTTATGAACCTGATTTTGAACGTTTCCCCTGCTTGGCTTTGGCAATGGAGGCCTGTGCCCAAGGTCAAGAGGCGACAACCGTATTAAATGCAGCCAATGAAATGGCAGTCGACGCATTTTTGCAAGGGCAAATTGGTTTTACGCAAATAGCTCAAGTCAACGAAGCTTGTTTAGCGGCTATCCCCAAAGGGGCGATGACAAGTATCGAGGATATTATTGCGTTAGATGCGCAAACGCGGGTTTATGCGCGGGAAATCTTGGCCAAGATCGCTTAGGCATAGTTGATTAATGCCGATTAACGGATGACATAAGGAGTGGAATGTTAGATTTTTTATGGAACTTAGGTTCTTTTATCGTTGCATTGGGACTGTTAATTACAGCCCATGAGTACGGCCATTTCTACGTTGCGCGCCGCTGTGGCGTCAAGGTCGAGCGTTTCTCCATTGGTTTTGGTAAGGCGATTTGGCGCAAAGTGGGCAAAGATGGCACCGAATACGTGGTCGCGATGATCCCGCTCGGCGGCTATGTCAAAATGCTCGATGAGCGGGTAGAAGATGTGCCCGATGAATTAAAACATCAGGCTTTCAATCGTAAAACCGTATGGCAGCGCATCGCCATTGTGGCCGCTGGCCCTATCGCCAATTTTATTTTTGCCATAATAGCACTGTATTTTATGTACTTGATTGGCGTGCCATCCCTTAAACCTGTTATCACCTCGACGACCCCAGGAACCGCAGCGGCGCAAATTCAAGTGGCGGAACCTATGCAAGTGACTGCAATATCGGGCCAAGCTGTGCGTAACTGGGAGGAAGTGAATTTAGCCTTGGTTGGGCATATTGGTGATGATAATTTAACTATCTCCCTTGCCCCGTTAAATGGCCTACAGGGCTTAGATTCGAGTTCGCGGACTTATACCTTAGACACCCGTCAATGGCGTTTCGACCCTGAAAAAGAGTCGCCAATCACCACTTTGGGCTTAGGTATTTATCGACCCGAAATTGAGCCCACGATTGCATTAATTAGCGAGGGTAGCGCCGCCGAAAAAAGTGAACTTAAGGTCGGTGATATCTTAGTTGCCATAAATGGCGAAAATTATACCGATTGGCAGGCTTTTGTTGACATTATTCAACATTCTGCCAATGTGCCTGTGGAGCTTACTGTGCGTCGTGGTGGAGAGCAGTTTACTGTCTCTGTCACCCCGTCGAGCGCTAAAAATAGCGAAGGGCAGGAAATCGGGGTATTAGGCGTGAGCCCAGCTCAGGCACAGTGGCCCGAGAATATGCGTTTACAACTAGAATATGGACCAATCGATTCTTTGGGCATAGCAGCCGATAAAACATGGCAACTTGTTGTTGTGAGCTTTAAGATGATTGGCAAATTATTTACCGGCGACGTGTCGGTGAAAAACCTGAGTGGACCCATTTCAATCGCACAGGGTGCGGGCAGTAGTGCAAACTATGGCTTGGTCTACTTTCTCGGGTTCCTCGCGCTCATCAGTGTGAATTTAGGCATCATCAATTTGTTGCCTTTACCCGTGCTCGATGGGGGACACCTGCTGTATTACTTTGTTGAAGTAATAACTGGTAAACCTGTATCTGAAAAGGTGCAGGAAATAGGATTCAGATTTGGGGCAGCACTATTGCTGATGTTGATGAGCATTGCGCTTTTCAATGATTTTGCCCGACTCTGAGCAAGGACAGACTAATAATTAGAAGTGCTCTATGAGATTGAATAAACTTTTTGCCTCGATGTTATTCGTCGGTGCGTCGTTTTCAGGGACTGTGTTGGCGGATACTTTCCAACCGTTTGAAGTGACCGACATCCAAGTTGAAGGTTTGCAGCGAGTGGCACTGGGTGCTGCCTTGTTAAGCTTACCAGTAAAAGTAGGTGACACTGTTGACCAGTTAAGAATTCAACAAGCCATTAAAAGCCTGTATGCATCGACTAACTTTGAGAATGTCTCAGTGAGTCGTGACGGTGGTGTATTGGTGGTGAAAGTCACTGAGCGCCCAACCATCAGTGCCGTGACCTTTGAAGGCAACAAAGACATTAAAGATGAGCAGTTACAGGAAAGTCTGGACGGCTCTGGCGTTAAAGTCGGTGAATCCTTAGACCGTACTATGCTTACCGGTATTGAAAAGGGTCTGCAGGACTTCTATTACGGTGTGGGTAAATACGGCGCCAAAGTCGAAGCGCAGGTGATTAACTTGCCCCGTAACCGCGTCGAATTAAAATTCAAATTTACCGAAGGTTTAGCGGCTGAAATCCGCCAAATTAACGTGGTCGGAAACAAAGAGTTCACCGATGCCGAGCTTATCGGCATGCTAGAACTCAAAGATTATGTGGCTTGGTGGGATCTGTTTGGCGAACGCCGCTATCAGAAGCAAAAGCTACAGGCCGATCTCGAGACCATCAAAACCTATTATCACAATAAAGGGTATATCCGCTTTGCAGTCACCTCGACTCAAGTGGCTATGACCCCTGACCGTAAAGGTTTATATATCACCATCAACGTCAATGAAGGTGAGAAATATAAAGTGAAAGAGATCAACCTAACGGGCGACTTGATGGGCCGTGAAGAGTTGATGCAATCAATTCTGCCGATCAAAGCGGGTGATATGTACAACGGCGGTGATGTGACCTTCACCGAAGAAATGTACAGCAAGTATTTAGGCCGTTTCGGTTACGCTTACCCTGAAGTTAAAACCTACCCTGAAATCGATGATAAGACTAAGGAAGTGACCTTAAATATCAACGTTAAACCGGGTAAACGGGTTTATGTGCGTTCGGTTAACTTCAGCGGTAACACTGTTACCAAAGATGAAGTGATGCGCCGTGAGCTGCGTCAAATGGAAGGGGCTTGGTTAAACTCGGCGCAAATTGAGCAATCGAAAGCTCGCCTTAACCGCCTTGGTTTCTTCGAAACCGTCGATACTGAGACTATTCAAGTGCCGGGCACAGACGATTTAGTCGATGTGGCCGTTAAAGTGAAAGAGCAGCCATCGGGCTCATTCAACGCCGGCGTGGGTTATGGTACTGAATCAGGCTTAAGTCTGCAGTTTGGTGTGCAACAAAATAACTTCCTCGGGTCGGGAAATCAGGCCGGTATCAACTTAAGTACCAACAAATACTCTAAAAACGTGAACTTATCTTATACCGATCCCTACTGGACCAAAGATGGGGTGAGTTTAGGGGGGAGCATTTATTGGAACGAGTTTGATGCCAATGAAGCGAACTTAGAACGCTATAAAAACAGTTCTTACGGTGTGGCGCTCAACTCAGGTTTCCCGATCAACGAATACAACCGTATCAACGGTGGTATTGGTTATCGCCATAACACGATTTCTGAAATCTCTGCCTATGAACAGGCGCTGCGTTTCTACAACATCTACCGTGATGATGATCCAAATGCAGACTTGAGTTTCGATAACTTCGAGTTAAACCTAGGTTGGTACCGTAGTACCTTGAACCGAGGCACCTTCCCAACGGACGGTTCATCACAACGTTTAAGCGGTAAGATGACTGTACCTGGCTCGGATTTACAGTACTTTAAGACCGACTTTGACACTAACTTCTATCAGCCAATCAATCGCAGCCATAGCTTTGTGCTTCTGGCCCGCGGTCGCCTAGGTTATGGTAACGGTTATGGTCAATTTAACGATAACGATCAGATCCTACCTTTCTGGGAAAACTATTATTCCGGTGGTAGTAGCTCCTTACGTGGCTTTAAGTCTAACTCTGTGGGGCCGCGTTCATTCTACCTCTATCGTGGCAGTGAACCCTGCGCGCCGGATCCATCGGGCGATGGCTGTAGCTTACCTGGGGATCCAAATAGTATTCAGGTCAGTTCAGGCCGCTCTATTGGTGGTAACGCCATTGCAACGGCCAGTATGGAGTTGATTGTTCCGACTCCATTCTTAGATGAAGCCTATACGAATTCGGTTCGGACTAGCTTCTTTGTCGATGCGGGTAACGTCTGGGACACTGAGTTTGATTACAACGCGTACCAAACTCTGCCAGCGGATGAATTTGATAAGTTACAGGATTATAGCGATCCATCCCGTATCAGGGCTTCCTGGGGCTTAAGTCTGCAGTGGCTATCGCCAATGGGACCTATGGTATTTAGTTTGGCGTGGCCAATAAAAGAATACGAAGGCGATGAAACAGAGATCTTCTCGTTCAATATTGGCAAAACTTTTTAAAAGGCATACACTCGGCAGGTTTTGCTGAATATAACAAAGGTAAAGGAGTCTATTTTGAACAAGATGGTAAATCGTGCCCTGATGACGTTAGTTTTATTAGGTGCGCCGTTAGCAGCACAAGCTGAGAATATTGCCGTAGTGGATATGGGTGCTGTGTTTGAACAGTTACCACAACGTGAACAGATCTCTCAATCTCTGAAAGCGGAGTTTGGTGATCGCATGGCAGATGTTCAGAAAATGCAAGAAGAAATGCGTTCTCTGATGGAGAAGCAGCAACGTGATGGCGCGTTAATGAATGACGCGCAAAAAACGGAACTGGTTCGTAAAATGGAGTCGCTAAAATCTGAATATCAGTTAAAGGGCAAAGCACTGGATGAAGACCTACGTCGTCGTCAAGGTGAAGAGCAAAACAAACTGTTAGTTAAAGTGCAAAAAGCCATTAACACTATCGCTGAAAAAGAAAAATACGATTTAGTCTTACAACGTGGTGCCGTCATTTATGTTAAGCCAAACGCTGACATCAGTGGCAAAGTGGTTGAAGCCTTAAGCAAAGGCAAGTAATAGATGAAAAGTGTGACTTTAAAAGAGTTAAGCCTGTTATTGGACGGCGTGATCCAAGGTGATGATACGTTAGTGATAACCAGCGTAGCGACCCTAGAACATGCCAAAGCGGGTCAAATCTCTTTTTTAGCCAACAGCAAATACCGTGCTCAGCTTGAGGCAACTCAAGCGAGTGCGGTGTTATTGTCGGCTAAAGATGCGCAGGACTATCAAGGTACTGCATTAATCGTAAAAGATCCGTACGTGGGCTTTGCCCGTGTTGCCCAGTATTTAGACACTACGCCTAAGGCGGCCTCGGGTATTCATCCTTCGGCACAAATTGACCCTTCTGCCCAGCTAGGGGAAGGCGTGTCTATCGGTGCCAACGCTGTTATTGGGGCGAATGTTATCCTCGGTGAAAATGTGCAGATTGGCGCAGGCACTGTGATTGGACAAGATGCCATCATAGGTTCAAACACTCGTCTGTGGGCGAATGTGACTGTGTACCATGATGTGCAACTCGGTCAAGATTGTATTATCCATTCGGGCGCCGTATTGGGTTCCGATGGCTTTGGTTATGCGAATGAGCGTGGCCAGTGGATTAAAATCCCGCAAACGGGCGGTGTGCGTATTGGCGATCGGGTTGAGATTGGCGCGAATTCAACGGTAGATCGCGGAGCATTAGGCCATACCGAGATCCACAGTGGCGTGATTATCGATAACCAAGTGCAAATTGCCCATAATGATATTATCGGTGAGAATACCGCCATTGCGGGCAGTACCACCATTGCGGGCAGTGTCACTATCGGTAAATATTGTATTATTGGTGGCAATAGTGCTATTGCGGGCCATTTGTCCATTACCGATGGTGTGCATATTTCCGGTAGTACCAATATTACCAGTACAGTGCGTGAGCCCGGTTTATACTCTTCTGCCACTGTGGCAATGGACAATAAACTTTGGCGTAAAAACACAGTGCGTTTCCGTCAATTAGACGAGCTGTTTCAGCGCGTGAAGACGCTTGAAAAAAATTTAAAAACACCAGATTAATTGCCCCAAGGCAATTTGAGGAACAAGGTTCGTGTCTAATCAAATGAACACTATGGATATTACGGAGATCCTTAAGTATCTGCCCCATAGATATCCATTCCTATTAATCGATCGCGTTTTAGATTTCACCCCAGGTGAGAGTCTGCATGCGATTAAAAACGTGACGATTAATGAGCCCTTCTTTCAGGGGCATTTCCCGATCCAGCCAGTGATGCCTGGCGTGCTGATTTTAGAAGCGATGGCACAGGCGACAGGTCTACTTGCTTTTAAGACCATGAGCGACGACGTGCCGCCTCCGGGCGTGCTGTATTATTTCGCCGGTATCGACAATGCGCGTTTTAGACGTGTGGTTGTGCCTGGTGATCAAATCCATTTTGATGTCAAAATGATTAAAGAGCGCCGCGGGATTGGCGTCTTCTACGGTGAGGCCAAAGTGGATGGTGAAGTGGTTTGTTCCGCTGAAATCATGTGTGCCCGCAGAGAGATTAGTCAGTGATAGATACATTAGCGTTTGTGCATCCCGATGCAAAAATTGGTAAAAACGTCACTATCGGCCCATGGAGTTACGTGGGCGCGGGTGTCGAAATTGGTGACGATTGTTGGTTAAGCTCCCACGTAGTGGTGAAGGGCCCAACGGTTATCGGTAAAGGCAACCGTATTTTCCAATTCGCCTCCGTGGGTGAAGAATGCCAAGACAAAAAATACGCTGGCGAACCGACACGCCTTATTATTGGCGATAACAACGTTATCCGTGAGC
This sequence comes from Shewanella putrefaciens, assembly GCF_016406305.1. Classification (NCBI taxonomy): domain Bacteria; kingdom Pseudomonadati; phylum Pseudomonadota; class Gammaproteobacteria; order Alteromonadales; family Shewanellaceae; genus Shewanella; species Shewanella putrefaciens. Next base: position 1,520,014 of record NZ_CP066369.1, read on the forward strand.
ATGTGACTATTCACCGCGGTACGGTTCAAGATAACAGTGAGACCCGAATCGGCTCGAATAACCTGTTTATGAACTATGTGCATATCGCACATGACTGTGTGGTCGGCAGTAATGTGATTCTGGCGAACAATGCGTCAATCGCCGGCCATGTGCATGTGGGTGATTGGGCCATTTTAGGTGGCATGACGGGTGTACATCAGTTTGTGCATATCGGCGCCCATGCTTTTACCGCTGGATACTCTTTGATCTTGCAAGATGTGCCGCCTTTTGTGATGGCATCGGGTCAACCGGCCATTCCGCGCGGTTTAAATAGCGAAGGGATGAAGCGCCGCGGTTTTTCTAAGGAAAGCCAATTGGCGGTTCGCCGTGCCTATAAAACCTTATACCGCAGCAGCTTAACGGTAGAAGAAGCGATTGAAGCCTTAGCTGAAGATGCACAGAACGATGAACAAGTGAAATTGCTGCTTGAATTTGTTAAATCGTCGAGCCGTGGCATTATTCGCTAACTCGATGAATGCATAAAAAACAAAAGGGCATTTTTATGCCCTTTTGTTTTATGGGCTTGGAATGATGTTTTTTACCTCATCCACTGTCATTAATTCATAAGATGTGATTGGTTTATGAGCAATAAAACTCCATTAGTGTTTGCCATGGTTGCCGGAGAACTCTCGGGCGATATTTTAGGTGCAGGTTTAATGGCTGCGCTGCAAAAGACCCATCCCGATGCGCGCTTTGTCGGTATCGGTGGACCTCGCATGGAAGCCCTAGGCTTCAAATCCCTGTTTGCGATGGAAGAACTCGCCGTGATGGGCATTGTTGAAGTGCTATCCCGTCTACCTCGCTTATTAAAAGTGCGGTCATCCTTGATTAAAGAGATCACCGCACTTAAGCCCGATTGCTTTATCGGTATAGATGCACCGGATTTTAATATCGGCCTCGAGCTTAAACTTAAAGCGCGCGGTATTAAAACTGTCCATTATGTGAGCCCATCCGTGTGGGCGTGGCGCCCTAAGCGTATTTTTAAAATCGCCAAGGCGACCCATATGGTGTTGTCATTGCTGCCCTTTGAGAAGGCCTTCTACGATCGGCATCAAGTGCCTTGTACCTTTGTCGGCCATACCTTAGCGGACGATATTCCCTTTGAGAGCAATAAACTCAATGCTCGTCAGTTGCTGGCGTTAGATCCCGATGCCGAATATTTGGCTATTTTGCCGGGCTCCCGTGGCGGAGAGTTAAAACAATTAGCCGAGCCCTTTGTCAAAGCGGCATTATTGATTAAACAGAACTTCCCCGATATTCGTTTTGTGACGCCGTTGGTGAATCAAAAACGCCGTGAGCAATTTGAGCAAGCCTTGAAGGATTTTGCGCCGGATCTGGAAATTCACATGGTCGAAGGCCAATCTCGGGAAGTGATGGCCGCCGCCGATGGCATTTTGCTCGCATCTGGCACCGCGACCCTAGAGGCCATGTTGGTCAAGCGTCCAATGGTCGTGGCGTACCGCGTGAGTCCATTAACCTACCGTATCGCCAAGGGCATGATGCAGGTAGAGCGTTTTTCGTTGCCAAATCTCTTAGCGGGTAAGGAGTTGGTGCCTGAGCTTATTCAAGACGATTGCACCCCAGAGAAGATTGCCGCGGCGGTGACGGTTGAACTTAACCGCGATTTTGCACCGCTTAAAGCGGAGTTTGAGCGGCTCCATAGGATGCTTCGTTGTGATGCCAGCCAAAAGGCTGCCGAAGCCGTGCTTGCGCTCGTCGACTCGAAGGAGACCAATTAGTGGCTGTCTTTAAACTGTTAACCGACTCCGATATTAGGGCCTTTTCGCAGGAACTCATTGCCGGTGTCGATGAAGTGGGCCGTGGCCCCTTGGTCGGCGATGTCGTGACTGCGGCAGTGGTGTTAGATCCCAGTAAGCCCATCAGTGGACTCAATGATTCGAAAAAGCTCAGTGAGAAGCGCCGCGAAGCGCTGTTCGATGAGATTTGTGAAAAGGCCCTGTGTTACCACGTTGGCCGCGCAACCCCGGCAGAAATCGATGAGCTTAATATTCTACACGCCACTATGCTCGCCATGCAGCGCGCCGTAGCTGGGCTTAACATCGCGCCTAAGCTGGTGTTAGTAGATGGTAATCGTAGCCCAGCGTTTAGCCACAATGGCCTGTCAATTGCCAGCCATAGCATCATTAAAGGGGATGGTTTAATTGCCAGCATCAGTGCGGCGTCGATTATTGCCAAAGTGACCCGTGATCGTGAGATGGACGCGCTCGATGCCGCTTATCCCCAATACGGTTTTGCCAAGCATAAGGGCTACCCCACTAAGGCGCATTTTGAGGCCATTGCCCAGCATGGCGTTTTTGACCAATATCGGAAAAGTTTTAAACCCGTCAAGGCATTACTGGAGGGCTAACGCGTATTTTTACGCCATAGTCCCAGTTATCCAGCAAAGTCACTAGCCCTAGGTGCATGACTTTGCTAGTCTGCTTTTTAGTTATTGTTAACCTGCTATCCAAAGATAATCCTAATTATGTCCGATCCTCGTTTTGTGCATCTTCGTGTCCACAGTGACTTTTCTATGTCCGATGGCGTAGCCAAAGTTAAGCCTATTCTTGCCCAAGTTGAGGCATTAGGCATGGCTGCGGTGGCATTAACCGATCAAAACAACTTCTGTGGTTTAGTTAAATTTTACAGTGGTTGCCATGGCGCGGGGATTAAACCTATTATCGGGGCCGATTTTTGGATGCAAGTGCCTGGGTTTGAAGGTGAATTATGCGCCTTAACCATAATTGCGATGAACAATGTCGGTTATCAGAATCTGACCCAAATTATCAGTCAGGCCTATTTGCGTGGCCAAGTGGCGGGGCGAGTGGTGATAGATCAAGAGTGGCTTGTCACCTATAACGAAGGGATTTTATTGTTATCGGGCGCCAAAGAGGGCGATCTCGGTAAGGCGCTGCTTAAGGGCAATGGCACTCAGGTCGAATCCCTATGCGAGTTTTATCAAACCCATTTTAACGATCGTTATTTCCTCGAGCTTATTCGTACGGGTCGTGCCGATGAGGAGCGTTACCTGCATATGGCGGTGGCCCTAGCGCAGGAGAAGAGCCTTCCAGTGGTCGCGACCAATCAGGTGGTGTTCCTCAAACCTGAAGACTTCGACGCCCATGAAATTCGCGTCGCGATCCACGATGGTTTTACCCTTGCCGATCCCCGCCGCCCTAAAAAGTACAGTGAGCAGCAATATTTACGCAGTGAAGATGAAATGTGCGAGCTATTCGCCGACATTCCTGCCGCGCTGTCCAATACGGTGGAAATTGCCAAGCGTTGTAATGTGACTATACGTTTGTACGAGTATTTCCTGCCTAACTTCCCCACGGGGGATATGTCTATCGAAGACTTCCTCGTGGATTGCTCGAAGAAGGGCCTAGAGGAACGGCTCGAGTTTTTATTCCCAGATCCCCTGGTGCGCGCCGAGAAACGTGGCGAATACGATGAGCGCCTCGATATCGAGTTGCAAGTGATCAACCAGATGGGCTTCCCGGGTTACTTCTTGATTGTGATGGAGTTTATCCAGTGGGGTAAGGACAATGGCATCCCCGTAGGACCGGGTCGTGGTTCGGGTGCGGGCTCACTTGTGGCCTATGCCCTTAAAATTACCGACTTAGACCCATTGGAATTCGACCTGCTATTCGAGCGATTCCTCAACCCTGAGCGGGTTTCTATGCCCGACTTTGACGTCGACTTCTGCATGGATAGACGTGATGAGGTGATTGATCATGTGGCCGAGCTATACGGCCGTGATGCGGTGTCGCAAATTATCACCTTCGGTACTATGGCGGCAAAAGCGGTTATCCGCGACGTTGGCCGCGTGCTAGGTCATCCCTATGGCTTTGTTGACCGCATTTCAAAACTCATTCCGCCAGAGCCCGGGATGACGCTCGCTAAAGCCTTCGAGGTCGAGCCTGCGCTGCAGGAATCCTACGACGCCGATGAAGACGTAAAAGATCTTATCGACATGTGCCGTAAACTCGAGGGCGTGACCCGTAACGCGGGTAAACACGCGGGGGGCGTGGTGATCGCGCCGACTAAAATCACCGATTTTTCGCCCTTGTACTGCGATGCAGAGGGTAAAAACCCCGTCACTCAGTTCGATAAGAATGACGTTGAAACTGCGGGTTTAGTGAAATTCGACTTCTTGGGGTTACGTACTCTCACTATTGTCGATTGGGCGCTGGAGATGATCAACAAGGTGGAGGTCAAAAATGGCCGGCCGCCAGTACGCATTGAAGCCATTCCGCTTGACGATCCGGCCTCGTTTAGATTGCTGCAACGCTATGAAACTACTGCGGTATTCCAGCTTGAATCCCGGGGTATGAAGGATTTGATCAAGCGTCTGCAACCCGACTGTTTCGAAGATATGATCGCACTGGTGGCCCTGTTCCGTCCCGGCCCTTTGCAGTCGGGCATGGTGGACAACTTTATCGAACGTAAGCACGGCCGTGAGGAAGTGTCATACCCCGATTCCCAGTATCAGCATGAGTCCTTAAAAGAACTGTTATCGCCAACCTATGGCATTATCTTGTATCAAGAGCAGGTAATGCAGATAGCGCAGGTGTTGTCGGGTTATACCTTAGGCGGCGCCGACATGCTGCGCCGAGCAATGGGTAAGAAAAAACCCGAGGAGATGGCTAAGCAGCGCAGTATCTTTAAAGAGGGCGCGATTAAAAACGGGGTCGACGGCGATCTGTCGATGAAAATCTTCGACTTAGTGGAAAAGTTCGCCGGTTACGGTTTCAACAAATCCCACTCCGCCGCCTATGCCTTGGTCTCCTACCAAACCCTGTGGCTAAAAACCCATTATCCTTCCCAGTTTATGGCGGCGGTAATGTCTGCGGATATGGATAACACAGACAAAATCGTCACCCTCGTCGATGAGTGCGATCGTATGGGGCTCCCCCTGATCCCACCCGATGTGAATAAGGGCCTGTTTAAATTTACCGTCGATGATGAGTTACGCATTGTTTATGGTATCGGCGCCATTAAAGGGGTGGGAGAGGGGCCGGTTGAATCGATTTTAGAGGCGCGTAAGGATGGTCCTTTCGTAGACCTATTCGATTTTTGTGCTCGTATCGATTTGAAAAAGCTCAATAAGCGCGTGATTGAAAAACTGATCTGCGCCGGCGCCTTAGATACGCTCGGACCACACCGCGCCGCTATGATGGCCACTTTGCCCGAGGCGATGCGCGCCGCCGATCAACACGCCAAGGCACAGGCTATCGGGCAGCACGATATGTTTGGCTTGCTCAACAGTGAGCCAGAAGACAGCAAGCAACAATTTGTTGAATGCACACCATGGCCAGATAAAATTTGGCTCGAAGGCGAGCGTGAAACCTTAGGTTTGTATTTGACCGGTCATCCGATCAATCAATATTTAAAAGAGCTTAAGCACTACACCTCCGGCCGTTTGAAGGATGTGCATCCCACTGAGCGGGGTAAAACCGTCAAAGCGGCGGGCCTAGTGGTGGCGACCCGCGTGATGCTGACTAAGCGCGGCTCTAAAATGGGCTTACTGACGTTAGACGATAAGAGTGCGCGTTTAGAAGTGATGCTCTTTACCGAAGCCTTCGAGAAGTTTAATCATTTGCTCGAAAAAGACCGGATCCTGATCTGCGAAGGTGAGGTGAGCTTCGATGATTTTGCGGGCGGTAACCGTATGACGGCGCGCAATATTATCGATATTGGTGAGGCGCGTAGCCATTTCGCCAAGGCCCTCGAGGTTGACCTCGACGCGGCGCAGTTAACCCCAGCTATGTTAGACAGTATTGAGCAGGCAATGGGCCCATGGCGAAACGGTGCTGTGCCAGTGCTCATTAATTACAGTCAAACTCAGGCTAGGGGACAGTTTAGATTAGCCGACAGTTGGCGGGTCAATCCTAGCGATGAATTGGTCTTTGCCCTCGAAACCTTACTCGGCCCCAACAAAGTGCGGATTGTGTTTTAAAGTGATTAATGGGCCTTTGGCTTAAGGCCCAGATTTATAACGTATTATCAAAGGATAATCGATGTCAGTCCCCGAACTCTGTGCCCATATCAGTGGCTTTTTAGATTCGCTTAAGATCAAAGCGGGTTGTAAGTTAGTGTTGGCTTACAGTGGCGGAGTCGATTCTGAGGTGCTTGCCTTTGGCCTTGCTGAATATGCTAAACAGCATAGCGAGTTTAGCTACCAACTTATTTATGTCCACCATGGTCTTAGCCCAAATGCCGACGCTTGGGCGCAGCATTGTGTCACCAGAGGGAGCTTCTATGGTCTGCCTGTCACTATTGAGTCTGTGACGTTGGAACTCGGTGCTAGGGTGAGTGTAGAGGCCGAGGCGCGGCGCGCTCGTTACCTTGCCATTGAACAACACCTCGGGGCCGAGGATTATTTGCTGACGGCGCACCATGAGGACGATCAACTCGAAACCCTCTTGCTGGCGCTTAAGCGGGGCCAAGGCCCTAAGGGACTCGCGGCCATGGGGCAAATTCAGCCCCTAGAGAAGGGGACTCAAATTCGGCCATTATTGGATGTGAGCCGTGTCCAGATTGAAGAATTTGCTCACCATCATGGCTTAACCCATATCGAAGATGAAAGTAATCAAGACGATAAGTTCGACCGCAACTTTTTACGCCTTGAGATTATTCCCCGTTTGAAGGCCCGTTGGCCGAGTATTGCCACTACTGCGAGCCGCAGTGCGTTTCTGTGCGCAGAGCAGCAAGCCATAGTGGATAGCACTGTTAGTGAGCATTTACCCCAGTGGCTCACTAAGGCCACTTTTAGCCAACAAACTGTGTTTAATCTTGAAGGGTTTGCGGCGCAGACACCCCGCTGGCAATCGCTATTATTACGTGGCTTTATTGAATCACAGGGATTTGCACTACCTTCTTTGGTACAACTCAACCAAATTATCCATCAGCTACTGAGCGCTAAAGAAGATGCAAAGGTACAGATCCGCATTGGAGATTGTGAGCTGCGCCGTTTTGCCAATCAGCTGTATGTGTCGCGCTTTACGCCCCCTAAAAAGCTCATCAATACTCACATTGTGATCCCAAGTGATAGTCTCAAACCTTTGATAAAGGCGGAGTCTGACTCGCTTTGTATCGCCTTGCCACAGGGAGAACCGTTGCAATTGAGGCTCGGCTCCTCAGGGCCGCGGCTGCGTTTGCCCCTGCCCGATGAAGTTGTGAGCGTTCGATATCTATTGCCGGGGCAACTGCGCTGCCATCCCCATTATCGTAGTAAGAGACGTGAGCTTAAAAAATTACTGCAGGAATCCGCTGTCCCACCTTGGCTGCGTGGGCAGATAGGCTTTCTTTTTTACGGTGAACAGTTAGTGATGGCGCAGGGATTGTGGATTGAAAAAGCATTTTGTGTTGCAGGCGATGGGGTGGGTATAGTGTTTGCTTGATGCGAGTGGGTGACGCTTGTTAATTCAAGGTCTTAAGTTCACTCTCTAAGGGGTAAATGTTCTAAAGGCTAAAAGTTAACGGCAAATGAGCATCCCTGCCCGCCACTAAGATAATTGTTCTAGGTTAAGTTGGTAACCATTTCGACCGGATGCTTTCGCTCGATATAAGGCTTTATCGGCCAGTTCATAGACCTGTTCGGCCTCTAATGCCTCCCCCGATTCCGCAGCGCCTAAGCTGCAACTGACGCCAAATTGGTCGAAGCTATTGTGTTGGTTTGTGGCTGTGACTATGCGCTCGCACAGTAATCCCGCCGCGTGAATATTCCCCTGTACTATGATCACAAACTCATCGCCACCGATGCGAAACGCCTGATCTGTGTTGCGTATTGTGCTGCGAATAATGTCGCCAAATTCCTTAAGAATATAGTCACCGCACTTATGCCCATGCCTATCGTTAAGTTGTTTGAAGTTATCTAAATCCAACACAATAAGCGATACCGAGCCTTGTTTTCGATGGGCTCTGGCGATGGCATTTTTAAGGCTTTGGGTATAGTAATGCCGATTACCTAAGCCCGTCAGCGAGTCAAACATGGCTTGCATCGACATTTCTTGGTATTGCATGGCATTGAGCAAAGGCTGAAGCAGCAAGGATTCTATTTCTTGCAGCATGAGCTTTTGTGAAGGCGTGAGCGGCGTGAGCAACTGATAGTGGAGATTGAGCTGCATCCCGCCATTGAGTAATTGGCGTTTAAGGCTAATGCCATAGCGTTTTCCCCAACTCAATCTATATTCATCATTGGTCAGACGTATCCCTTGAACCGGCAGGTATTGTCCCAGCACTTTGCCATAACAGGCAAAGACTGTCCTCGGATCTAAGCTTGCATGCAGCTGCTGGATCACTTGCACTAGGTCCAGTTGCTGCGCACTCGAGCTATATGCCTCTGTGGGATAGTGGTATTCGTCAGGATACAAGCTTGTCGCTAGGCCAAAATCCATCATTATTACTCCAGCAAAGAGAATTGCGGTACGTCATTTGACTTACGTAAAGCAATTTCCATGCCGCAATCATTGTTAATATAATTTGTCTTTGTTTGTCATTCGGTTAAGCTTAAAGCTCGTTGAGGTATTTTTGACGCGCCAGCAATTTGACAGGGGTTATCGAGTCCATGGAACACGGTTTCTTGATCCAAATTTTACTCATGTTAGTGATTGCTATTGTTGCTATTGCGCTGCTTAGACGTATGGGGCTGCCTGCCATTTTGGCCTATTTATTGACGGGCGTGGTCAGCGGTCCAAGTGGTTTCCACTGGTTTACTCAACAGCAAATGCAGTCGGTGGCCGAGCTCGGAGTGGTGCTGCTTATGTTCACTTTGGGACTTGAGTTTTCAGTCCCTCGACTTTGGGCGATGCGCAGAACGGTATTTGGCCTTGGCTGCGCCCAAGTTGTGGTCACTACCTTGCTGACTATGCTGGTGGCCTTACTCTGTGGACTCCATTGGATTGAAGCCTTAGTCATAGGCGCTGCGATTGCCCTGTCATCCACTGCGATAGTGCTTAAATTGCTTAACGAGCAGGGCTGGCTTAGGCGTCGCCACGGTGAGCTTTCTGTCAGTGTGTTGTTATTTCAAGATTTAGCCGTTGTTCCTCTGCTCATTCTGCTGCCCTTGCTCGCGAATAATGATGAGCCCTTAATGCTAGCGGGCATAGCTTTTGCCCTGCTTAAAGGGATTTTGGCATTCTTTTTATTGATGGCGTTTGGCAAGTGGGCATTGCCACGACTCTTCGATGAAGTTGCGCGTTCTCGCTCCAATGAACTCTTTGTCCTATCGACACTGGTGGTGGCCTTAGTGACGGGGGCATTTACCCAATGGTTGGGGTTATCTATGGCCCTTGGCGCATTTATGGCGGGGATGCTCTTAGGCGAGAGTCAATATCGGCGGCAACTCGAGGCGGATATCAGGCCGTTTCGCGATCTACTCATGGGGCTGTTCTTCATTTCTATCGGCATGATGCTGAACTTTGAGTTAGTGATGCGTTTTTGGTGGCAAATATTGCTGATCCTATTGGCGGTTGTGCTAGGTAAAGCATTGATTATTCATGGACTGCTACGGCTTATCGGCGAGCCATTTCGCATTGCGTTGAGCACGGCAATGAGTTTGGCTCAGGTCGGTGAATTTAGTTTTGTCGTATTAGCCCTTGCCGTTAATTATCGGCTTTTAGACACGGAAATCAGTACTATGCTCGTCATGGTCGCCGTGCTGTCGATGAGCATTGCCCCTTGGTTGGTGCGCCATAGTGTCGATATTGCAAAATGGATGTTGGGGATACGCCAATCACAGCATAGGGATGATCTAGTGCCTATCGTGACAGATGATCATGATTTGGTTGTTATTTTTGGCTATGGACGGGTGGGGCAGACCATAGCCCGATTTTTAAAAACGGAAGCCGTACCCTATCTTGTATTAGATCTTGACCCTACAAGGGTTTCCGAGGCTCGCCGAGGGGGGGAGCCCATTTACTTTGGGGATGTGTGTAAAAGAGCGATCCTCAAGCAGGTGGGGATCAAGAGGGCAAAGATGATCGTGATTACCTTTTGCGAATCCCGTAGTTTAGAAGAGGCATTACCCCTGTGTAAGCTGCTTGCTCCCGATGCAAAAATATTAGTTAGAACCCGTGATGATAGCGATTTAGAACAACTGCAAAAGGCGGGCGCCAACCAAGTGATCCCCGAATCCTTAGAGGGGAGCTTAATGTTAGTGTCCCAAGTGTTGCATCAGTGCGGGGTGCCACTAGCGCGGATATTAAAGCGCTTGGAATCTGAGCGGCGTAATCATTATCAATTTTTACATGGCTTTTTTTCGGGAGCTGAAACTGACTTCACCTTAGAGTCGCTGCATGCGGTATCGCTGCCCCGCGGTGCGGATGCCGTGGGTAAGATGGTGGCGGATATTGATTGGGCTTTGCTGCGGGTTGAGCTAAGGGCAATACGTCGTGGCGGGGCTGAGGTGGAGCATCCCGGACAGGATTGGATTTTCAGTGCAGGGGATATTTTGCTGGTGGTCGGTAAACCCCGAAGGCTTGAAAAAGTCGAAGCCAAACTCTTGCATGGCTAATGGTTAGCGGCTGTTGAGGGATGAAAATACAGATATAAAAATGCCGACATAATGTCGGCATTTTTGTCTGCAATTTGCTATTCGATTAATCTATCCCTTGCGAGATAGTGATTAATTACAGAACAACAACGTTCGCAGCTTGAGGACCTTTTTGGCCTTGTTCGATATCAAAAGAAACCTTTTGACCTTCACCAAGGGTTTTAAAGCCTTCTGAAACGATTGCGCGGAAATGAACGAATGCGTCAGCGCCACCATTGTCAGGAGAAATAAAACCGAAACCTTTTTCTTCGTTAAACCATTTAACTACACCAGTAGTTTTAGACATGAATGTCTCCAAAATTTTCAAACAAAATAATTCGCAATTATGCGGGAACTTAGCCAGAAATAGAATTATTTACATTGATGATAAGTTATGAGTGGAAAGCTTCATGACAGCAAACAAAATACAGGGTGCAGCGAAGGTTTTCAAAAACATAATATTGCTTATAAATAGGTCTGAATCACAGGCCGGAGTGCAGATTAACACACTCTGACCTTTTGTATAGTTTTATTTTTAATCTCTGGCTTCCCTAAGGGGGGACTTTTAAAAGATATTGAAAATAAAATATTTTTTAACTGCACGTATTCAACTAGATAGGGTTATTTCACCCTTTAATAGGCTTGAATAAATAAGTTTTAGTGCTCAAAAAAAATTCTCTTAAATGGCAGCTTAAATGGCGGGACATACTACGGACATATTGCAATGATTGGTTACGTTATTAAATTGTTGCTTAAATGTGCTGATGATATTATCGCTGCGGAGTAGGGCGTTTGCTGCTCTAGTTAGTGATTACACATAAGTGATTTCACATCAGTGATTGCACATTAATGATTACGTAGGTTATAGCCCACAGATTGGTTGTCAGATCATAAGACATGGAGACTTAAGTTTGAAAACAGTATTAAAACGAATAGGACTCGGTAGTTTAATTGTAGTCTTGCTTTTGAGTGCCTTAGCTGCACATGAATGGTTTGCGAAGAAACCCTTTTTCTTTCGTGCATTTTTAGACCGAAGTGTTGTCCAAATGGCGTTTGAGAGCCCTGAAACCTTAACTTCTCTGGGCTTCTTAGAATCCTTTGGGATCACAGGGCATAATGCACTGTTAGATGATAATAGCCCCGCGGTTATGGATAAAACCTTTGCCCAAGTGCGGGTGCTGCGGGATACATTGCTGAGTTATCAAAATACGGATTTAGATGAAAATCAACGCATCTCTAAGGATATCGCCCTCTATCTGGCCGATTTTGCCCTCGCAGCCGAACCCTATCGTTACCATAATTATCCACTGAATCAGCTGTTTGGTGTGCAAAATGGTTACCCCAGCTTTATGCAAGCCCAGCATCAGGTTCATTCGGTCGACGATGCTGAAAACTACCTTGCCCGTCTGCAATTAGTGCAAACTAAATTTGCCCAAACCATGGAAGGGCTCATTCTGCGCGAATCTAAGGGCATTATTCCGCCCAAGTTCGTGATTGAGCGGGTACTGACCGAGATGATGGATTTTGTCGCGACCCCGATTCAAGACAATATTCTTTACAGTTCATTCAAAACTAAATTGGCTGAAACGGATATCAGTGCCGATGAGCAAGCGCGTTTATTGGCTGCGGCTGAAGCGAACATAAAAGCTTACGTGCACCCTGCATATCAATTATTTATCGATTACTTTACCCAGTTACAAGCCAAAGCGGGAACGGATGACGGTTACTGGGCGTTGCCTAAGGGCGATGTTGCCTATGAGCAGTTACTGAAGTTTTTCACCACGACTAACTACAGCGCCGATGAGATCCATGACAAAGGACTTGCTGAGGTAGACCGTATTCAGAGCGAGATCATGACTATTTTAGCCGCCCAGGGTTACGATGTGAGTCAAGGTTTCTCGGTTGCGATTGAAGCATTGGCCGCCGATCCTAAGTTTTACTACGAGGATAGCGATGCGGGTAGGGCGCAAATTCTCGTCGATTATCAAGGGATCCTCGATGAAGTGAATGCGGGACTCGGTGATGCCTTCCGTATTCGTCCACAAGCGGGCATGGAAGTGGTGCGTATTCCTGAATTTAAAGAGAAAACGGCGCCAGGTGCCTATTATCAACAGCCCGCCATTGATGGCAGTCGCCCCGGTCGTTTCTTCGCTAACCTCTATGATATCAAGGCGACGCCTAAATATGGCATGCGCACTTTGGCCTACCATGAGGGTATTCCTGGGCATCACTTTCAAATAGCCGTTGCCATGGAGTTAGAAGGTCAGCCGCTTATCCGCAAGATGGCGCCTTTTACGGCCTATATTGAGGGTTGGGCACTCTACAGTGAGCGTTTAGCTTGGGAGCTGGGTTTCCAAAATGATCCCTTTGATAATATCGGTCGATTGCAGGCGGAGCTGTTCCGCGCTGTGCGTCTAGTGGTCGATACAGGTATTCACCATAGCCGTTGGACCCGTGAGCAAGCCATTGACTATATGAAGAAAAACACTGGGATGTCCGACCGTGATGTGACCGCTGAAATTGAGCGCTATATAGTGATGCCGGGCCAAGCGACGGCCTATAAAGTCGGGATGATGAAAATTCTAGAGTTAAGGGAGAAGGCTAAGTCGGCACTTGGAGATAAGTTTAATTTGCGGGATTTTCACGATGTTGTGCTTAAAAATGGCGCTGTGCCGTTAGATATTCTGGAGAAGCTCGTTGACCGTTATATCGCGGAAACGAAAAGTAAAACCTGATAATTAAGCTTTTTTAGCTTCTCTTTTTTGCGGTTAGTTCCCCGTCCGATACCTTCGAGTTACCGCTTTTGGTGGCTCGAAGGTATGTTCCCATTGCTGGGGTTCTGGCTTTCCGCCAATGCTTTCAATACAATCCCAATCACTCATTATTAAATGCCCGCGAGCAATAGCGCGCTATTGCCCCTATGGCTATATGTCGTTTCAAGGTTTTGCTGATGAATCGCTTGTCCCCCCAAGAACCTATCCAATTGACTCAAAGTGCTATCGAGTCATTATTCACTCCGCCAACACTGATGCGCGCCCGTGATTATGTGATGAAAGGGCGAGTGATAAGTGCAAAGGCCAACGCCGATTTTCGCCATATTGAGGGACAAGTCAGTGGTACGGAGCGAACGCCCTACCGTCAGGATATTCGCCTCTTCAGCGTTAACCATAAATTGATTATGAATGGCTTTTGCTCCTGTCCTGCGACTGGGCATTGCAAACATATTGCCGCCGTACTTTACAGTTTACTCAGTGATAAAACCGTTGAAGATCAACGTATCGCCCAGTGGTTACATTTACTTGATGAGGCCGATGATCCTAAGCTTTATGAGGTTGAACAGCTCTATGAGGATAGGGTGCTCTATGTGCTTTCGAAGGATGACAACGGTGTTTTTATCGAGCTACGCCGCGGCAAACTAGCCAAGAATGGGGCTTATAGCAAGGGCTCTAAAATAGCCCTATCCGATGTGCAATATTTTATGCCCGCCTGGATCGGGGCCGAAGATGTGCTCATTCTCAACCTTATTATGTCTACCCGCCGTCACGGCGCCTCTCGCCTGTATTTAAAGGCACAATTAGGGGCGGTGGCCCTCGATAAAATGCTCGCAACCGAGCGTTGTTTTTGGGAGGAAAGTCGAATAGCCCTGAGCCGAGGAGAACCCGTAAGCCCGACATTTATTTGGAATGACATAGATAACGAGCATAAACAGATGCAATTGGTGCTCGTGGGTAAGGATAACTGGGAGCTTATTCCCACAGAGCCGCCAGCCTATATTGAACTGGATTACTTCCAGATTGGGCCTGTAGAAACAGACATTGGTATTGATAAATTAATGCTGTTAAATCATATGCCGCCTGTACCTAGCTCGCAGATTGAAACTGTGAGTCACAAGCTGATAAAACATTTTTCCGTTGAAACTGTGCCAACCCCCCTTGCGATTGATTTTGTCGAACTGCGCGCGCCCTTACAGATCCGGTTAACATTAACGTCATTGGCGTTACCTGAGTTTACTCTGGTGCAGCCCTTCCTGTTGCTGGAGTTTGTCTATCAGGATGTCGTGCTGGGTGGTCGTTATATCGATGAAGCACTCTCTTTAGTCACTCAGGGAGGGAAAACTTACCAAGTTGCGCGGCAGCTCGCATTGGAAAAGGATGCGATTGATTGTTTGATGGGCTTAAACTTCGTTGAACTCGCCCCTTCTTCTCTCCCCAATAGCGCTAGCTTAACCAGTCTGTGGAGTTTAGGCCCTGTACCCGTGGCAATTAAACAGTGGTTACAGTTTATCGAACGATGTATCCCCATCTTGGAAAGCAGGGGTTACCAAGTGTGTTATGCCGATAATTTTAACCTAAATGTGGTTGATACTCCGTTGGCGATTGAACTGGATGACTCCCAGGAAGGTTGGTTTTCCCTATCGCTCAATGCGGATATTGATGGGCAAAGCATTCCCATGTTGCCCCTCATTGCCACTTGGCTTAAACAGCATGGCGAGCCCGCGGATCATGCGGAATTGTTGCTCCCAAGCCCAAATGGGACTTGGCTAAAGGTTAAAGCCAGTGTGATCAAGCCATTAGTGAGCATTATTTTAGAGTTATTCGATGGACATAGGGGCAACAGTGTCGCTTTGCCTAAATATCGCGCCCATCTACTCAATGACTTTGCTGAGAGTGATATTCGGCTGCTCAATGGCCAGCGAGTCCTTGAGTTAGCGACAAAGCTCGAAAACTTTAATGGCGTAGTCGAGGTCGCAGTACCTGACACGCTAAAGGCCACGTTGCGCCATTATCAGCAGCAAGGGTTAAATTGGCTTTGTTTTTTAAAGGAATATCAGCTCGGTGGTATCTTAGCTGACGATATGGGACTCGGTAAAACGGTTCAAACCTTAGCCTTTTTGCTCAAGCAGCGGGAATTTGGCGCTGCGGGGGCGAGTCGCGGGCCGAGCCTGATTATTTGCCCCACCAGTTTAGTGGGCAACTGGGCCAAAGAGGCCGCAAAATTTGCCCCTTCGCTAACGCTGGTGGTGATCCACGGTGCCCAGCGTAAACCTTTGCTCGAGCGCTTAACCGAATACGATATAGTGGTGACGACATATCCATTAATGGTGCGGGATAATGAATATTATCAGTCACATAATTTTGAACATATCATACTCGATGAAGCCCAGCAGATAAAAAATGCCCAAGCGAAAGTGACTCAAATCATCAAAGAATTGCAGTCGCCCTTTAGACTATGTTTAACGGGGACACCGCTGGAAAATCACCTCGGCGAGCTAAAATCCTTAATGGATTTTTGTTTACCAGGCCTCTTAGGCACAAATGCCTTTTTTAACAAATCCTTTAGACACAGCATCGAGCGTTATGGTGATAGCGAAAAGGCTAAGATATTAAGCCAGCGTATCGCCCCCTTTGTGCTGCGCAGAACCAAAGATCAAGTTATCACCGAATTACCGGCGAAGACGGAAATTACCCAGACCTTAGAGCTTGAAAAGGATCAACGCAATCTCTACGAGAGCATCCGCTTAAGCATGGAGAAAAAGCTGCGGGATCTGTTTGCGACCCAGGGAGTTGGGAGCAGCCATATCGAGTTTTTGGATGCACTGCTCAAGTTGCGTCAGGCCTGCTGCGATCCGCGCTTGGTGAAGCTAGAGCAGGCGCAAAAGGTGAAGAATAATGCTAAGTTAAACTGGCTTACTCAAAATTTACCCGAGATGGTGCAAGAAGGGCGTAAGATCTTAATTTTCAGCCAGTTTACCAGCATGTTGACCCTGATCGAAGCCGAGTTACAGTCCTTAAATATGGATTACAGTAAGCTCACTGGGCAGACTCGCTTGCGCCAAGCGCAGATTGATAGGTTTCAGGAGGGGAACACGCCCGTCTTTTTAATCAGTTTAAAAGCGGGTGGAACTGGGCTTAACCTCACAGCCGCCGATACGGTTATTCACTACGATCCTTGGTGGAATCCCGCCGCGGAAAAACAAGCCACTGACCGCGCCCATCGCATCGGCCAAGAAAAACCCGTATTTGTATATAAATTGATTGCCGAAGGAACTGTAGAGGAAAAAATCCAAGAAATGCAGCAACATAAGCAAAGTTTGGCGGACAGTATTCTCGAGGGCAAAGGCAAGGGAACATGGCAAGGCAGTGCCGAAGAGTTGTTGTCACTGTTTAGCTAATTCTAATGTATTTAATTGGTTGAATTATCTGGCAGAGGTGAACCATGCAGTACCAAGTCGACACTCATACCCATACCGTGGCATCGAGCCATGCGTACAGTACCATTCACGATTATATTGCCGTGGCCAAGCAGAAGGGCATTCGTTTGTTTGCGACCACTGACCATGGGCCAGCCATGGCCGATGCGCCGCATTTTTGGCATTTTGTGAATTTAAGGGTGTTGCCCCGCATGGTGGATGGCGTCGGGATTTTGCGTGGTATTGAAGCCAATATCAAAAATATCGACGGCGAGATTGATTACTTTGGGGATTATTTATCCCAGCTCGATATAGTGCTCGCGGGATTTCATGAACCAGTTTATCCGCCCTCGGATAAGGCAACCCATACAGAGGCGATGATCAATACCATCAAAAGCGGTAAGGTCGATATCATTACCCATCCGGGGAATCCTGCTTATCCCATAGATATTGAAGCCGTTGCCCGCGCCGCCGCCGAATATGGCGTGGCATTGGAAATCAATAACTCCTCCTTTGAGGTGTCCCGCAAAGGCAGTGAAGCCAACTGCACCGCCATTGCTCAGGCGGCAAAGGAATTTGGAACTATTTTGGTTATGGGCTCTGACTCCCATGTGGCCTTTAGTTTAGGGGAGTTTGGCTGCGCTAAAGCCATTATCGATGCAGTGGCTTATCCCGAATCTCGCTTACTGAATCGCAGCCCCGGGGCATTGCTGGCCTTTTTAGCTGGCCGCGGCCATCAAACCGTTGCCGATTTGGTAGCCCTTTTTAATGATAACAAGGGTAAATAAGCTCTTGGCTAACCATGGGAATACCACGGCTAATGGGCCGCAAACCGTGCTTATCACGGGGGCCGATAGCCAACTCGCTAAGGCGCTGCAACGTAGGGCCAGCACTATTGCCCAGGCATTTAGTACTCAGGCATTTAGCACTCAGTCATTTAGGTTAATTCCCCTGACGCGAGAGCAGCTTGATATTAGTGATGCGTTGGCGGTCGCGAAGGCATTTGGCGAATATTGCCCCGATTGGGTCATCAATTGCGCCGCCTATAATGGGGTAGATGACGCCGAACGTGAGCCAGAACTCGCCTACAGGGTTAACTCACTCGGCCCTGAACTTCTTGCTAAACAATGCGTTAATCTCGATGCACGTTTAGTACATATCTCCAGTGACTATGTCTTTAGTGGCAAGGTGTTTAGCGGAGAAGGGATTAGTGGCGAAGGGGTTAGCCGTAAAAGGATTAGTAACGACGCCTTTGACGGCGGTGCAGTGAGCTTCGAGGCCAGTCAGCTGCAAAAAATATCTCCCTACCTAGAAACTGACTCGCCTTCGCCTCTGTCCGTTTACGGTAAGAGCAAATTGGCGGGCGAGGATGCGGTACTTAGACTGCTAGGTGAGCGCGCCATAGTGATTAGGACCGCTTGGCTCTACGGCCAAGATGGGCATAATTTTGTCAAAACCATGCTTAAGCTGATGCAAACCCAAGCGAGCCTAAATGTGATTGACGATCAAATCGGCTCGCCCACTTGGAGTGATGCGCTGGCGTACACTGTGTGGCAGTTGATCCTCAAGCAGGGACAGGGGTTGTTCCATTACGCGGGCCTTGGTGAATGCAGTTGGTATCAATTTGCCCGGGAGATCCAGCGTCAAGCACTTCAATTTAAGCTGTTAACCCAGCAAATTCCCCTAGTGCCAATCGATAGCGCAGGCTATGCCGCTAAGGCTTTGATGCAGGGAAAATCCCTTGCACTAAGGCCTAGCTACAGCGCACTTTGCAGTGAAAAATTGCAGCATTTTATCGCTATGCCAGAGCTGCAGACACAACACTTACCGACTCGCAATTTACTGGCACCCAATTTACTGGCACCCAATTTACAGACTCCCAATTTACAGGAGCATCAAGACCCTCTTATGTCGATAGCGTGGCAGGATTGGCGGCAACAGCTCAAGGCTATGCTGCAATCACTCTAGTCTGTGCATGTGAATCTTGTCGTGCGCCGCGATTCCCCATTTTGGCCTGAGTTAACATCTGTGAATACGAATGCAGCTGTACTTACGGCTCTTTTCAGTCGGTTGGGCTTGGCTTAGACTCGGGTAGCCTAAGTGCTTTTGCCCTTGGCCTAATAGGTGTCAGTGATTTTCTTAGTCTATTTTGCTCGATGTATGATGAATTTGTTCTTAATTTTCAATCTATGGCGGTGGCATAATGCCAAGATACTCAACGGATAAAGGACATCGAAATGACAGATAAGACGACAGTGGCGACCCTTACTAAGCAAGATTTGCTGGCGGTGGTGCAGATAGCCAAAGCCGCTGGCGAGGCCATTATGACGATTTATGGTCAAGAGGACTTTTCCGTAAGCCATAAGGGGGATAATAGCCCTGTGACGGCAGCCGATATTGCCGCCCACAGGGTGATTGTGGCATCTCTGGCCGAGCGATTTGTGGGTATTCCCGTGATGTCCGAAGAGGCCGCCGAAATCAGTTGGGATGAACGCAGGCAATGGGACACCTATTGGTTGATCGATCCCTTAGATGGCACCAAAGAGTTTATTAAGCGCAACGGTGAGTTTACGGTCAATATTGCTCTTATTCATCAAGGTGTTGCAGTAGCTGGTGTTGTATATGCCCCCGTGTTGGACACTTATTATTATGGTGCAAAACATTTGGGTGCTTGGCGGCAAAAAGCAGGGCTGGAAAGCCCATTAATGGGGGCGAGCCACCCACGGCAGACGCCAATAGTTGTCGGCAGTCGTTCGCACTTGAGTCCTGATATCGCCGAGTATTTGCAGCGTTTGGGCCCGCATCAAATGTTAAGCGTGGGCAGTTCTTTGAAGTTCTGTATGTTGGCAGAGGGGGAGGCCGATCTCTACCCTAGATTAGGCCCGACTAGCGAGTGGGACACGGCCGCAGCACAGGCCGTATTGGAAAGCGCAGGCGGAAGCGTCGTCTGTTATGACTCTGGTTTACCCTTAACCTACAATCAAAAACCAGAAATATTAAACCCTTACTTTATTGCCACAGCCCCTGGCTGGGTAGCATAACGATAACGATGGATCGAGTGCGGCATATTCACTCGATAGCATGGCAAGATAAAATTGGAGAGCGATTCATGATACGCATGGGCATCGATTTAGGCGGAACAAAAATAGAATTAGTGGCCCTAGGCGAAGAAGGCAATGAGCTATTTCGCAAGCGTGTCACGACACCGCGTGACTATCAGGCAACCCTTAATGCTATTGTCGATTTAGTCAATGAAGCCGAAGCAACCTTAGGTGAAAAAGGCACTGTGGGGGTGGGAATTCCCGGGGTTATTTCCCCCTATTCAGGTTTAGTTAAAAATGCCAATTCCACTTGGATTAACGGCCATCCGCTCGATGTGAATTTAGGTGAACTGCTTGGGCGTGAAGTGCGTGTCGCCAATGATGCGAACTGCTTTGCGGTTTCTGAGGCGGTCGATGGCGCAGCCGCAGGTAAATCTGTGGTATTTGGCGTGATTATCGGTACGGGCTGCGGCGCTGGTGTGGCGATTAACGGTAAAGTCCATGCTGGCGGTAATGGGATCGGCGGTGAGTGGGGACACAACCCACTGCCTTGGATGGCCAAGGAGGAGTTCAACACTACTCGCTGTTTTTGTGGTAACCCAGACTGCATTGAAACCTTTATTTCCGGTACGGGTTTTGTCCGCGATTATAATGCGGCACTCGAGACTGCGGGCAACAGCCGAGCGCCCGCTAAATCGGGGGCTGATATTATGTTATTAGTCGATCAACATGATGATATCGCCGTCGCGGCCTTTGATCGCTATATGGATAGGCTAGCCCGATCACTAGCCCATGTGATTAATCTGCTCGATCCCGATGCGATTGTGCTGGGGGGCGGCATGTCAAATGTTGAGGCGATTTATCCCAAATTACCTGCCTTATTAACCCGTTATGTGGTTGGCCGTGAATGTCGTACCCCAGTGGTCCAAAATCTTTATGGCTGCTCATCGGGCGTTCGCGGCGCCGCTTGGTTATGGGAAAAATAATCCCTGCGAATGCATTTCCCGTGTTGATTTTTTTACCATCGCCCAGCGTAATGCTGGGCGATGCGTTTATGGCACTTTTGATGCTATGATGGCGCTTTTTTGAGGGGGCTTGGTATGGATATCCTGTTTTGGGTCAAAAAAGTGGTTTCTCAGGGGATCATGCCTATTCCCTTTATCCTGTTGTTATTACTGGTTTCAATATTTGTTTGGCGTCGTCGCAGCCTCGCTAAATGCCTAGTTGCGAGTGCGTTTTTCCTGTTACTTATTCTCGGTAGCCAACTGAGTGTCAATATCCTAGTGCGGCCGTTAGAAGCGCAGTATCCCGTTAATTCGACTCCCATTACCGGCCAGTGTTATGTGATGGTATTAGGTTCGGCCCATTCCGATATCCCAGGTGCAACGGCGGTGCAATCACTTTCTGCCGTAGCCCTTGCTAGACTTTCTGAAGGCATACGGCAACTCAACTTAGGTCAGGATTGTAAGTTGCTGGTGAGCGGTTGGGGGGGAGAACTTACCCAGATCTCCCATGCTGAAATGATGGCCAAGGCTGCCTCTGAGCTGGGCGTTGACAAGAATAGGATCATTCAATTTCCCCTCGCGCGGGATACCTTAGAAGAAGCGCAATATGCCAAATGGGAGCTAGGGGAGGAACCTTTTCGCTTAGTTACTTCGGCCTCCCATATGCCAAGGGCGATGGCGATTTTCGCTGCGAAAGGGTTACATCCTAGTGCGGCGCCAACGGATTTTATTGCGCGGGATGACTTTGGCTGGCGCGTGACGGGGGATCATTTATTAGCCTCCCAACGGGCTATCCATGAATATATTGGCCGTTTATGGTTATGGGTAAAACAGGAATAAAGTGATGACTTTAGAGTCAGATGTAGTCTCGATTCGGCCATTGTCTAAGCGCAATGGGCTGACGTTAACTTGGATTGGTGCCAGTGCTGTTATGTTAGGCTTTGGCTTGTTTATTATTTTTCCCGATTTGATGGCGCTAGGTTTAGTCTTTTTCAGTCTGGGTGCCATAGCGTTGATCTTAGGTTTAGCTAAGGTATATGAACCGGAAACGACCATTAATATCGATGGACAAGGGCTGACCTATTTCCATCGCCGCGGCAAGGTGTTCATCACTTGGGATAATATTCAGCGGGTCGATATTCCTAGGGTAACGCAGGGCGTAGATACGATTGAACTGTCCTATTTAGGGATAAAACTCAAGCACCTGAATCCCATACTCGATAATATTTCCCTGCGTTTAGCCGCGGGATTATTAACGGAGCAGCGCCCTTTGTTAGTCACGGCGGCCTCCCAGCAGGAGGATCTTGCCACCCTCGAAACGTACCTTGGGGCTGAATTTAGCCCGCTGGTGGTCGAAGGGGACCGTTATCGCGGCGTATTAGCGATGTTTGGTCACCGCTGTGTGATGCTCAATACCCACTTGGGATATCACCTGTATATTCCCCACGACAGTTTGGACCGAGACCCCAAAGAATTTATTAAACTGCTAAGGCAGCGTATTGTACAGGGGATGTCATAGTTAGGCCTAAGGGCTCTACGAAAACGAGAAGATCACTGGTACAACAATGCCAATCTTAACTAACACTTCTGCTATTTGTTTAGCTAAAAAGCTATTGCCCCATTGTCTGTTTCGCAGTTCAAAAGGGGAATAGGCCAAGTAAAGCTCTGCCTATAGAAAAGTTGATGGTTCGACTTAGAAGTTATGTATCTCATCTTTTCCGTAGTTTGAATTTTTTTAATCAAAATCAAAGTCGTGGGGCTTCACCCCACACCCGACCAAGGAGGACTGCTCGTCCTATCCTCCTTGGATGCTCCAAGACGCCCCCAACGGAGTTGAAAGCCCCTTGGGCATTTAACGTCCTTATGCTATCGCGTCAGACGCTCGTCCCTGATTCGACTGACGCTATCTCGGCATCCATGCCTCGATCACACAACGAACGCAAATACCCTGCGGCAACTCCGAGGGGAGGTGTATTCCTTAGAGTTTTGAGTCGTTAGATAGCGATTCATCAACAAAAAATAAGCGCGAAAAATGATAAAGCTAAAACGATATCAAGTGATTACCCACCAAACTGTATAAAAAACCGCTACCGCCAAAAAGCGAATTCCTATAGCATCATTTATACCCATTTACAGGGATGTGGCAGTGGCCATATTTGAGGTTTAGTCAATGAGCGATTTATGCCCTGCAAACCGCGCAGCGCATAAATACTAAGACGTTATGCATCAAAATAGAGGAAACTATGAGCAAAGGAGTATTGACCTTTTTCTGTGGCAAAATGGGGGCAGGAAAATCTACTAAGGCTATTGAAATCGCGCGGGAAGGCAATGCAGTTTTGCTTTCTGAAGATGAATGGCTTGCGGCACTCTACCCAAATAAGATTTCATCACTTAATGACTATATTGAATATTCAAATCTACTTAAGCCACAGATCAAAAAGCTGGTTCAATCTATTTTGTCTTCGGGAACCAGTGTAGTGATGGACTTTCCAGCCAATGCTCTTTCGCAGAGAGATTGGTTTCGGAGTGTTTTCTCCGAGATCGAAGCTCCGCATAGCCTGGTATACATCGACTTGCCAAATGAAATCTGCCTAAAACAGATTGGGAAAAGATGTATAGAACAGCCTGAAAGAGCCGCAACTGATACAACAGAGATGTTTGAGCTGGTTACAAAGTATTTTATGGCCCCCACACCCGAGGAAGGCTTCAATATAATTAAAGTGGTGCGGAATGCATAACAAGGTACTGCTACAGAACATTTACTCGCTGGGGTCCCTACATTTCCGCAGAGTGCGACGTTAGGACTCACAACCCACTTTTCAGGAGTCTTTGATTTTATGAGATCTACGAACATTGCCCTAGTTGCTGCCTTTGCCGCAACCATCATCATCTTTGGGGCCGATGCCGAGACTACACCCGAGCACAAAAACCTTTACAACACTGTGGCAGCGCTGGACACTGCAGTGTTCGATGCATTCAACCACTGCGCCGAGTCAGGGGAACTCGATAAACACGCCAGTTACTTTGCGGTGGACGTTGAGTTCTACCATGACAACGGTGGGGTCACCTGGACTCGTGAGGACATGATCGCTGGCACTCGCAAGAATGTCTGTGGCAAGTTCAGTCGCGAGATCGTACCGGGCTCCTTGAAGGTCTATCCAATCAAGGGCTTTGGTGCCATTGCACAGGGGGCGCACCGCTTCTGCCAGTTCTCGAGTGGCACATGTGAAGGTCTGGCTGATTTCACCATGATCTGGCGCGAGCAAAATGGCAAGTGGGAGATTACCCGGGTGCTCAGTTATGGTCACCGGCCCGTAAGTGAGTCCTAACCGTTCATTCAAGCCGAAGCCGCTTCGCGGCTTAATTCTGGCGTTAATCCATAGAAATTTTAATCCGAAACTCACGAATTAGAGTTAGGAATCCATCGCCTATTAATTGAAAGACAATAAGCCATAACTGAACCTCACTAATGCGGAGTTTAATGCTATTGCAGTGATGGCTTGTTAAACCGATCTCAGGTTATTTAACTGCTAGTTCGCAGTCCATGGCTCTCGTTCATAAATTTAGACGCTAGATTGAAGCCTATTTGCCGATTGAGTATGCCATTTTCTCTCTGTTTATTACTTGATAAAAAGGCTATAAAAAAGGGGACCCTAAGGTCCCCAATGAGTTGCAGAGATGAAATCTGGGTTGTGCAGGGCAACCCAAAGGTACTAGTACTAGTGTGCTACCTCTGCGTGTACCTTATCTATGCCATAGGTTTTACCTTCAGCATGGCAGGTCGCGCATGATTCTACTGGTAGGTTAGGATCTGTCATTGCATCTGCTTCAACCACAGCACCGTTACTTCTAAAGTGAGCTACTGCAGCCGCATCTGAGTGAGCGTGACAGCTACGGCATGACTCAGCAACGGGGGTAATATAGTTGCTACCCACTTTGATTGCGCGTTTGCCAGAGGCTAAACCACCATCGTTTGCGAACAGTGCGGTATCATCTTTATGACATGCAGAACATGCGGTTTCTGGTGATGGATAACCTTCTAACTCTCCTTCAGCATTACGGAAGATGCCTTCAATCACATCGAAGTTACCACTGTGGAAACGGTGCGCCACAGTAAATAAGTCTTTGTTACTAAAGGTTACATCTGGGTTGATGACCTTGCTACCATCTTCGCCTTTGTAGGCTACTGTTGGGTGATATGTTGAACCCGTTGTATCGTTATGACAGTTCATACATTGGTCAAAGGTGTAAGTGCCGTGTCTAGAACCTTTGATGTAATCTAAGGTGCCGTGACAGGCATTACATTTTGTTTCTTCTACCGTAATACGAGTGGGATCTGTCATCCGAGCCGTGCTGATTGCACTGCCATCTAAGCTATAAAACTTAACTGGAGAAGTGTTACCGATTGGGTTTGTAGGGCCAAATTCAAGCGCTGTTGCATTACAACTGCTGACTTTACCCTCCTTGATACAGGCATTGGCCTCTGAACTCACATAGATAGTACCGACGGCTTGTGCGTCAGGGATCTCTTTCACGAAGGTTAAGACACCGCCAGAAAGTGTACCGTTTGCGAGGGTTAGACTAATAGCTGTAGGTTTGACATCGCGCCACGCATACACAGTACCGTCAGTTGCTACATTACCTAACAACAGGCCGTTAGCGACCAACATACCCGTTGGATTACTGGTGGCATTATAGGTAGCGAGACTTGTACCGTCAGCAATTGGTGCGCCATTCATGGTCACATTGGCTTTCAAGGTTAAGGTCTTCATACCCAGAGTGGCAGATGGAGCGACTGCTGCACTGGTAAAGTCCACTTTGAACAGCTCAGCATATTCGGCACGCTTACCGACACTGTGCACGGCTTCGGGGGTTAAGCTACCGCTGCCATGACAAGATTTACACTGAGTATCATCGGCTTGAGCTAAAACATATTCAGAATGGTTTTCACCGGTGGCGAAGTTGACATTGATATGGCAACCTACGCAGGCTTTGGCATAAATATTAGTGTTATAGCTTGGTGCGCCATCATGGCATGACTTACATTCTTTCAGATCCGATGGGAAACCAATTTCACCAAAATATTCTTTTGCTTCACCGCTTAGGCTATCACTAATGTGATGACCCGCATGGAGCCTGTGGATCATTGGACCAAAGTCAAATACCCAACCTTCTGCCAGTTGCGCATCACTTGGAACTTGATCAGGGTTATGGCAAGTTACACAGTTTTTAACGTCCTGATAGTTATGGTGGGCTTCAATCTTAGCGATATGGCCGTCTACTTCACCGTGACAGTTTTTACATGCTGCACTCGATACTGTGTCTTTACCCGATACACCTAATTCATCAGTTGCAGGGATAAAATCAACGGGGACAGATAGCACTTTATCCGATAAAGCGACACCTGCGCTGTTGGTGATATTGTACGCACGTAAAATTACCCTATGCACGGCATTGGGGTTATCGTTT
This sequence comes from Shewanella putrefaciens, assembly GCF_016406305.1. Classification (NCBI taxonomy): domain Bacteria; kingdom Pseudomonadati; phylum Pseudomonadota; class Gammaproteobacteria; order Alteromonadales; family Shewanellaceae; genus Shewanella; species Shewanella putrefaciens. The sequence continues at coordinate 1,546,291 of NZ_CP066369.1, forward strand.
GGATTAATGATGGGGGCCGTACCATCATTGGCCCAAGTGGCGGTATAAGTACCTGGAGCTGCAGTATCTTCGGTTAATGTACATACCTTGGTTGTACCGTTAAGGCCTGTAGGGGTACAAGTTAACGAAGTCGTATCGACATTGTTTGCCATGGCATTGTTTTGCCATTCGATTGGGGCACCCGTTCCCGAAGTATTTTCATTGGCCGTTAACGAGTAAATGGCAATTCGACTGAGTCCCATAAAGGGAACATCTTTACCTGCATTTTTACCTGTGAGAGAAAATTTAACACTGAAGCCTTCGCTGCTCGTCACTTTAATGTCCGCAGGACTTAAGGTGAAGTTCAGATCGGTAATGGATTCAGCGGTTTTAGCAAAAGATCCCGCAGGGAGTCCTGGGGTGCCTGGTGTTCCGGGGGTGCCTGGTGTACCTGGAGCACCAGGTGCGCCATCTTGACCATCGTCACCGTCCCCGCAGGCGGTTACACATAGGGCACTGGTGAGAGCCAGTACCAGTAGAGATTTATTGTAGTTTTTCATCATCGCGTCCCTTTTCTTTCTATAGACTGCGTGCGCAGTAATTCTAATATAGGAGGAACGCCTTACTTATAAAGTGGTATTTGCAAGTTTGTGTCTAATTTGTGAACGATGATTTAACACCCTAAAATGGTAATTCCATATTCTGAAATTAAGTATTTCGAAAATTGAAATTTGGTGTGATTTATTTGAGCTTTATCCAAATATTTATTTTAATTTTAGGTGGTTAGTGAAATTAATTCTCAATTAATCTTTGGTGTTGAGACTGTTATATAGCTCTATTCATCGCATATCTGGCTTGATTTTTACGCTGTATGGGGAAGATATTGACTGAGTTATGGCGGGGTACATTTAAGATTAGCTAGTTCTGCTTTTAACATATGTCATTTAAATTTAACGCCGTTAAATAATTACCTGAATCTGAGATGAGAGGCTTATAGGTGTTCTGGGAGCAAGGCACTAACCAGTGAACTGACCACAAGTTCACATTGTTCAGGGGTGTAACGTCTATGGGTTCTGGGCTTTTCGATCAAAAAATACTGGGGTGTTAATATCCCATCGTGTAGACGGTTTAGCTCACTCGCTGGGAGTGGTACTAACTTTAGTCCGGGCAAGTGTTTAATCGTTTGCACATCGATGCTAGTGCAAAATGCGAGGCTCTGCATGGTTAATATATGCGAATACCATTCCTCCCTCTCTAGCACTTTTTCGATCGAAGGCAATACGATTCCTTGACGCTGGCAAAAGAGTTCAAGGGGATCGATTTTATTGTTAAACCCTTTCATTTCAATGCATAAAAACGGATAGCGGCAGATCTGTTCTAAACTGATTTGTGAGTCAGATTGCCAGATAGAATGGTGTTTTGAAGCCACTAAATACACATTGGATATGCTCCCGAGTCTCGTAAGGGTTAACTCTTTATTATCGATATATTCTAATGAGATACCAAAATCCAGTTCACCTGCATGGATAAGCTCGGCGCTGTTTTCCTGCCATCGGTGTAAACGAATTTTCCCAAGTTGTGCATTCACATCTGGCGAGCACAATTGGGGGGCTAAAAAACTGAGTAATCCTCTGCTGGCGGCGACATTTAACGGTAAGTCGGCATTACTGGCGGTATTTTGATTCTGGAGGGCCGATTGCTCTAAATGGTGAACAGAATCAGTGAATTGACATATGGCAACATAAAGGCTTTCGGCAAGAGGTGTCGGTTTTAGCCCCTGCTGGCGTCGATAGAAGAGTTCATCATTGAAGGCAAGGCGAAGCGCATTCAAACTGCGGCTTATTTTCGGGGCAGAGACCCCCAATGTCTTCGCGGTTGTGTTGGCATGCCCAGTATCAAAAATACTCTTGAAGACGAGTAGGGTGAAAATGTCTAGCTCACAGATTTGTTTAAGTAACGGGTGGCTCATTTCAGTTTACCTTATGATGAGTCTTTGAGTGCTTATCTTGACTGTTTGCTAATGGGATTTACGGGTTATATCGGCACCATTTCCTCTTGGTATGCTGTGTAAACCCTACGCTATAGGGTATTAACTTAGCATCAGTTCTGTGGATTTACTGTGATCGTCATCTGCAAATTAACAAATCTGTAACCATTGTAAATTGCAGGGAAATACGATAGGTAAGTTATTGGCGGTTAAATTGCCGATGGGGGAGTTGTGGGATTAACCGATAAATCCTTAGGGAATATCGGTTTTGAGTGGATCTGAGGCTAGCGGTAAATTTTTAGGTTCGTTGGGCGCGGCTAAACCGTGGGTTTGGATGGTGCAAATATCTTCTTTTATCCGCAAACCAATAAATTGTCCACCTTCCATTATCTGCATTGAGGTACTTGCCACATCACCATCTACGACACCATGGCGCTGGATCACTAAGCGTTCGCAGATTAAGCGGCCTTTAAAGAAACCATCAACGATAAATTCTTGGCACTTGATTTCGCCTTCAAGTCTGCCGCCTTGCTCAACCGTAATATTCGCCTGGGAAAGGATTTGGCCGCTGACATCGCCACCAATCAAAACATCACCGATAAATTCAATATTCCCCGTGAGTTTAGTCCCCTTGGCGATAAAGCTAAGTGTGGTGGGCGGTTTTTTGGGGAAAAAGAGTTTTTTGCCAAACATGATCATGATGCTGCTCAATAGAATGAGGGTCGATAGTATCGTTAATGCCAGTTTAAAGCTAAGGCTTATCCTAAGGGTAGTGCCTTAGTTTTTAGTTTGTTCATCTGTTTTTATCTGTATGGCCTGACTTGGGCAAGGGGCGACACAGGCACCACAGCCAGTACACAGATTAAGATCTATCTTTGGTGTGGGCGCTTTACCAATGCTAAGCGTGAAAGTAATGGCTCTAGGTTCACAGGCGTCTTTACAGCTTTGGCACCAAATACCTTGCTGGGTTAAGCAATTATCTTGGACATGAGCTTTGTAATGCCAAGGGGTTTGGGTTAAATCGAACAGGGCTTCAGGACACGCTTTAGCGCAAAGGGTACAGAAAGTACACTCGTTATCCTGAAAGGATAATTCGGGAAAGCCGCCATCACCTTTGCGAATAATGTGAGTTTCACAGGCCGTAATACAGGCGGAACAACGGGTGCAAACATCCGTAAATTCAATATCTTCACGAACCCATGGCGGTCTTATCGCTGTACTTTTACGGCGATTAAAGAGACTGCGACGACTATGGTTAATGCTTTGCGTCATGTGGTTTCTCGAACAAGATTAAGCGGTCAAACCTTAAAGAAAAATGGCTTGGGGAAAACCACAAGCCATTGAGTTGACTAGCCGTGATAGCCATTAGGATTACTTGACTGCCAGTGCCAGCTACTGTTTGCCATGTCCTCTAGACTATGGGTGGCTTGCCAGCCCAGATCTTCCCGCGCATGGGTAGGATCGGCATAACAGGCGGCAATATCACCGGGACGGCGAGGAGCAATTTGGTAGGCAATGGCTTTGCCACAGGCTTTTTCAAAGGCCTTGACCATATCTAATACGCTATAGCCTTGACCCGTACCTAAGTTATAGGTCACAAGTCCTGGCTGAGTGGCTAGCTTTTCAAGGGCCTTTAAATGGCCATTGGCTAAATCCACCACATGGATATAGTCACGCACCCCAGTGCCATCGTGGGTCGGATAATCATTACCAAACACACTCAGGGCAGGGCGCTTACCTACGGCAACTTGCGCAATAAATGGCATTAAATTGTTAGGAATATCATTAGGATCCTCGCCAATTAAACCACTGGCGTGGGCGCCAACGGGATTAAAGTAGCGCAGACGGGCGATATTCCAACTTGGGTCGCTATGGTGAAGATCGGCAAGAATATGCTCGACCATCAGTTTAGATTGGCCATAGGGATTGGTAGCTCCCGTTGGAAAATCTTCGGTGATCGGCAGGCTCGCGGGGTCACCATAGACGGTTGCCGATGAACTAAATACTAGATTTTTAACCTTAAACTCCGCCATGACTTGGCAGAGTATTAAGGTTCCTGTGACGTTATTCTCATAATATTTGAGGGGTTTAGCGACGGATTCTCCCACCGCTTTTAATCCCGCAAAATGGATAACAGAGTCGATAGCGTGGTCACTAAAGACCTTCTGCAACAATGCCTTATTAAGAATGTCGCCCTGGTAAAATGTGACCGTTTTGCCTGTGATTTGCTCTACACGGTTTAAGGCTTCGATGCTCGAATTAGACAGGTTGTCTAACACGATCACTTCGCTTCCCGCATTGAGTAATTCCACCACAGTATGGGTGCCAATATAACCGGCGCCTCCGGTCACTAAAATCGTCATTATTTAATTCCTTTTACAACGGTTTTTAAGTAGTGGGCAAAATCTTCACCGATTTCGCTGTGGCGCAGAGCGTATTCCACGTTTGCGCGCATATAACCTTGCTTGTTACCGCAATCGTGGCTCTTACCTTCCATGTAGTAAGCATTCACCGTTTCTTGCTGCATTAACATGGCAATCGCATCCGTCAATTGGATTTCATCACCCGCACCCGCTGGAGTCTTGGCCAGCAGTGGCCAAATGGCTGCAGGTAACACGTAACGACCAACAACGGCGAGGTTAGAAGGTGCGTCATCAACGGCGGGTTTTTCAACTAGCTCGACTAATGGCTCCGACTCACCGGGTTGTAGATCGTGGCCGTTAACGTCGGCAATACCGTATTGGTTCACTAAGTTGTGTGGTACACCCTCGACCATGATCTGACCCACTTGGGTTTCATCGAATAGGTTCACCATCGCGGCTAAGTTGTCTTTGCTGAGATCGCAACTCGCATCATCAATAATGACGTCTGGCAGTAACACCGCGAAGGGGGCGTCGCCTACCACAGATTTAGCACATAAAATGGCGTGTCCTAAGCCTTTCGCCTGGGATTGACGCACGCTGATCACAGTCACGTCTTTTGGACAAATTGACTGTACCGCTTCTAATAACTGACGTTTTACCCGGCGCTCTAGCTGGGCTTCTAATTCAAAACTGGTATCGAAATGGTTTTCGATAGAGTTTTTACTGGCGTGGGTCACCAGTACAATTTCTTTGATGCCTGCGGCAATAGCTTCACTAACAACGTATTGGATCAATGGCTTATCAACAACGGGTAGCATTTCCTTAGGAATAGCTTTCGTTGCTGGCAGCATACGAGTGCCTAGGCCTGCGACAGGGATCACGGCTTTACGAATTTGATGTTGTTTCATTGCGAACCTTTTAGGTCAAGGAGATGCGGGTATTGGCCAATATTGTAAATGACCTACACAGAAAAGCTATTTGTAAACGCTGAAATTTATCGGTATTTCTGCGTTTTATCAGTCTATCGTTTTAGTTTTTGAGATTGGCTGTCAAGCTTTGCCTGCACACTGACCACTATAGTTGCCCTCTAAGTCATCGTTTTTAATGAATATGTAATATTTGCTTTACGTTTGCGTCACCTAATAACACCAACAATAAACTGTGAGGGAGTTAACAAAAAACGAGGCTTAGATCACTATGGATGATATTAGCGTCAGCCATGAAGTGAATTTTATGACTAAAACAGTCCACACCGCTCCCTATGTTGCCAGAAGAGCCGATGACTCTGGGTATATAGATTACCCGCAAGAAGAACATGAGATATGGAGCCAGCTTTATGCCCGCCAGGCAGTCAATTTGCCCGGTCGAGCCTGTAAAGAATACCTGCAAGGGTTAGATGCCTTGGCGATGCCAAAGGATCGTATTCCACAACTTGCTGAAATTGATACAGTATTGCAGGCAACGACAGGTTGGAAAACGGCGGCCGTGCCCGCATTGATTTCCTTTGGGCGTTTTTTTGAGCTTTTAGCCAATAAAGAATTTCCGGTAGCGACCTTTATCCGCCGTAAAGAAGAATTTGATTACCTGCAAGAGCCTGATATTTTTCACGAAATATTTGGCCATTGCCCTTTGCTGACCAATCCATCATTCGCACATTTTTCCCATATGTATGGCCAACTGGGCTTAAATGCCAGCAAGGAAGAAAGGGTTTTCTTAGCCCGTTTATATTGGTTTACCGTCGAATTTGGTCTGCTAAAGCCAAAGGATGGGCAACTGTGTATCTATGGCGGTGGGATCTTAAGTTCGCCCGGCGAGACCTTGTATGCGATGGAGAGCGAAGTGCCGGAGCGTAAACCCTTCGACCTATTAGATGTGCTGCGTACGCCTTATCGTATCGATATCATGCAACCCGTTTATTACGTGATTGAACATATTGATATGTTAGATGAAATCGCCAAAATGGATATTATGGCTTATGTCACTAAGGCCCGTCAGTTAGGCTTGTTTGCCCCTAAATATCCACCTAAGGCGAAGGCAAGTTAAACCAGCGATATTAGAAATCCCTCTGATTTAGTTAAGTAAAAAAGGCAACGATAGGCACATTATGTGCTGCGAAAAGATGCGTTGCGAATAGGAGTATGTATGACCGCGTTATCGAATATGAAATGTGAAGCTTGCCAGGCCGATGCACCGAAAGTGACCGATGAAGAACTTGCCGAGCTGGTGAGAATGATCCCCGATTGGAGCGTGCAAGTACGCGATGGCATTATGCAGCTTGAGCGAGTGTATAAATTTAAAAATTTTAAATTGGCGATGGCCTTCACCAATAAACTTGCCGATCTTGCCGAAGAAGAATTTCATCACCCCGGCATTTTAACTGAATGGGGCAAAGTGACAGTCACTTGGTGGTCGCACTCGATTAAAGGACTACATAAGAACGACTTCATCATGGCTGCCAAGACAGACCAGTTATTAGATTAAAAAATTAAACTATTAAATCAGCGCCTTATTGTTAATTTGGCGCTGATTTTTCTTTGCTGTTACAAATGTACTGTAAACTTGACTTGCCACTTTCGCATTTACCTTCTAACGTATATACGCCCAGCTATCAATCCTACCGCTTACGTCTGCGTAAAGGTGAGCGCGCTCATCCAGCAAAGATCACTTTAAGCAAAGTGGATGGACAATAGCTCTGCACGGTTTATCCCAAAATTCGAATCAAAAAGGGAATATCAGTCATTATGCGCTTGGAAGTTAGCTGTCAAGATCGCGTGGGTTTAGCGAAAGATATCTTAGTCGTGTTAGAACGTTATGGCATTAATTTAATTGCCATCGATGCCAGTAACCAAGGCTTTTTGTACCTACAGTTTGCCGAAATCAGTTTTGAAACCTTAAGTGCGCTGATGCCACAGATCCGCAAAGTGGAAAGCGTCCACGATGTGCGGACTGTCTCTTTTATGCCATCGGAGCAGGAACATTACGCCCTCAAAACCTTACTTAAGACCTTACCCGACTCAGTGTTTTCCATTGATGCCAAAGCCCGTATTCGGATTGTTAACGAATCGGCACTGCTGAATATTGGCATGGCGGAGCATGAGGTGCTTGATGAGTCGTTAAATCATTGGGTACAAGGCTTTAACTTCAGCCGCTGGCTGAGCGAAAACCAAGTGCTCCCCCAGGCGGCCAGGGTGCAAATTGGTCCGAATGAATATCTCGCCGAGATGCTGCCTATCTACCTGCCCGATGAGGACGATAAAACCATCCTTGTGGGGGCCGTAGTGTCGTTAAAATCCCCAGCCCGAGTAGGGAAACAGTTTAACGCGCTGCAAAATCAAACCACCGGCTTTGAAAATGTGCTCGCCAGCAGTGACAAAATGAAGGAGGTGCTCAAGCAAGCACGCCGTATGGCACAGCTCGATGCACCGCTGCTTATCACAGGTGAAACCGGCACAGGGAAAGAACTCATGGCCAGAGCCAGCCATGATGCCAGTATGCGCCGCGAAAAACCCTTTATTGCCATTAACTGCGCGGCTCTTCCCGACAGCGCCGCCGAAGAAGAATTATTCGGTTATGTCAGCCAAGGTAAAGTGATTAAACGCGGCTTTTTTGAAGAGGCCAAGGGCGGCACTGTGTTTCTCGACGAAGTGGCGGAAATGTCTAAGGCCGCGCAGGTGAAACTGCTGCGCCTGTTGCAGGATGGTACTTTTAGGCGTATTGGCGGCGATGAGGAAGTGCGCGCCGATGTGCGGATTATCTGTTCAACCCAGAAGAATCTCGCCGAACTTTGCCAAACGGGGGAGTTTAGGGAGGATCTCTACTATCGCATCCATGTGCTCAGTTATCACATTCCCTCATTACGTGAGCGTAAGGTCGATATTATTCCACTGACCGAAATGTTCCTCGAGCATTATAGTCAGCAGCTATCGAGCCCGGTACGGCGGATTTCGGCCCAGTGCCGGGATCATTTATTGACCTATGCCTGGCCTGGTAACGTTCGCCAATTGAAGAACGCGGTATTTAGAGCCGTGTCTATGTGGGATGGTTCGGCCGAGCTGACGGTCGAGCAGCTTAAATTACCGTCCTACGCCGAAGGGTTTGGTTACTTCGATAACGCCTTTGAGGGGAACCTTGACGATGCGATGAAGCAGTTTGAGGCGAGTCTCCTACGGCGCCTGTATCCGGCTTACCCGAGTACGCGGCAGTTAGCGAAAAAGCTGGGCGTGTCCCACACCGCTATCGCCAATAAACTCAGGGAGTACAAGATTTCTAAGCGCCGTTAAGGGAGAGATGTAACATTATCGTTCCACTTAATTGTCGACTTTTTAGTCATATTGTTCACCTATACATTGAAGCGTGCCAATTCGATTCTAGGTGTAATAGTTAGTTTACAAAATGTGAAATAATAGCGCTAAATGTGATTTTGCTCACGCTATAGGAATCTGGCCGTGCATCGGGTATTCCTACGCGCAGTAAATCCCTTTGGGCCGAATCATCGGGGGCTTTCGTTAGTGTAAAACCCGCGCAATTAACCGAATTTCAGTTGGCAAATTCTTTTAGTCCAACATAAAAAGACAGTACGCCGAGCCGTAGAAGCACAGGAGCAAATATGAAACTTGCAAGTTATAACAATGGACGCCGCGATGGTCAGTTGATGTTAGTCAGCCGTGATCTCAGCCAAGCGGTTGCCGTTCCCGCGATTGCCCACACTATGCAGCAACTGCTCGACGGTTGGGTGCTGCTACAGCCCCAATTACAGGAATTGTACGATGCGCTTAACGAGGGCAAATTAGATAACGCCCAAGCCTTTGATGAAGCTAAGTGTTTATCGCCATTACCCCGTGCTTACCAGTGGGCCGATGGTAGCGCCTATGTAAACCATGTTGAGTTAGTGCGTAAAGCCCGTGGTGCTGAAATGCCGGAAACCTTCTGGACAGATCCACTCTTTTACCAGGGCGGCTCCGATAGCTTTATCGCACCTAAGGCCGATATCCCGCTGGCGAGTGAAGATTGGGGTATCGACTTTGAATCTGAAATTGCGGTTGTCACCGACGATGTCCCTATGGGTGTGAGCAGTGAAAATGCGGCTAAGCATATCAAGTTACTCATGCTAGTGAACGATGTGTCGCTGCGTAACTTAATTCCTGGTGAGCTGGCTAAAGGGTTTGGTTTCTTCCAATCTAAACCATCGAGCAGTTTTTCTCCTGTGGCGGTAACACCAGATGAATTGGGCTCTCGTTGGGAAGATTCAAAGGTGCATTTACCGCTGATCACCCATTTAAACGGTGAATTATTTGGTCGTCCGAATGCGGGCGTTGATATGACTTTTAATTTCAGCCAGTTAGTTTCACATGTTGCCAAAACTCGCCCATTAGGCGCTGGTGCCATTATTGGTTCTGGGACTATTTCTAATTACGACCGCAGCGCAGGTTCGAGCTGTCTCGCTGAAAAACGTATGTTAGAAGTGATTGCCGACGGCAAAGCCACTACGCCCTTTATGCGCTTTGGCGACACAGTGCGCATTGAAATGCTCGATGATAATGGCGCCTCCATTTTTGGTTCAATCGATCAAAAAGTGGTTGAGTATAAAGCTTGATATTGCCCCTAACGGGATGTATCTATCATAACAACGGGGCTGAATGGCCCCGTTTTTATAAGCACTTTTATTTTATAAGGAAGTAGTCAGATGAAACTCTACGGTTATTGGCGTTCCAGCGCCGCCTATCGTGTTCGTATCGCGCTTAATCTTAAGGGCGTTAGCGCTGAGCAGCTGTCGGTGCATTTAGTGCGCGATGGTGGTGAGCAGCATAAAGCGGCCTATAGCGCCCTAAATTCTCTGGAATTGGTGCCCACCTTAGTCGTGGGCGATGAAGACGATAGCGATGTACTGTCACAATCCCTCGCGATTGTTGAATACCTCGATGAGCTATATCCCAAAACCCCGTTATTGCCGGCATCGGCACTCGAGCGTGCCCATGTGCGTGCGATGGCGCTGACTATTGCCTGTGAAATCCACCCGTTAAATAACCTGCGCGTGCTGCAGTATTTAACCCAAACCTTAGGGGTTGATGAGACGGCAAAAAATAGTTGGTATCACCACTGGATTGCGAGTGGGTTTGCGGCCTTAGAAACTCTGCTTATACGCCATAGTGGCCGTTATTGTTTTGGGGATGCGATAACCATCGCCGATATCTGCCTAGTGCCGCAGGTGTATAACGCCCAGCGTTTTAATGTGGATTTAACCCCATACCCTAATATTATGCGCGTGTGGGCCGAGTGCAATCAGCTTACCGCCTTCATCGAGGCGATGCCTGAGCGCCAGGCGGATGCAGTATAGAGTCCCCAGTGATCCAAGGCGATAACAGCGCGCCACATGAACTTGAGTTACAGTCCCGTTTACTTGAATGGATAACCCAAGACAGTGAGCGGGTTAGGGCGCTTCAACTTGCCGCGCAGTGTGCGGCAGAATATGCCCTCCCGCAGTGGTGCCTTGCTGCGGGTTTTGTCCGTAATTTAGTGTGGGATCGTTTGCATGGCTTTGAGCCTCGTCCGTTGAACGATATTGACCTGATTTACTATTGCCCGCTAGACACCCGCCCTGAGCGGGATAGGGCAATTGAAGCCTATCTACGCCGTTTAGCGCCTGATTTGCCTTGGTCGGTGAAAAATCAGGCTCGGATGCATCTTAAAAATCAAGACGCACCCTATATTTCCTGCCTTGATGCTATGGCCCATTGGCCCGAATTAGAAACCGCAGTGGGCATTTGTGCCTTATCCAATGGGCTCGCCGCTGGCAGCCTTAACTCTCCCTACAGGCTTATCACTCCCTTTGGCTTGCAGTCACTCTTTGCGCTGAAATTAAGTCCTAATCCCCGCAGGGTATTAGCAATATGCCAGCAAAGGATCGCCGCTAAAGGCTGGCTTAGTCGATATCCTCTCCTCTGTCTCGAATAACGATTTTCTATTGGTCGTATTTTTATGGGCAATGGCTTCTTTGTGGCTAATACCACGGCGATTTAGGGCATTGCTCTAGTCCTAGTTATGTAGCTCAAATGTTAAGTTGCTTTTTAGGTGCTACCCATATCGAGGTGGTTTAGTGATGGCTAATAAATGGCGCAGCTCACAAAAAATGAACCTGTATTATCAATAAATGTTCACTTTACGTGATCAAGATCCCATGCATCATACCTAAAAGTAAGTACATAGGTGCGCCTTTGATTTGGATCAATAAAGTGGTCGCATTTCTCTGGCAGTGTAGGCCTCAATTGTTAAGGATGTAATATAAAACAAAAACCTATGTTGTACATATGGAGTATGATGATGAATAAAACGACTGTTTCTACACTGATCGCTGCGACCTTACTAGCCGCTGGTTTTACTGCTTCTGTTTCTGCACATCAAGCGGGCGATATTATCGTTCGTGCCGGTGTGGTCGTTGTTGCGCCGAATGAATCAAGCCAAGATGTTGCGGGTAACGGTGAGTTTATTGTGAGCAGCGATACCCAGTTAGGTTTGAACTTCGGTTATATGCTGACCGATAACTTTGGGGTTGAATTATTAGCAGCCACCCCCTTTAGCCATGATGTCTCTTTAGATGGTGTGGGTAAAATTGCCGAAACTAAGCAACTGCCTCCAACATTAGTGGCCCAGTATTACTTTGGTGATGCGCAGTCAAAATTACGCCCCTATATTGGCGTCGGTGTGAACTACACCAACTTCTATGATAATGAATTTACAAATGACTTAGGTGGCGCCTTAACTGACCTTAGCATGAGTACTTCTTGGGGTTTAGCGGCTCAGGTCGGTTTAGATTTTCAAATGAGCAAAAACTGGTTACTTAACGCTTCTGTGTGGTACGCCAAAATTGACAGTGACGTGAAATTCAAACTGGCCGATGCGCCTGTCACCATTGAAACCGATATTGACCCATGGGTTTATATGGTGAGTGTGGGTTACACTTTCTAATTGCTGAATAAGCATTAAACAAAAAGGAGCCCTAGGCTCCTTTTTTGTTTATTACCAAGACGTTAAGCTAACTTTTTGGCTTTTTAGCTTTCCAGTGGCGAGTGTTATAGATAAATTCTGGCAATAGCTTAGTGAGCCAAGCCACGAGGCGCCAACGTTTAGTCACATAAACGCGGCGTTTTCCCTGTTGCATGGCTTTAATGATCTGCGCTGCCACTTGGGGAAGAGGCGCAAGCCAAAGCGCACTTTGTTGCATGGCTGCCTTATCGAGCAAACCTAATTGGATATCGGTGATGGTAATAGGCAACTTGAGGCGCTGGGCATGCATACTTAAACCTTCAAGGTAATTTTGCCCAAAGGCCTTCGAGGCGTGGTAGGCCACACTCGGTCCACCGCGCAGTCCTGCAATCGAATTAATTGCCGCCAGTTGCCCATACCCTTGTTCGCGAAATAGTCTAAATGCCGTATTGCAGATAGCAGCAAAACCTCGCACATTAACGTCGATAATGTCCTGCTCTGGCAGCCAAGGCAGCTCTGGATCGTAGCTATTAAGGCCAGTATTGACTAAGACTAAATGGGCGCCACCTAGGCTATGCCAGACGGTTTCAAGTTGCTTGATAATGGCTTGAGGCTGATCTATCTGTAGTGCAAATACTTGTACTTTTGTCGGTAATCTTGAGGCAAACTCCCTTAGCGATTCTGGATCTTGAGCAAATAAGGCTAATTCAACCTGTTGATCTGCCAGTTGCTTTGCAAGTTCGCGGCTTAAATGTGAGCTAGCGCCCACAATTATCGCAGTTGCTTGGGTCATAAATTTTTCGGCAACGAAATGGTGGCTTATGATAGGAAGATATGTTCAGCAAGACAAGATTTATAGCATGGACATGTGGACATCTAGAAGTCTTTATGTATGATTAGGAGAAACAAAATGAGTCAATGGTCAAACTTGAGTGTGCTGATCTCGGCGGTGCAAAAATTCACCGCAATCGCATTAATTGCTGTGACGGGGTTATTAGCAGGTTGTGCAACCCCCAATGCGGTGGTCGAGATCAAAGGTGAGGCAATGTACCGCGAGCGAATCGCGTTGCCCAGCGAAGCCAAACTCATCGTTCAGTTGCTCGATGTGTCTAAAATGGATGTGCCTGCCATAGTGATGGCCGAACGTGTGAGCCAAGGGGCACAAACCCCAACACAGTTTAGTTTTACTATGGGCCGGGATCAGTTTGAAGCTGGGCATACCTATGCCGTAGGCGCAAGGATAATGCTCGGTGATAAGTTATTGTTTATTAACACTCAAGCCTATCATGTCGATCTTAATTCGACCGCAGCTATGACCATAATGCTTGAGAAAGTCGGTGGCTAGTTAGCCCACTCAGAAGTGAGCTGACATACGCGCCGAATCCGTTGGTATTTACGAACAGAAGAGGCGCGGTATGCCGGTTAAAATTCCAGATCATCTGCCCGCAGCAGGGGTTTTAGAGTCAGAAAATATTTTCGTGATGTCCGAAACGCGGGCGGCGAATCAGGATATCAGGCCGATGAAGGTGCTGATCCTGAATCTCATGCCCAATAAAATCGAGACAGAAACCCAGTTATTGCGCTTACTCGGTAACACGCCGCTGCAGGTGGATGTGGATTTATTGCGCATTCACGATAAAGAATCCAAACACACCTCCATCGATCATATGAATACCTTCTACCGTGACTTTGAGGATGTGCGCCACAAAAACTACGACGGCCTGATCATTACTGGGGCGCCGCTGGGGCAAATCGATTTTGAAGATGTGGTCTATTGGGACCATATTCGTGAAATTATCGACTGGTCCCAAGAGCATGTCACCTCAGTGCTGTTTTTATGTTGGGCGGCCCATGCGGGTTTATATCACCTCTATGGTTTACATCGAAAAATTCTGCAGCAAAAGCGCTCTGGCGTGTTCGTGCACCGCCGCACTTGCCAGCATTTTCCGCTGTTACGTGGTTTTGACGATGAATTTTTTGCGCCCCATTCCCGATTTGCCGAAATGGACCTAGAAGAAATTAGGCAACATCCACAGTTGCAAGTGCTTGCCGAATCCGATGAGGCGGGGGCCTATCTGGTTCTTAGCCGCAATAATCGCAACTTGTTTGTGATGGGCCATCCTGAATATCAAAAATCGACCCTAAATGATGAATATCGCAGGGATTTGGCACAGGGCTTAAATCCAAATGTGCCACAAAATTACTATCGCAATAATGACCCGAAAGCCGAAGCGATTGCCCGCTGGCACAGCCACGGTAGCCTGCTGGTCAGTAACTGGCTCAATTATTACGTTTACCAGTTAACACCCTACGATTTAAGCGATATGACGGCGATGACACCGTGGGAATCGCGTTAGAAGATGTCGAGCTAATATTTTCCCATAGCGCAACAGGGATACGAGACATCGTCGCGGTTAGCTTCCATTATCATTGATGATTAGGTTGCTTTATGCTGATTTGGCTTGTATCTAATCGCATCGACGAATGCCATAAAGGCTGGTGAAGCTTGGCGGCGATTTGGATAGTACAAATGGTAACCCTGAAAATAGGGACTCCAATCGGTTAATATCATTTTTAGTCTGCCATCAGCCAAATAAGGAGCAGCTAAAGGTTCGGGTACATACGCTAACCCAATGCCGTCCAGTGCGGCATTGAGTACATGGATAATGCTGTTGAACACTAGTTGTCCATCGACTTTCACTGTGAAGGCTCGTTGTTGTTTTTCAAACTCCCAAGCATAAATAGAGCCCGCTATTCGATGTCTAATGTTAATGCATGCATGTGCGGTTAATTCATCAGGTGTTATCGGTGCTGGGTTTCGCTCAAAATAATCGGGTGAACCCACCACCACCAATCGCCAATCTGGCCCGATGCGGACTGCGATCATGTCTTTGCTGATAGCCTCTCCCAAGCGGATCCCTGCATCAAAACGCTCCTCAACCATATTGGTAAAACCGTAATCAATATACATTTCTAGCTTGATTTCTGGGTACTGACGCAAAAATGTCGCCAGTATCGGCCGTAAATGTAATTGGATCTGATCATCGGTGCAGGTGAGCCTAATCGTGCCTTTAGGTTTATCCCTGAGCTCACTTAATGCTTCTATTTCTAAGTTGATCTGCTCAAACAGCGGAGTTAGGGACTGGGATAAGCGAATGCCGGCTTCGGTGAGCGATACGTTTCGTGTGGTGCGAGTAAGTAAGCGTACGCCTAATCTTTCCTCTAGACCTCGAATGGTATGACTAAGTGCCGAGGGGGTTACACGCAACAGGGCTGCGGCTTTGGTGAAACTTTGTAGCTGAGCCACGGCCAAAAATGCCTGCAAATCGTTCAACTTCTGGTTTGCCATTACTGAATTTATCTCACAACTACATAAAGATTATACCTACTAATCAAATCTTAAACTGTCTGTCAATATGAACTTATGTTTTTGTCAGTTAATCATGTGTTGGAATGAATACAACTAGTTCTGCGGGTCATACCGCAATATTGAATTGCTGGAGTGGGGTTGTTGCGTTATCAATTTGTGCTTTCGCATTAGTTACTTCAGAGTTTTTGCCGGTCAGTTTATTGACTCCCATTGCGAGGGACCTCGATGTTACAGAGGGAATGGCTGGGCAAGGGATCGCTATTTCCGGCATTTTCGCCGTCATAACGAGCCTGTTTATTTCTTCGCTCTCAGGCAACCTTGACCGCAAGCTCCTATTGTTGGGGCTCACTACTGCTATGGGGATATCCGGCGCTATCATTGCCCTTGCTCCCAACTACCCAATCTACATGCTCGGACGGGCGTTGATTGGTGTGGTTATTGGCGGTTTTTGGTCTATGTCAGCGGCCACGGCTATGCGTTTAGTTCCTACACATCAGGTTCCTCTCGCCTTAGCCATAGTCAACGGCGGTAATGCCTTGGCAACGGTATTAGCTGCGCCATTGGGGGCATGGCTTGGTGACGTTCTTGGTTGGCGTAGTGCTTTCTTCTGTTTGGTTCCCATCGCATTCATCGCCTTAGTATGGCAATGGTACGCGTTACCTTTTATGCCTGTTACTGGGCGATCAAGCCGTTCTGGTCATGTATTGCAGATGGTTCTGT
Organism: Shewanella putrefaciens; assembly: GCF_016406305.1. Lineage (NCBI taxonomy): Bacteria > Pseudomonadati > Pseudomonadota > Gammaproteobacteria > Alteromonadales > Shewanellaceae > Shewanella > Shewanella putrefaciens. Next base: position 1,562,690 of record NZ_CP066369.1, read on the forward strand.
TATTAAAACTTTCGGGCATCAAGATGGGGCTCGTGGCCAGCAGCATGATGTTTATGGGGCAGTTTGCATTATTCACTTATATCCGGCCGTTTTTGGAAACTGTCACTCAGTTGCATGGCACCACTCTTTCATTTGCGCTGTTGGTAATAGGTGTCGCCGGGGTTATTGGCACTTTGTTGGTGGCCAGAGTTTTGCAATGGGGGTTTTATCAGACATTGGTCGTGATACCACTCCTAATGGCCGCAACGGCACTTGGTCTGATCGCCGCAGGTACATGGTTTACGGCTGTGATTGCGCTACTTGCACTATGGGGACTGACTGGCACTTCAGCTCCTGTCGGCTGGTGGACGTGGATTACCAAGGTCTTTCCAAACGATGCTGAAGCGGCAGGCGGTCTCTTTGTTGCCATCATTCAACTCTCTATTGCGCTCGGTTCTACACTCGGGGGTCTCCTGTTTGACTACAGTGGCTATCAAAGCACCTTTTTGCTCAGTGCCACACTTTTGCTGATATCAGCATTACTTTCAATACTCACGGCACAGGCCTCGACTAACACTATTCACAACAACTGAAGATATAAGGAAAAATCATGGGTGAACATTTAGAGCAAGTCACACAAAATGATGATACACCAGATACATCACGTCGAAATCTGTTGAAAATAGCAGGTGTCGGTATCGTAACTGCCAGTGTTTCATCAATGGCAGCCATGCCAGTTGTGGCGGATACTCAATTACAGCTTGGAGCTGAGTGGGATAAAACTTTTGCTAAAAGTGATAAGGTTGACCATAAAAAAGTCACCTTTAAAAACCGTTATGGCATCACTTTAGTCGCTGATCTTTATCAGCCAAAAAATCTCAGTGGTAAATGTGCAGCTATTGCCGTTGGTGGTCCTTTTGGGGCCATTAAAGAACAATCTTCCGGTTTGTATGCGCAAATCATGGCAGAGCGTGGTTTTGTTACACTCGCATTTGATCCTTCTTTTACCGGAGAAAGTGGGGGAGAACCGCGCCATGTGGCATCGCCAGACATCAATACGGAGGATTTCAGTGCCGCCGTCGATTGTCTTGGTTTATTGCCCTCAGTTGATCGCGAGCGAATCGGTATTATTGGGATTTGTGGTTGGGGAGGTATGGCCTTAAATGCAACCGCTGTCGACAAGCGAGTAAAAGCAGTCGTTGCCAGCACTATGTATGATATGACTCGAGTGATGTCGAAAGGTTATAACGACAGTATGACCAAAGAACAACGCACTAAAACGCTAGAGCAGCTTAGTTTACAACGTTGGCGTGATGCAGAGAAAGGCGAGCCGGAATTAGGCCCCATTTTTAACGAACTCAAAGGCGGTGAGCCGCAATTTGTAGTGGATTATGCTAACTACTATAAATCTCGTGACCGTGGTTTTCACCCAAGAGCCATTAATTCAAACAGCTCTTGGACTATTACTAACCCATTGTCCTTTATGAATATGCCTTTATTGTCGTACATTGATGAAATATCCCCACGCCCTATGTTGTTAGTTCATGGTGAAAAAGCGCACTCGCGCTACTTCGCGGAAACGGCCTTTGCCGCTGCCGCAGAACCTAAAGAGTTGATGATAATTAAAGGTGCTACTCATATTGACTTGTATGACAGGGTTGATGTTATTCCCTTTGATAAAATGACCCAATTTTTCCATCAATACCTGTAAGTGACTGCGGCGTTTAGCCGCAACACTCTATTACAATCCACGATGATTTATATAAGGAATTTACGATGACCATCAAAGCGTTCGGTGCTGTTGCCGCCGATCAACCCCTTGGCCCACTGAATATCAGCCGCCGCGCACCTAGTGCCCATGATATCCAAATTGCTATCGATTTTTGCGGTGTATGTCATTCCGATTTACATACTGTACGCTCGGAATGGGCGGGTACCTTATATCCCTGTGTGCCAGGGCATGAGATCGTTGGGAGGGTTACCGCTGTGGGTGAACATGTCACCAAATTTAAGATAGGTGATTTAGTGGGCGTAGGCTGCATTGTTGATAGCTGTAAACAATGCGCTGATTGTGACGACAACCTAGAAAATTACTGTGATCATATGATCGGCACTTATAACGCCCCAACCACAGATGCGCCAGGTCATACGCTCGGTGGCTATGCTGAACAAATCGTGGTTCATGAGCGTTATGTGCTGCGTATCCGTCATCCTCAAACGCAATTAGCGGCAGTGGCTCCTCTCTTATGCGCGGGTATTACCACTTATTCTCCGCTTCGCCATTGGAATGTTGGACCGGGTAAAAAAGTCGGTATTGTTGGCATTGGTGGTCTTGGGCATATGGGCATTAAGCTCGCCCATGCAATGGGGGCGTATGTTGTTGCATTTACCACTTCAGAATCTAAACGTGATGCAGCCAAAGCTTTGGGTGCTGATGAAGTGGTTATTTCCAAGAATGCCGATGAAATGGCGAAACATGTGCAGAGTTTTGATTTGATTGTGAATACCGTTGCAGCTCCCCATGATCTGGACGCTTTACTTAGCCTATTAAAACGCGATGGCACTATGACCTTGGTTGGCGCACCTGCAACAAACCATCCATCACCCGATGTTTTTAATTTGATAATGAAACGCCGTACCCTTGCTGGTTCAATGATCGGCGGGATCCTTGAAACCCAAGAGATGCTAGATTTTTGTGCAGAAAACAACATAGTTTCAGATATAGAACTGATCAGGGCTGATGAGATTAATACCGCCTATGAGCGCATGCTGAAGGGCGATGTGAAGTATCGGTTTGTTATTGATAACGCAACATTAACGCGATAACTGATCTGACGATGAGTGATGGGCATGCATCAAGGTAGCTGGACATTCTACTGATGAAGTTGCCCATGTCACTCTAGCTTGGCTGCTATTGGATTGTGCTTCCTAGGGTCTTAGTACCATAGGGGGCGCTCTTTGCGAGTCAACACATGATATCAACTGACCCCCCCTCGTTTAATTGTTCTTTGCTGTAAATCCTTGCTGACATTTCCACCCGAGAAAATCTGCACATTAGACCAAGGAATACTTGCTTTACGTTCGCGTAAACGTCAGAGTGGTTTTAATGTCGATTTTATTAAACGTCCCGAGACTAGCACTAGGCTTAGTGGTCAATTTAGGTTGGAGTTTCCATGAGTACTGAACAGTTAAATCAAGATATCGTTATCGTTGCCGCTAAACGTACCCCAATGGGGGGATTTCAAGGTTGTTTGTCATCCGTAGCATCACCAGCCTTAGCGGCGACGGCGATCAAAGGCTTGCTAGCCGATACCCAATTGGCGGGTGAACATGTCGATGAAGTCTTGATGGGCTGCGTATTACCCGCAGGTTTAGGTCAAGCGCCTGCGCGTCAGGCAACCTTGGGGGCCGGATTGCCGCTGTCTGTCGGCGCGACGACAGTAAACAAGGTCTGTGGTTCAGGCATGAAGACTGTCATGTTAGCCCACGATTTGATTAAAGCGGGCAGTGCAAAAGTGGTGATCGCTGGCGGTATGGAAAGCATGAGCCAAGCACCGTATCTCTTGGATAAAGCCCGTAGCGGCATGCGTATGGGCCACGGAAAAATGCTCGACCATATGTTTTTAGACGGTCTTGAAGATGCCTACACGGGTGGCGCTATGGGGACTTTTGCCCAGAAAACCGCCGATGAATACGGCATTACCCGCGAGCAAATGGACGCTTTTGCCCTAAGCTCGCTCGAAAAAGCCAATGCGGCGATTAACTCGGGTGCCTTTAAAGCCGAAATTACCCCAGTCACTGTCAGTGACCGCCGTGGTGATGTGACTATCGATACCGACGAGCAGCCCGGTAATGCCCGCCCTGAAAAAATTCCAGCCCTGCGTCCAGCCTTTAGCAAAGACGGCACTATCACAGCGGCCAACTCTAGCTCGATTTCCGATGGTGCGGCGGCCTTAATGTTGACCTCCCGTGGCGAAGCTGAGCGTTTAGGTTTAACTGTGTTAGCGACCATTAAAGGTCACACTACCCACGCCCAAGAGCCTTCACTCTTTACCACTGCACCGGTTGGCGCTATGGCGAAATTGCTGGCTAATGTGGGTTGGTCAACGGATGAAGTGGATCTGTTTGAGATCAATGAAGCCTTCGCCATGGTGACTATGCTTGCCGTGTCTGAACTGGGTTTAGATATTGCTAAGGTTAACGTTAATGGCGGCGCCTGTGCCTTAGGTCATCCTATTGGCTGCTCGGGTTCACGTCTGCTGGTGACCTTAATCCATGCATTAAAAGCCCGCGGCCTTAAGCGCGGAGTTGCCTCGCTGTGTATCGGCGGCGGTGAAGCGACGGCAATGGCTATCGAGGTCTAATGGCTAAGATTTAGTTAAATCAACAAGGCTTAAATCAACAAGACGGGCTAGCAAGGGCAATCACTTCCCTTGAGGATAATCATAATATCGCACCGCTAGCCTATCACTCTACAAGGAAAAGGATTGCAACATGACCACACAAGTAAAGCATTACATTGACGGCGAGTTTATCCAAGGTACTGGCACATCACAGATTATTGTCACCAATCCCGCGAATAACTCGCCGATTGCCGTGATTAATGCCGCCACTAGCGATGAAGTTCACGCCGCGATTGCCAGCGCCAAAGCGGCCTTTAAAACCTGGAAAGAAGTGCCAGTGTCAGAGCGTGCGCGCGTCATGTTGCGTTATCAGCATCTGTTAAAAGAGCACCACGACGAGCTGGCGACCATTCTTGCAAAGGAAACTGGTAAAACCTTTGAAGATGCCAAGGGCGATGTATGGCGTGGTATCGAAGTTGCTGAACATGCTTGTAACGTGGCGTCATTATTGATGGGCGAAACCGTCGAGAACGTCGCGCGTTCAATTGATACTTACAGTTACACTCAACCACTCGGTGTGTGTGCGGGTATTACGCCATTTAACTTTCCTGCGATGATCCCGTTATGGATGTTTCCATTGTCGATTGCCTGCGGTAACACTTTCATTTTAAAGCCTTCTGAACAAGACCCTATGACGCCGCAGCGCCTGGTTGAGCTGTTTGTTGAGGCGGGTGCACCTAAGGGCGTATTGCAATTAGTGCATGGCGACAAAACTGCCGTAGATATTCTGCTGGCAGACCCTGCGATTAAAGCCATTTCCTTTGTCGGTTCTGTGGCTGTGGGTCAATATATTTATAAAACCGGTACAGATAACTTAAAACGCGTACAAGCCTTTGCGGGCGCAAAAAACCACTGCGTTATCATGCCAGATGCAAACAAACAGCAAGTGATCAACAACTTAGTTGGCGCTTCTGTGGGCGCGGCGGGTCAGCGTTGTATGGCGATTTCGGTTGCCGTGTTTGTTGGTGCCGCTAAAGAGTGGATCCCAGAATTAAAAGAAGCCTTAGCCAAAGTTCGCCCAGGTTTATGGGACGATAAAGAAGCGGGTTATGGTCCAGTTATCAGCCCTGCAGCTAAGGCGCGGGTGCTTAAACTTATCGCCCAAGGTAAAGCCGAAGGCGCCGAGTGTTTACTCGATGGCAGCGATTTTACCGTGGAAGGTTATGAATCCGGTAATTGGATTGGCCCAACCATGTTCGATAAAGTCACCACTGAGATGAGCATTTACAAGGAAGAAATCTTTGGCCCTGTACTCTGTTGTATGGAATCAGACTCCTTAGAAGCCGCCATCGAATTAGTTAACGCCAGCCCTTATGGCAACGGCACGTCTATCTTTACCGCTAGCGGTGCCGCTGCCCGTAAATATCAACATGAAATCGAAGTCGGCCAAGTGGGGATTAACGTGCCTATTCCTGTGCCATTACCTTTCTTCTCATTTACCGGTTGGAAGGGCAGTTTCTATGGCGATCAACATGCCTACGGTAAGCAAGCGGTGCGTTTCTATACCGAGACCAAGACCATCACTTCCCGCTGGTTCGAGTCCGATATCGCAGTAGCTTCAACGCCAAATATGAGCATTAACCTACGCTAAGCTCGGTGATTAATCGATAAACCACGGCGTCTTTACGGCGCCCAATTTATTCAATAAAAAAGTGACCACAGAGTCATAGGAGAGCCCAATGGATTTTAATTTCAACGATGACCAACGTCAGTTTGCCGATCTTGCGCGCCAGTTTGCCGCGGAAGAATTAACCCCGTTCGCCGCCAAGTGGGATGAAGAACATCATTTCCCCAAAGACGTGATCCAAAAAGCCGGTGAGCTAGGTTTTTGCTCTCTGTATTCGCCAGAATCCGAAGGTGGCATGGGCTTATCGCGCCTCGATGCCTCGATTATTTTTGAAGAACTTGCCAAGGGCTGCACCGCGACCACGGCCATGCTGACCATTCACAATATGGCGACTTGGATGGTGACGACTTGGGGCACTGAAACCCTGCGTCAGACTTGGTCTGAGCCGTTAACCACTGGGCAGATGTTAGCGTCATACTGTTTGACTGAGCCGGGCGCGGGTTCGGACGCTGCATCTTTGCAAACTAAAGCGGTGCGTGACGGTGATGAATATGTGATTTCAGGCTCGAAAATGTTTATCTCGGGCGCGGGCGCCACTGAGCTTTTAGTGGTGATGTGCCGTACGGGCCAAGCTGGACCTAAGGGTATTTCGGCGATTGCGATCCCGGCGGATGCCGCTGGCGTTATCTACGGTAAAGCCGAAGATAAAATGGGCTGGAATGCCCAGCCGACTCGCCAAATCACCTTTGAAAACGTGCGCGTGCCAGTAGCTAACTTGCTCGGTGAAGAAGGCCAAGGTTTTACTTTTGCAATGAAAGGCTTAGATGGCGGTCGTATCAATATCGCGACCTGTTCAGTGGGGACGGCGCAGGCGGCCCTTGAGCGTGCAACTCAATATATGAATGAGCGGCAGCAATTTGGTAAACCCCTGGCGGCATTCCAGGCGCTACAATTTAAGCTTGCCGATATGGCAACTGAGTTAGTGGCAGCCCGCCAAATGGTGCGCCTCGCGGCCTTTAAACTCGATAGTGGCGATCCAGAAGCCACGGCTTATTGCGCCATGGCGAAACGCTTTGCCACCGATGTGGGCTTTCAAGTCTGTGATGCGGCGCTGCAAATTCATGGTGGATATGGTTATATCAGGGAGTACCCGCTGGAACGTCATTTCCGCGATGTGCGCGTACACCAGATTTTAGAAGGCACCAACGAAATTATGCGCTTAATTATCGCCCGTCGTTTGCTCGATGAAAATGCAGGACAAATTCTGTAAATCTTCCCTTTCTATGGGAAGTTAGGATGTGGCGATAACACATTGGCAAAAACATAAAGGAGTCGATATAGATGGAATATTTAGTTGAACGTATCGAAGGCCATACGGCCATTCTGACGATGAATAATCCGCCAGCAAACACTTGGACCGCCGAGAGTTTGCAGGCACTCAAGGCTAAAGTGCTTGAGCTGAATGCCAATAAAGAGATTTATGCTTTAGTGCTTACGGGCCAAGGGCAAAAGTTTTTCTCCGCCGGCGCCGATTTAAAGTTGTTTAGCGACGGCGACAAAGGCAATGCGGCGACGATGGCAAAGCATTTTGGTGAAGCCTTTGAAACCTTAAGTCAATTCCGCGGTGTGTCGATTGCGGCGATCAACGGCTACGCTATGGGCGGCGGTTTAGAAGTGGCGCTCGCCTGTGATATTCGCATTGCCGAAATCCAAGCGGTAATGGCATTACCCGAAGCGACAGTCGGGTTATTACCCTGCGCGGGTGGCACTCAAAATCTGACTGCTTTAGTGGGCGAAGGTTGGGCTAAGCGGATGATTTTATGCGGCGAGCGTATCGATGCAACCCAGGCATTAAATTTGCGTTTAGTCGAGGAAGTGGTTGAAACGGGTGAAGCCCTCAATGCGGCTATTGCCCTTGCGGCGAAGGTGGCGAATCAGAGCCCGAGCAGCGTCACCGCCTGTAAAACCCTTATCCAAGCGGGCCGTAATATGCCGCGTAGCCAAGCCTTACCAATAGAGCGTGAATTATTTGTCGGGTTATTCGATACCGAAGATCAGGCCGAAGGCGTGAATGCGTTTTTAGGGAAACGTAAAGCCGAGTGGAGAAACCGCTAATGACCCATGCAGTAGAACAGGCCACGACCACACAAAATGTGGTGTTTCAGACCTTAGCCACCGCTTCTGGCAAGTTGATTGGAGTGGTGACACTCAATGTCGAAAAAGCCCTCAATGCCTTAGATTTAGGCATGGTGCGCGCGATGACGGCGCAGCTCAATCTGTGGAAGAAAGACCCCCTTATCGCCTGTATCGTTTTAGATGGTAGTGGTGAAAAGGCATTTTGTGCCGGGGGAGATGTGCGGGCACTGTACCATGCCTCCGTGGCGTCTAAGGGACAAGTGACTGAAGTCGCGAAAGTGTTCTTTGAGGAGGAGTATCGCCTCGATCATCTACTGCATACCTATGGCAAACCTGTGCTCGTATGGGGCGATGGTATCGTCATGGGCGGCGGCCTAGGTTTAATGGCGGGGGCGAGCCACAGAGTCGTGACCGAAACCTCGCGCATTGCTATGCCTGAGGTGACTATTGGCCTGTACCCCGATGTGGGCGGCAGTTATTTCCTCAATCGTATGCCGGGCAAAATGGGACTGTTTTTAGGACTCACCGCCTACCATATGAATGCGGCCGATGCCTGTTATGTGGGACTTGCGGATCACTATTTAAATCGCGATGACAAAGAACTGATGTTTGATGCCATGGCAACCTTAGATTGGAGCGATACGCCCGCGTTAAACCATCAACGCCTCGATAGCATGATCAACGAGCTGTCTAACCAAGTGAATATCCCTAAGGGCGATAGTTTACTGGCCGAGAGTCAAGAGATTATCGACCGGCTGATGGCGGGCAGCCTTGAGGATATCGTCGCGCGTATGTCGACGTTAGTGTCAGAGGATGCTTGGCTAATGAAGGCGCGGGATACTTTCCTCGCGGGTAGCCCTATCAGTTGGCACTTAGTGAATGTTCAAGCGCAGCTTGGCACTAAACTCAGCCTAGCCCAGTGTTTCCAATGGGAATTAACTGTCAGTGTCAATGTGTGTGCCCACGGTGATTTCTGCGAAGGCGTGCGGGCGCTGCTGATCGATAAAGACAGACAACCCCAGTGGCGCTTTAAGGATGTGCAAGCTGTGCCTACGGCCGTGCTTGAGCAAATATTGGCTTCCCCCTGGGGCGAGGCGCATCCTTTAAGCCAGTTAAGCTAAAAAGAGAACAGCACACAGGAGTGATGGTATGAGTACAGTAGCATTTATCGGTTTAGGTAATATGGGCGGCCCAATGGCGGCCAACTTGTTAAAAGCGGGCATGACGGTTCGGGTATTCGACTTAGTGCCCGAGGCGATGCAAAGCCTTGCCGACCAAGGCGCATTAGTGTCTACCACCGCCTGTGGCGCCGCGGCGGGCGCGAATGTGGTGATCACTATGTTGCCCGCGGGCAAGCATGTAAAAAGTTTATATCTTGGTAATGGCACAGATAAAGGCCTGCTCGAGGTGGTCGCTGGCGATACTTTGCTGATCGATTGCTCGACTATCGATGCCCAAAGCGCCCAGTTAGTGGCGGCCGAAGCGGCCAAAAGCGGCATCGAATTTATGGATGCCCCCGTTTCCGGCGGCACGGCAGGCGCAGCGGCGGGAACCCTAACCTTTATTTGTGGTGGCTCGGATACGGCATTTGAGCGCGCACAACCCGTACTGAACGCTATGGGTAAGAATATTTTCCACGCGGGCGGAGCCGGTGCGGGTCAAGTCGCTAAAATCTGCAATAACATGCTGTTATCTGTGCTGATGGTGGGCACTTCCGAGGCGCTGCAAATGGGGATTGACCATGGTCTCGATCCTAAAGTGCTGTCGGACATTATGAAGGTCAGCAGCGGCGGTAACTGGACGTTAGAGAAGTACAACCCATGCCCAGGTGTGATGGAGTCTGTGCCTTCTTCTAAGGGCTATCAGGGCGGCTTTATGGTAGATTTGATGGTTAAAGATCTCGGCCTGTCACAGGAAGCCGCATTATTGAGCAACTCCAGCACGCCAATGGGGGCACTTGCCCGTAGCTTGTATGTGAATCATGCGAGACAAGGTAATGGCCGCCGAGATTTTTCCAGTATTTTTGAGCAATTTGCACCACTAAAAAAATAGACATTAAAAACAAGGGATAACCAGATGGATTTAAAAGATAAGGTTGTCGTCATTACTGGCGGCGCGGGTGGTTTAGGCTTAGCAATGGCGCAAAACTTTGCCCAGGCGGGTGCTAAGTTGGCGCTTATCGATGTGGATCAAGAAAAACTTGAACGTGCCTGTGCCGATCTCGGTGCCACCACTGAAGTCCAAGGTTATGCGTTAGACATTACCGATGAAGAAGACGTAGTCGCAGGCTTTGCCTATATTCTCGAAGACTTTGGCCAAGTTAACGTGCTGGTTAATAATGCCGGTATTTTACGCGATGGCATGTTAGTCAAAGCCAAAGACGGTAAAGTGACTGACCGTATGTCATTTGAACAGTTCCAGTCGGTGATCAATGTCAACCTGACGGGCAGTTTCCTCTGCGGCCGTGAAGCAGCGGCGGCGATGATCGAATCCGGTCAAGCGGGCGTGATTGTAAACATTTCAAGCCTTGCCAAGGCGGGCAATATGGGCCAGTCAAACTACGCGGCCTCTAAGGCGGGCGTGGCGGCCATGTCGGTAGGCTGGGCTAAGGAACTGGCGCGTTACAATATCCGTAGTGCTGCGGTAGCTCCTGGAGTGATCGCCACCGAGATGACGGCAGCAATGAAGCCTGAAGCGTTAGAGCGGTTAGAGAAGTTGGTACCCGTTGGTCGTTTAGGCCATGCCGATGAAATCGCATCGACCGTACGCTTTATTATTGAGAACGACTATGTCAATGGGCGTGTCTTTGAAGTCGATGGCGGCATTCGCATCTAATGGGAATTCCCTACCGTTGTTAAGCAAAACCGAGTCTAGGCTCGGTTTTTTATTTATTGCTAATATATTGCTCGCCCTTGGTGGAATTTGCTTGCTGGAGTTGACATTTGGTTGTTAACCTTCAACAATCGCCAGCCACTTTTTTACATAAGTTTACAAACATGTTTAACGACATGATGATGGAGTTGATTATCTGAATGTCTTGGCAGGAAAAAGCCCTTTGGCTTGAGAAAATCACCAAACGTATGATGCTGATGGTCGGTATTTTAGGTGTGTTAGTGATCTACAGCGGTTTCTTTTTCCTCCTCTTTACGGGTCGTTCGCTGGCTGTCATTCCGTGGTTTTTCCTCGTGTCGCCTTGGATCTGCATTTATTTTGGTTTGACACAGGTGCAGCAGCTAAAAGTGTTAAATTGGTTTGTTCAAAAGTTTAAAAAATAGCCTAAAGGTACATTGAGATACCGCTGCGGTTGCTAACATGATCGAACTTGGGGAAAAAATGGAATTACGACGCTATTTTCCATATCTGTTAAGCCTAGTTTTACTGCTGCTTAATGGCTGTGAGCGTACGGATACACAGAGCTCATCCGCCAAGGAACATGGCGATAGAATTGTTGCTCCCTATGGTAGCTGGCAATCGCCCCTTTCTGCGGCAGAAGTCTTTGAACAGGTAGATGATATTGCCGAGTTACAGAGTGTGGGTGAGGCGATTTATTTTTCCGAGTCCAGCGGCAAAGCACAGGGTAAGGTTGGGATTAAACGCCTCGATAAATTTGCCAATGTCACTGAGGTGGTTCCCCCTGAGTTCAATGCTAAATCTGCGGTATATGAATATGGCGGCGCGGCATTCTTAGGCATAGGCCAGAGTCTGTTTGTGACCAAGCAGCAGGATCAGCTATTCTACCGTTTTGCCCCCAATCAACCTCCGTTTCCCTTAACTCCAAATGGCACGCGCCATGCCGATTGTATTTCCTATCCTAAGGGGTCACGCATTATCTGCGTACGGGAGGATCACCGCCAGTCAGGGGAGCCAAAGGCGAGCCTAGTCACTATCAATCTGAACTTTGCGGGTGAGGGGGATACCTTTGTCTCTGGCCATGATTTTATTACTTCCCCTCGGATTTCCCCCGATAACACTCAGCTTGCCTGGATCACCTGGGAACATCCCTATATGCCTTGGGATAACAGTGTGTTGTGGGTGGGGGATTTAGACCGTAAGGGCCAGTTGCGTCATGTCCGCAGAATAAACACCCCTAAAGACTCCTCCGTAACCCAGCCGCTGTTTAGCCCAGATGGTCAGCTTTATGTGGTATCCGATATCAATAATTGGTGGAATATCTACCGCGTCACGCCTGAGGGCTCGCTCGCGCCTGTGCTGGCTAAAAGCGCCGAGTTTGCCGTTCCCGATTGGCGCTTAGGGAATCATAATTACGCCTTTGAAAGCGCCAATACCTTGATTGCCAGTTATGTTGAAGGTAATCAGGCGGCGTTGATCCGCATACATTTAGACTCAGGATTAACCGAGTCTTTAGCGGTGGATTTTGCCGAAATAGCCCAAGTCGTGAAGGGGGAAAACGGCGTTTACTTTGTTGGCGCTAAAGCGACCCCTGAAAAAGGCATTTACCGTGTCGTTGGCCGTGGTACTGAGCTAGTCTACGCCCCAGCGCTGCCTAAACTGGATCCTAACTATGTGTCGCGGGCGAAAAATATTGCCTTCACGACGGGTAAACATCAGCAGGCCTATGGCTATTTTTATGGGCCCGTGAATCCAAATTATATTGCACCAAACGATACGCGCCCGCCGTTAATTGTCATGTTGCACGGCGGCCCGACGGCAAGGGCGAGCCTCGCCTATCGCAGTGATATTCAATTTTGGACCAGCCGCGGCTTTGCGGTGCTCGATTTAAATTTTCGCGGCAGCAGTGGTTTTGGCCGCGCTTACCGCCAGAGTCTCTATGGCAAATGGGGGCAGAGTGATGTGGAAGATGCGATCAACGCGGCCAAGTATTTAGTCGCTAAGGGCTGGGTTGACGGCAGCAAATTGGCGATCCGTGGGATCAGCGCGGGTGGTTTGACTGTGATGTCATCCTTGGCTTTTTACGATGTCTTCCAAGCTGGGGTGAGCTATGAGGGGATCAGCGATTTTGAACAACTTGCCAAAGGCACCCATAAGTTTGAGACGGGTTATTTAGACCAACTGATTGGCCCCTATGCTGAAAATAAAGCCCGCTACCGTGAGCTATCGCCTTTTTACCATCTAGAGGGACTCAATGAACCTTTGCTTATCTTTCAAGGGCTAAGAAATAAGATAGTGCCGGCGCAGCAATCGCGGCAAATATATGAGGCGCTTAAAGCAAAGGGTGTACCTACGGCCTATATAGGTTATGAGGATGAGCCCGATGAGGGCAGAACGCCAGAGCATAAGGCGGCGGGGTTAGAAACCGAATTGGCTTTCTATGGCAAAGTATTTGAATTTACCCCGGCGGGTAAGCTACCAAAACTTGTGCTGGATAATGCATCTGCACTGCGACGCAGATAAATGCGTCAAACTAAAATAATACTAACAAAGGCTTGTGAATGGGTTGACGGTTTATGCCCTCGCTTTTTATCGCCTAAATGTACGGCCTAGATTTACGGCTTAGCTTTACGGATTAGGCTCATTGTTTAGGTTGATTGCTTAGGCTCATGGTTTAGGCAATCGATTATCGCGCAGTGGGGTTGTGTTCCCCCTTGGCACTCGTTCACCATCTGCTGTAACTGTGCCCTCAGACTGTGTAGCTTCAAAATTTGTTGCTCGACATAGTCAAGGTGGCTGCGGGTCAGTTGCTTCACATCCTCGGCATTGCGACTCTCGTTATTCCTTAATTCCAGCAGTTGTTTACAGTCCTCTAGGCTAAAGCCGAGATCGCGGCATTGGTGTACAAATTTAAGGGATTCAATATCCCGCTGACGATAGACGCGATATCCCGCTTCATTTCGACCACCGCAGACCAAACCAATATCGTGATAATAACGGATACTCTTAACGCTTAAGCCCGTCTGTTTTGCCACTTCGCCTATCTTCATTTTGATATACCTATTGTTGATACACCTGTTTTTTACGCACATATAGTGTAAAGGTGAACTGCTGATAATTCATCCTTGACTCTCCCACGGTGGGAGACTCTATCTTAAGACTATCCGGTTTAAGTTCAACCAAGGAATATCCATGTCTCAGATAAAACTCTATGTCGCCAATATGAATTGTGCTGGCTGTGTGGCCAAAATTGAAAAGACGTTTGCCGCCCAGCAGGGTATCGAAGCTAGGGTCAATCTCGCCGATAAGCAAGTCACAGTAAAAGGTGCAATGAGCACAGATACCGCATTGGTGCTGATGGCAAATGCGGGCTATCCGGCGCAGGTGGTTATCGATGCTAAGGCTGCTGCAGAGGAAAAGCGGCGAGAAGATGCGGCCGAGTATCGGCTGCGGATGCGCCAAGCGCTAGCGGCACTGGCGGTCGGCGTGCCTATGATGCTCTGGGGATTACTGGGCGGTGAGATGATGATCAATAGCCCTAGCATGCAGTTAGGCTGGGGCATTATGGGCTTAGTTACGCTGGCACTCTTGGTCGGCACAGGGCGCCATTTCTATCAAGGAATGTGGCGCGCGCTTAAGGCTAAAACCACCAATATGGACACCTTGATCGTGCTGGGGACGAGTACGGCATGGGCCTATTCCATGCTGGTGGTCTTGATCCCAACGGCATTCCCCATGGATACCCGCCATGTGTATTTTGAGGCGAGTGTGATGATCTTAGGTCTGATTAACCTAGGCCATGCCCTCGAGCTTAAGGCGCGGGGTAAAACCAGTGAAGCCGTGCAGCGTTTACTCGGCCTGCAATCTTCTACCGCTATCCGCATTGGGGAAAAGGGCGATGAAGAGGTTGAAATCGATCAGCTTAAACTGGGGGATAAACTGCGTTTACGCCCAGGAGACAGAGTCGCTTTAGATGGGGTGGTGGAGTCGGGACAATCACTGCTAGATGAAGCCATGCTCACGGGTGAACCTATTCCCGTGCCTAAAAATATCGGTGATAGCCTCAGTGCAGGCACTGTCAACGGCAATGGCAGCTTAGTGTATCGGGTGACAGCTGGGCTTAAGGATACGCGGCTTGCGAAAATTATCACCTTAGTGCAGGAGGCGCAAACATCGAAGATGCCCATTGGCCGACTGGCGGATAAGATCTCGGCGGTATTTGTGCCGAGTGTGGTGGTGATTGCGCTGCTGGCGGCGGCAATATGGTACATTGTTGGCCCCGCTCCCGCTTTAAGTCACGCACTCGTGGTGCTGACCAGTGTACTTATCATTGCATGCCCCTGCGCCCTAGGGCTAGCAACACCCATGTCAATCATGGTGGCCGTGGGCCGCGCCGCACAGATGGGCGTATTGGTTAAAAATGGTGAAGCCCTACAGAGCGCCAGCCAAGTCGATTGTGTGGTGCTCGATAAAACCGGCACTGTGACACTCGGTAAACCCCAAGTGACGGATGTGAATTGGTTATCTGTAATGGCTGAAGAGGAACAATTATCCCTACTCGGCGCGATTGCGAGCCTAGAGCAGCACTCCGAACATCCACTGGCGAGTGCGATTGTCCATTATGCCAAGCAATCCTTAACCCTATTGCCAGAGACGCAAGCCTTCACTAACCATCAAGGTAAAGGGATTGAGGGACAAGTGGATGGCGTTACTCTGCTGGTGGGCAACCTTGCCCTGATGATGGCATTTAATGTGGTCGAAGAGGATGGCTCTGGATTAGATATTGAGGCGACATCACACTTTGCTAAACAAGGTAAAACGCCTATCTATGTGGCCAAAGCGGGCAAGTTAGTGGCCACTATCGCCCTTGCCGATCCGATTAAGCCCGATGCCAAAAGTGCGATCGAGGCTATGCAGCAACAGGGGATCCGTGTGGTGCTATTAACGGGGGATAATCCGTTAACGGCGCAGGCCGTTGCCGATAGCGTCGGCATTACCGAAGTGATAGCCGGCGTATTACCCGAGCAAAAACAGCAACATATTAAAGCATTGCAACAACAGGGGCACAGGGTTGCCATGGTCGGGGATGGCATTAACGATGCGCCGGCCTTGATGAGCGCCGACGTCGGCATTGCCATGGGATCGGGTACTGAGGTGGCGATTGAGAGCGCCGATATGACGCTGCTCTCCCATCAGTTGATAGTGATTGCTAACTTATTGGCCCTGTCGCGGGCGACCATTACCAACATTAAGCAGAATCTGTTCGGTGCCTTTGTGTATAACAGTTTAGGTATTCCGGTGGCGGCGGGCGTGCTTTATCCACTAACGGGCATGTTGTTAAGCCCTGTGATTGCTGGCGCGGCGATGGCCTTATCTTCGCTTACCGTGGTAACCAACGCCAATCGTTTAAGGAAACAGCAGTTGTAGCCTCAGCCTTGACGCAGATCCGATTTGGATTTCGCCGCCATGACAAGGCGTTGCAGGGGAGAAGGATGAGGCCTTTTTAGTTGATAATTTAGCCCAAACTGCTATAGTGCCACGTTTATTTTTACCCCCTCAGGCTGGTGGAAATTGGTTTATGCTTATTTGCACTGCCAATAATCTGGCCAACATTACTCGATTTGGAAGTTCATTTTGATCACAACAGCGAATATCACCATGCAGTTTGGCTCTAAGCCACTGTTTGAAAACATCTCAGTTAAATTTGGCGGCGGTAACCGTTACGGTCTTATCGGTGCAAACGGCTGCGGTAAATCAACCTTCATGAAGATCCTTTGCGGTGATCTAGAGCCAAGCAGCGGTAACGTATCTTTAGACGTGAACGAGCGTCTGGGTAAACTAAGCCAGAACCAATTCGGTTATGAGGAATACACCCTGATCGACACAGTGATCATGGGCCACCGTGAGCTGTGGAAGGTAAAACAAGAGCGCGACCGAATTTATTCACTGCCAGAAATGAGCGAAGAAGACGGCATTGCCGTGGCAAACCTTGAGATGGAATTTGCCGAGATGGACGGTTACACCGCCGAATCCCGTGCGGGCGAGTTGTTGCTCGGTGTGGGTATTGGCATTGAAAGCCACTTTGGTTTGATGTCTGAAATCGCCCCAGGTTTAAAACTGCGGGTTTTGCTTGCTCAAGCCCTGTTCTCTGACCCAGATGTACTGCTGCTCGACGAACCAACCAACAACTTGGACATCGACACCATCCGCTGGTTACAGGACGTATTGAACCAACGCGACAGTACCATGATCATCATTTCCCACGACCGTTACTTCCTAAACTCAGTCTGTACCCATATGGCGGACTTAGACTACGGTGAGCTGCGCGTTTACCCAGGTAACTACGACGAATATATGCAAGCGGCCACCCAGGCACGCGAGCGTTTAATTGCGGATAATGCGAAGAAAAAGGCTCAAATTTCTGAGCTGCAAACCTTCGTTGCACGTTTCTCCGCTAACGCTTCTAAGGCAAAACAAGCGACTTCCCGCGCCCGTCAAATCGACAAAATTAAGCTGGATGAAGTCAAAGCCTCTAGCCGCGTGAACCCCTTTATTCGTTTCGAACAGGAAAAGAAACTGTTCCGCAACGCCTTAGTGGTTGAAAACTTAACCAAAGGTTATGGCACGCCCCTATTTAAAGATTTGAATCTGATCGTCGAAGTGGGCGAGCGTATTGCGATTCTAGGTGAAAACGGGGTGGGTAAAACGACCCTGCTGCGCACCTTAATCCATGATATTCCACAGGATGAAGGCCATATTCAATGGTCCGAAAACGCCAACATTGGCTACTACGCCCAGGATCACGAGTCTGATTTCGCGAACGACATGACTTTATTCGAATGGATGAGCCAGTGGCGCAAACCCGAAGATGACGATCAATCTGTCCGTGGCATTTTAGGCCGTATGTTATTTGGCGCCGACGACATTAAAAAGTCCGTTAAAGTGCTGTCGGGTGGTGAGAAGGGCCGGATGTTATTTGGCAAGCTTATCATGCAAAAAGCCAATATTCTGATGCTCGACGAACCGACTAACCATATGGATATGGAATCTATCGAGTCATTAAACAACGCCTTAGAAAAATACGAAGGAACACTGTTGTTTGTGAGTCACGATCGCGCATTTGTATCGTCATTGGCAAACCGTATCCTTGAAATCACCCCTAATGGCGTGAATGACTTCAAGGGCACCTACGATGAATTCCTTGCCAGCAAGGGCATCGAAGGCTAATCAGTTACTTTAAGTATTAAACTTTAAGTATTAAATTGCCTTACGTGTTTACAAACCCTGTTTGAATAAAACGCCGCTCAAATTGAGTGGCGTTTTTGTTTAGGGAGTTTGCCCTAACTAACTGATCATAAATATGTTACATCGCAGGGTATCGCACGCAGACACGCCATCAACTCTTCTGAAGGCTCCACCGCGCCATCCTTGGCGCAGAGGGCCTGCTTACCGATATCCTGCTCGCCCTATAAAGTGCTCTACTATTGGAAACGGTTTCCTAGATGAGCGACTATTGCTTTACCTCGGCGGCTTTTTGCTCGACATAAATCAGGCTGTTGGTATCAAAGCCGCGGGCGCTCGCCATCTCGACAAATTGCTGAATTACCTCGGGGGATACCGTTGGGGTTCTGGCTAAAAGCCATAAATAATCCGTATCCGGCCCTGAGATAAAGGCGTATTGGTAATTTTGTTGATCGAGCCCGAACACCACATAGGCGCCATAAAATGGCCCAAAGAAGGAGACTTTTAAGTAGGCTTCATTCTCACCATTCACAAAATAGGCTTTACCTTCAGCCTCTTTCCATTCCTGTTTAGCGGCGGAATAACCCCGATTAATCACCTTAACGCCGCCATCGGGCTTAAGGCTGTATTCGGCGGTGACTTGGGTTAAGCCGCGTTCGAAAGAGTGGTCAAGCCTCGCTATCTCGTACCATTTGCCTAAGTAGCGGTCGAGTTCAAAATCCTTAACGGGTTCGACATAGTTGGGCATTCCTAGGCAGCCTGTCAGGACCAAGGCGCTGAGCATTAAGAGTAGTTTTTTCAAGTGCGGCTCCTATCTATAAGGTTTAGTTTATTATACTCATCAATTAATTATGGCAAGCCGAGGGATCTTCTGTGCTTTTTAGGGCTTTTCTCTGACTTAGCCAACCTTGAGTTATGCCAGCCAGAATAATCAATCCAACACCGCACAGCTGCTGCGCCGTTAAGGCCTCATTAAATAGCCACCATGCCAGCGCCACCACTACGACAGGTTCTACATAGGAGAGTGTGCCATAGGTGACAGAGGGCAGTTGGCTTAGGGCTTTTACCGCAAATAAAATCGCTAAAAATCCCGGAAAGAATCCAATGGCGAGTAGCCAAGCAAATTGATTAAGGCTTGGCAGCAATGGCGTGGTTAACACTAAGGGCAGCAGGCATAAAGCGCCAACACTTAACTGTACGAGCGTGCTTTGGTAGGGCGAGGCCGCGCTGGGTTTTCGATTGATTAAGATAAAGCCGCTATAGGTCAATAACGACAGTAAAGCATAAAAATATCCCAATATTTCAGAATCATATAGCGACTGGCTCGATGTCATAGGCAGCATTAATATAAAGCCCGCTAAGGCGAGTACCACGCTTGCCATACTGAATCGGTTGAGTCTTTCATTAAACACAAAGTGCGCAAATACCGAAGACACCACAGGCGCGAGGTAGATAATCATAATCACGGTTGCCATCTGGGTGTACTGAATGGCTTCAATATAAAAGGCCATAAATCCCGCGAGCATAGCGCCATTAATCAAGGTTCGTTTGCTGGGCCTATGGTGGATCTCCTGCCGCTTGCCGTTAAACACCATGTAAGCGGTTAAAAACAAGGCACCAAAGAGTAAACGATAAAAGGTAATATGTTCGGCGGGCAGGGCTGCAAAGCGTGCGAATACGCCAATAGTGCCCATTAAGGTGGCAGCCAATAGGGCAAAAATTAAGGCCAAAGCGGGGGGCGGATTCATGTGTCACCTTTAGCGTGCGATTGCGTACCGTAGAAGTATCCCAAGGAGTAAGGACGCTGAGTTTGCCCTAAAATACGCCACTAGGCTAGAGAGGTATTAGATTGCACTGTGGTTACTGTGGTTACTGTGGTTACTGTGGTTACTGTGGTTACTGTGGTTACTGTGGTTATAGTGCTAGTGCTAAAGGCCACTTATGCCATTAATGATAAGGGGATCTTTGTTATCGACGATATAAGGGGCGCGCCTGTTCACTTCTAGTTTCACTGATACGAATTTCGGCGATTAATCGACTCGGGGTTGATTGGCTGATAAAACAATCAAAGGTCAGTTCATTAGCGAGCTGCAAATGAACATGGGAACGTTTCGGGGTGAGGGATTTTAATATATCAAAAGTTAATTCAATATCGGGTTTTTCTTCGGTAATATAATTTGCTTGATAAATAAAGTGTGGCCACGTTTGATTGTTTGACTCAATGATATAAGCGCAGCGCTCATTGGCGGGAATGCTATTGGGGAGTTGTTTATTAAAGTTGTTCGTGTTTAAGGCGTTTTTGATAAATTGATATTCGGTATCGTTAAAAATAATCAGCATCACTTCCTGTCTTACTGAATAAAGCGGGTTTAAATCGATATTCATTTTTGACTGTTTATCTGAATAGGTATAAAGATTATTATCAGTGATGGAGTCTTGAACATATGGCTGCCGATAATAGTCTAAGATTTGATTATCCGTTAAGCAGTTTTCAATTAAACTGATATTCGTGATTTCACCATCGAACAAGGCTATTTCAGTACATATGGCTTTTAATGTATTTTGAACCGTCAAAGGAGTAATTTGCTGCTGAAGCTCGATTTCATCGCCATCTATATAGCATTTTAGCTTATGGTATTGATAGCTGATGGATAATAAATGCCAATAATCATCATTGAATTCACCAGGAATTGATACCATTTCAATAGATAATAACCGACTATTAACGACAGATTCAATATGGCCCTGTGCATTAAGCTTGACCATAAAACCGGTATGATTAAACTCACAAAAATATTGAAAGACCAGCCCCCCATGCGAAGTTTTTATCCAAGCTTGAAAGGTGAAAACATCGAGTGTCCCCGTGCCTAATAGGCGTGTTTTAGCCGTATTGTCTGGCGTCTCTTGCGCTATTTCTCGAGATACATCCTGAGTTAAGCTATTCGAGCCAGCATATAAGGTTTTTGAGGTTTTCATGGGCGATATCCTTGGGTTATGTCATCCATAACCCTTTGGCTTTATTTCCGATAAATACCATCACAGGGAGGCATTAATTCTATCGCGGCCATCGGCCTTAGCACGGTAAAGGGCCGTATCGGCGGCGCACAGCATGGCGAGTGAGGTGCGAAATTGCCCATTAATTTCGCTCGCAATGCCTTGGCTGGCACTCACTGAGACATAATCCCTGAGTCCTTGATCGCTAAAGCGAATGTTATTAATGCCTTGCTGGATTTTTTGCGCAATAGTGAGTGCCATTTTGGCATTATGATTGGGCAGGATCAGCGCAAACTCTTCGCCGCCGTAGCGAGCCGCAAGGCCAATTTCGATAGGCACAATATCCGCGATGACTTTGGCAATTTTTCTAAGGCATTCATCACCTTGGATATGACCAAACTGATCGTTAAACACCTTAAAGTAATCCACATCGATAATGACCACGCTAATGGGGCGCAGTTTGGCGGTGCATTCTTCCCAATGTTGTTGCAGCATTTCATCGAAATAACGGCGGTTGGCCAGCTGGGTGAGGGAATCCGTGGCGGCGAGTTTGCGCAGTTTTTGGTTTTCCACCTTATGTTGAGTTAAATCGTGCATCACCATCACAAACAATGGTTCATGGCTTGGAATATAGGAGACAGAGAGTTCGATGTCCTTTGCCTTACCGGAGGCGCTGATCAAGGTCATTTCCTTCGCGGGGTGTTGCACTGGCTGACCGCAGTTTTTACCCAATTGGATATCGTGACTGAGCAGATTGTCATAATGGGCTTGGTGGTGCTCGGTTAAAAAATTGCGCCAATCTTGGCCCTTTAAGCTGACCTGTGGACAATCGAGTAGCTCGGCACTGCGCTGATTGCACGAACGGATAAAACCGTTGGCATTCACTAGGATCACTGGCTCGGTTAAATGTTGAATAAAGAGCTCAATGGTCTCGAGGGAAGAATGCTCGAAAAAGTTCAGCGGTAGCTCGGCAGCCTTTGCATGCTGAGTTGCGGGCAATGCAGCATCATCGACAATGGATAAGGCGGGTTGTTGGCGTGCCAGTTTCGGTGAGTTTGTCATTGTTATCTTTCTCCGTGAACTTTAATCATCTGCGCTAGGCGCTTTTCTGAGGATGACTTTATTCTGGCGGAAGAAAAGATACCTTCTGCTTACCTTCTGGTTTAACTTATTGTTTATAAATGAATAAAAAATTAGTTTTTCGAGCGGTTTGGGTCGTATTCACGCCTATTCGGTGCGATTTATTTAATGTTAAGGCGAAATAACGCACAAATTTGTGAAGAGGAATTGGTAGAACAGGCCTAGTAACTTGCTTTATGGAGTGTTGGATAGGGGGTTGAAGGGAATGTGGAGAGGGAAAAAGGGGACAGGATTAACTGTCCCAATAATTTTTACACTTCAGGGCGATTTACTACCTGTGGGTCCGGGCTAAGTAACAACAGCGTGTTTGTTGTATTACTTAAAACAAACTGGAATTTGGTTGTACCTAGAGTTTTGTCTAAATCGAGTAGTTGAATTAAAGAACCGTCACTGCTTAGTGTTACTGCATCAACAATATGATCGAAGGGGGTTTGGAATGCAGCACCAATAAATTTTAGTCCTTGATTTGTTTTGTCAATGAGTTGATAGGTGATTGTCCCATTCTGCGTGACAACTACGTTGCCACAACATGGTGTATCGTCAAAGTTAAAATACTGGAATGATGGAACATCATTATCTAGAGTTACGACAACTTTATACAGATTGGCTATTCCAGATGTTTGTGACATTTTAGTTCTCCGTGTTAGTTAAAATTTGTAATTCTTAATTCCACTACTTTTTATGAAGTTAAGCATTTCATTGTTCTTATCTAATTCCCCTAGGCAGTCTAGTGTTTTTAAGTAGGTTTCAGCATACTGAGGAGCTTTATTTGATTTAAATATATTGTCAATATTTTCTAATGCCTTTTTACAGGAGTTAAAGCTATTTCTCTCATCTTTCTTAATTTTAAATATCTTTGCCTTCATCAAATAACTCTCCGATAGTAAAGCCAAGTATGGAGTATTACTTAAGTTTTCAGAAGATAATTCTTTATAGTTTTCAATTGACATGTCAACATAAATTTCGCTTTCAGAAAATAAATATTTTGAGTGAAGATTATGAGCTAAAGCTAAGTTGTACTTGGCTAATAATTCTTTTTTTTGCCTTTTGGAGTTAAAAGAATCATTTTCTATTTCATTTTTTATGGCTTGTGATTCGTCACCATCTATAGAAATATCTTTGTTTAATTCTATGTTTTTTATTGCTAAATCATACTGTAGCTTTTTCCATGTGTCATTTTTGGGATCTTGTTCGAGAGCTTTCTTTACTGCTATTAACCCTTTCTGAGCCTTAACTAAGGCTTGACTATCATTATTTTGATATTTCAATAGGTCGGCTAATAAAAAATAGCTACTTGCTAGTCTCTCTAATGAATAAGGATTAAGTGAAGTATTCAGTAGTTCGTTTTGTAGTTGTTCATGAATAGAAATGGCGGAGAAAAAATCACCTGTCGCACTTGTTGCACTAGCTAGCCAAGAACGAGTGTCTGCTATATCTGCATGAAGTTGGGCATTGTTTTGATCTTGTTGGCTTGCTACGAGTTTTAGCCTCAAGGACTCTTCAAATTTAGGCTTTGCTTGAGAAAAGTTTTGTTGCCTCATAAAAAGTGAGCCTAATGAATTGTAAGCATATGATAGTTCCATCAATGCATCCTTATCATCAGGTGCTAAGGAATACATCTTTGAACTGTATTGTAAATACAGTTCAAAGAAGGGGGTGACCGATTCCCACTTTCTATCATCGTACTCTATTTGACCCAACCAAAAGGCATTGGCGCCTAAGGTTTTTAACAGGGCTAAGTTTTCTGGCTGCAATTCGAGCAGCGGCAGCATTTTTTCCTGCGCGGCGAGCAGGGCGCTGCGGGCTTCATCGATTTTATTGCGTGAATAGGCGACTTCGCCCATGGCCTCTAGGGTCTGCCCATGTTGGAAGCGGGCGTCGAAGCTTAAGTATTTTTCATCGTCTTGGCTGGAGAAATCCGTGAAATATTCCAATGCCTTATTGCTGATCCCGTCGAGTAAGTCCATTCGGCCGATGCCACGCATTTTATCGGCGAAGTCGCCCACCATAAACCCAAGTAGATCTTCGGCTGCGAGGCGTTTTTGCTGGGCAAGCTTTTCGGCTTCGATACTGCGCACGCTCATAATCACTGAGGTTAAGGTGAGTACACACAGCAGGGCGACGGTGACGCGCCTCGTCCTGCGCAGCATAGTGGCGCGTTTGCTGGAGGCGGCAATAAAGTCGGTTTCCCGTTCATCTAATATAAATAACGGGTTTTGACTGAGGCTCTGTGCTTCTTTTAAGGGTTTACCCTCGGCGAGCAGATAGGCGCTGTGTTTGGCTTCGCTCAGCCAGCGCTTAGATAAATGCTGGAGGCGGCTCTTAATGCTTAGGCTGTCATTATGTTCGCTGATCCATGCCGTTGCCCTTGGCCAGCGACGCAGCAGGGCTTCGTGGGCGATGCTAAAACAGGGCTCACCATTTTGCAGGTGGGACACAAATAATCGGCTATCGACCATGGCTTGCACTAGGGCGGTTTCGGCCGTGCTTTGCAGTTGCGACCAGCGGGCAGTGCGGCTAGTGATGGACTTTTCATCCTCACGCAGGGTGACTAACAGGGATAAAATCCGCGGCAGACTGGCTTTTTCGGCCTCGCTTAAATGGGAGATGGCCTGCTCGGCATTTTTGCCGATAGCGCCTTCGATGCCGCCCAAGGTGCGATACACAGAGACTAATAGCTTGTCATCGTCACTGCGTTGTAAATACAGCGCCTGTAAAGTGTATTGCAACATGGGCAGGGCGTCTGGGTTGCTGGCGGCATCGCTACAGAGCATTTCATCGAGCGGCATGGCGGTGTCGCTGTCAATGTCCCAGGTTAAATTGGCGGCAATCGCCGGCAGGCGGATCATCTGCAACAGTTCGGTGCGGCTGGGCGGCGCTAAGTCGAAATGGGCACCGCGGGCCTTACCCGCCATCAGGCTGGGATAATTGACCAGCAGCGGATAAAAGTCGTTGCGACAGGCACTTAAAATCAATACCGCATGGGAAGTGGCAAGGTGCTCTAACAGCGTGATAAAGGCGCTGCGCTCGGTATCGCTAAACAGCGGCGATGATAGCAATACTTCTAATCTGTCGATAAACAAGGCAAAGCGTGGCGTAGCATAAGTCTGATTTTTAAGGCTCTGTTTACATATTTCGACAATGCCCTGCGGATCTTGCTCAAGCTTGGCGGCGAGCGAGTCGGCGCTCATCCCCTCAAACACTGGGGTATCGTTTACCTCCCAATCGAGCATGGCACTGGCAAGATCGGTGAGCAGTTGCCCCTTGGCGACATCGGCAAAATCGAGGCTGCTATAGGCCACCACGCCAACGCCATTAAAGCCATTGGCGGCCATTAAGTTAGGCAATACGCCTGCATTAATTAAGGAGGATTTACCGCTGCCACTTGGGCCTAAAATTAAGCAGAAGGCGCGGCCAAATTGGATTTGCTGGCTAATGCGATTGAGCAGGGTACTAATTTGCTCGCTGCGGCCGAAGAATACCTCGGCATAGTTAGCGCTATAGGCTTGCAGGCCCGGAAAGGGCGAGCCACCTTGCCAGGTTTGCGGCGCGGCGCTGGCCTCGTGGCCAACGGGAAAGCGCACTTCGGCTAAGGTGCGATAGCCGCGTTTGCGAATGGTTTCAATGTAGCTAGATTCGGTGGCGCTATCGCCTAAGGCGCGACGTAACTGGTTGATAATCTTGTGCAGCGGGTTATCGCCCGTATCCACCCCCGGCCAGCAATGGCTAACGATTTCATCGCCGCTGACCACTTCGCCCGCCCTTTGGCAGAGAAACAACAACACATCCATTGCCTTAGGTTCAAGCTGTTTGACCTGATGACCAAGGCGTAGGCTGTTGGCGCTGGGATTAACTTGCCATTCACCAAAGAAAAATGTGCTGTCACTCATAGGGTTTCCATTTATCGAATATTAATCAGTGTGCGGCAGGAATTGCACCGTGAGTCGCTGCGAGTCTTCTCAAATTGTTTAACTTTTATGCTGAAATAAGCTGTGTTGTCATTAATTTGTATGATGTTAAAACATAGGCATTATGCCGATTGAACTTGTTATTTAAAAGGAATAGTTATTGATGATCAATGTAAATTTAAGCGAGAAACTCTGGCGCTAATGGGCCGTTTGGCAGCATTTTTTTGCGCCAATAGAGGCGCGTTTTGTGCAATTTATGCAATTTATGCAGTTTGTGCAATTTGTGCAGATAGAAGAGCAGGGGACGAGAGCCTGGCGGACTAAGGGGGATTTTAAGAAGCGTGCCCTTAATCGTGCACGCTGTATGGGATGGCGAAAATCTGATTAGCCGAATGCAATATTCAGCTTAACGGGAGAGCACGAGCGCATTGGCCTGAAAACTTAACCGTGCCATTTGCCCTTGATCCTGCAGCTCTAACCCATTGAGTTCGAAGGGCGACTGTAAACCCGAGGCTTGGATTAGCTTAGGGTCAAATATCAGCTTGAGCTTAGAGGATTCAGGCGTTAACCAATTGGCCGCTTGGGTGCGCATAATCGCCACCTTTTGCCCTTCGGCATTGGTGCCTGTGAGCACGCCACTTAAGCCAAAACGTCCAGCCTCGGCGACATCCAGTTCAAAATTCACTTGGTTTGGCAATCCCTTATCCCACACGGTCAGCACTTCTGGCTTGATACTGGCCGAATTCACATAGGACTTAAAGACGGATTTCACAGTGCGCAGTACTGGGCGACCATCGACCCTCGTTTGTACTGTGACTTCAATTTCACTGAAACCCGCATTGCTATTGGCTAATTGCATGCCCTGGGGGATTTGGGCTTGCCAGGTATCACCTTGTTTTACCATGGTAACATTTTGAATTTCGCCATCGGCTTGCTTAAGTTTTGCCTGGGGCTCGAAAGTGTTATCACTTTGACTTAATGCGAGTTTAAGTCCGAGGGTTTGTGCATCTGCCGCGACCACTGTCGGGGCTTTCAGACTCAGTTGGTAGGGCGAACCTTTTTCCTTCACATTGATTAAGTAACTGGCGCTCGGCGTTAGTGGCTGACTGACCTGCAGGCGATATTCTCCCGGTGTGGCCTTTTCCGACATTTGCAGGGCGCTGGAATCATCGGTTAATCCTGCGCTCGCTAGGACTTCGGCGCTGACCATAGATTTGACCAAGGACTCAGTTGCTATTGCACTGCTGGCCGCGGCTTTGCCCTGTGGTGCTTGGCTTACTCGCTGAATTTGTACGCGCTCGGGGGCTATCGTCTCTGCGTGCATTAAGGCGCCGGAGCTGATATCGCCTCGAGGTGCGATTCGCACTAAGCTGGCCGCTTGGCTCATGGTGAGCGTTACGCCCGTATTAAGCTCAGCGCCGGTGACATTGAGCCAATATTCATCACTTTGGCTAGCTTGTTCCAGTATGGGAAGGCTCGCTTGATATTCGCCGTAGAGCGGGGTGATAAAACTGACGTAATCCGTATTGGTATTGATGGGCGCAAGTGTTGGGCTGGCAATATTGCTATCGACAAGATCGGTATCGCTTGGCGCGGTTAAGGTTAACCCCTTGGCATACATAGGGCTGGCTTCTTTTTGCGGCTCAGGTGTTGGCGCATCATCCTGACAGGCGCTAAGCAATCCGCTTAGGGCTAAAACACTGGCAAGTTTGCCGAGTGTGTGCATGTTAAATGTAGGCATGGGAGGACTCCTTAAATATGGCTACGGATCAGCGTGTCTAAGTTAAAGCAGGCACGGCGACTCTGCTGATGGCTTAGCGGTTCTTGGCCACGGGTCTTTTGTTTATCGGTAAACCAGACGGTGCCTGCCGCCTTCTGCGAGCTGCAATTTAAGAAGCCGTCGGAGCAGCTATCGAGCCAGTTTTGGGTGGTTTCCAGGGCCACTTGATACTGATAACCCGCGCAGTAGCTGTCGCTGTCCCAAATGGCGGAATCCACATCCGAGCCCACAACCACCTCGAAGGGTTTGCCTAAGGCTGGGCGCCCCGACGTGCCATAGAGCCAAGTGCTGTTGTAGTTGGTCATCCAACCTACTTGCTGTTGTTTGACCGCATTGCTGCCATAACCTAGGAGCCAACCTAAGCTGGTTTCGAACACATTACCTTGGTTAACGGCATCGGCCAGTGGTGTGCCGCCACTCGATGGCGCGAGGGCGATAACCCTTGAGGTGGCGTTGATCACCGCGGGATAACGGCTATCCCAGGTGGGGTTAGATAAAATCCAGCGCACGACATTGCCGCCATTGGAGTGGGTGAGCAAGATCAAGTCGTCGATATTCTTGGCTTGGATAAAACCGTTGAGCTGGGTAGCGAGGCAACCTGCGGCGCTTTCTTCCCACATATATTGGTCAAAGTCACAGTTGATCACTGTGTAATTGTTGGGTACTGGGATGCCCTGGCGCACCGAGTTCACAAATTCGGACGTCCAGTAATCGGCGAGGGCATTGGTCTGATGACCCGTGCCGTGGATAAAGGCAATACCAGTTGCGGCTAATGTCGCTGGGCTGACAGCTAACAGACCCAAGAGCATAAGGGCTTTGTTGATCTTCATGGGTATATCTCGTGTTGTTGGTCTTGTTGAGAGTGGCCGCGCAGTCCGCTAAGGCAGTTAAAGGCAAATGGGTGACGCTCAGGATTTGCCCTAAATTAGCAATCGGCTGGCATGGCTCTGTTTATATGCGCTTAAGCGCAGGTTACTCATTTTGGGTAAAACATGATTCAAGGCCTGAATACGACGGGATAGATTAAATGCGCTAGTTTGCGTCGGCATTACATGGGGCTGATGCAATCGGCAATCATCAACAGGACTCAATTCAAGTTAATTAACCTAAACGCAACATTTTCTGCTGGCAAGTAAAAAAATTGCCATAGATTTTAATGGCATGGCAGCATTTGGTTGGCTTCGTTTTAATGTTAATAGGGGGAGTGGTAAACCGATGATAAGCAATGGCTAATAAACGGTATGCCGTTTTGTTGCGTTTGAAATTTTGGCCAGTGTAAGCAAAAGAATTTTCTGTGACACTCGTCTTACATTGAAGTTAATTAGTTTATCATTCTGTATATTAAAGACTTTTGTGATGGACGTTTTAAGCTTAAGTATTGTTCCTCGATATAAGCATCCCTTTAGTGCATTTAAGGGCTAAACCTATTAGTCTGAGCTTAAATCTGATTAACACTAATACCGCCTATATCTTACAATCCTGCGCCATCGTGCGAGCGGCGAAGAGATGTTAGGGTAATGGGCGGAACTCTACGGGCAAAAAGGGAGAATACATTTGGCAATAGAACACAATGAGATGGTGAGCTGCTTAAGTGGGCTGCAATGTCGCACTAACTTCACCATAAAAAACATTACCGAATACATGCTACCAGAGACCAAAGAGGCCTTTTATTTACACCTCGACGGTAAATCCCCCAATCTCATTATTCGCCCCGCCTTTGAGGTTTTTTCCGGCGAATTGGCCACGATTGCAGGTGTGCATGCTAAATACGATTACTTTCATAATGGGGAGATGACGCGCTTCCCTAAGCGTTTGCATAAGAGCCTGACCGAAACCCACTACGGCCTCGCTTTTAGTTTTGATACCGTCGAAGCCGTGCAGCAATTTATCAGCCGTTTGAGTGCTATCGTAAAAGGATCATAAGCAAAAGGGCATAAGTAAAAGGGCATAAGTAAAAGGGCATAAGTAAAAGGACACAAATTGAGCCGTTTCGAGTCTGGGTGGCAATGCAGCGGGGAGTTTTTCTCCGTTGTGAGCCCGGATTAAATTCCTCAAATTTGATGAAAATGAGGAATTTAACTGCTGCCTTTTTATGCGGCTTTTCAGTATATTCATCAATAGATGAATTTTGCTGGAGCTTGCCATGTCGCTTATCCCCGCTCGCCCGAAAGGGATGGTCCCATTTACTGGTTTGTCTGCATCACAGCCGCAGATCCAAGGTCGTCCTAAGGGCAACTCAGACGCACGCCAACGCTTAATTTCCGCCGCCTTAAACCTCTTTGGTCATCGTAGTTATCCAACCGTATCTACCCGTGAAATCGCCCGCGAAGCCGAGGTTGATGCCGCACTTATTCGCTACTATTTCGGTTCAAAAGCGGGTCTGTTCGAACATATGGTGCGGGAAACCCTTGAGCCAGTATTAGCGCGTCTACGTGAAATCTCCGCAGCCGGAGCCCCGAATAATGTGGCTGAACTAATGCAGACATATTATCGCGTTATGGCGCCTAACCCCGGATTGCCACGGTTAATTATGCGGGTACTGCAGGAGGGGGATGGCTCAGAACCCTACCGCATTTTGTTGTCCGTATTTGAACAAGTGTTATCTTTGTCTCGACAATGGCTTGAAACCACCTTAGTCGATGCAGGGTTATTAAAAGAAGGCATAGATCCTAATTTAGCACGCCTAAGTTTTGTGAGTTTGATGGTCTTTCCGCTGATCGCACCGTCAGTATTGATGCGTCAGTTTGGCATTTTTAGTGCCGATGCCGAGGGTTTACAGCGACTAGCACGGCACAATATGCACGTGTTTTCCCAGGGCGTGTTAGCTGAACCTAGGAGTACCCTATGAATTGCGAAAGAAAAATGAATTTAAATAAAAAAATCATAGGGTCACTTTTCGGCTGTTTACTGCTGCAACTAATAGGATGCAGCGATGACTCGCTGAGGGTATTTGGCACCATCGAGCGTGACAGATTAACACTGACCGCGCCAGTAGGAGAGTTGATTACTCAAGTGAATGTGGTTGAAGGTCAACAGGTTAAGGCGGGCGAGGTATTACTTATACTCGATACGACTTCGGCCAATGCGCGCCTTGTCCAGCGCCAAGCTGAACTGGAACAGGCCAAGGCGAAACTTGCTGAGGCGGTGACAGGTGCACGTTTAGAGGATATTGAGAAAGCCAAAGCTGCCCTAGACGGCGCCAATGCCAGTGTGAAAGAAGCCTTGCTGAGTTTTGAGCGCACAAATCGATTATTTGCCACAAAAGTGCTTAGCCAAGCGGATTTAGACGCGGCCCGTGCGGCGCGGGATACGAGTTTAGCTAAACAAGCCGAGGCGCAGCAGAGCCTACGGCTGCTAGAAAATGGCACCCGCAGTGAGCAGCTAGAGCAGGCCAAGGCGGCGGTTGCCGCGGCCAGCGCCAGTGTCGCCATCGAGCAAAAAGCCTTAGCAGACTTAAGCTTAGTGGCGGCGCGAGATGGGATTGTCGAT
Source organism: Shewanella putrefaciens (assembly GCF_016406305.1). Taxonomy (NCBI): domain Bacteria; kingdom Pseudomonadati; phylum Pseudomonadota; class Gammaproteobacteria; order Alteromonadales; family Shewanellaceae; genus Shewanella; species Shewanella putrefaciens. Next base: position 1,594,178 of record NZ_CP066369.1, read on the forward strand.
ACTCTGCCCTGGCGGGTGGGCGATCGCGTTGCCGCAGGCACTCAGTTGATTGGTTTACTGGCGAGCGCTAATCCCTATGCGCGGGTGTATCTGCCGGCGACTTGGTTAGACAGAGTGAAGGCGGGGGATAGTGTCAACATTTTAGTTGATGGCCGCGAGACGCCGATTGTTGGCACAGTGCGTAATATCCGCAGCCAACCCGCCTACACACCGTTTTATGCCCTAAATGAGCGCGATAGGGCAAGGCTGATGTATCTGACCGATATCACGATTTCCGCTGCGGATCAGGACTTGCCAACGGGCATGGCAGTCGAGGTGGAACTGCCATGAAAAACGCCGATTTTGCCATCGAGACCCAGGGCATGACCCGTGCCTTTGGCGGCGTTAATGCGGTGGAAAATCTCGATCTAGCCATACCCAAGGGCACAATTTACGGTTTTCTTGGCCCCAATGGCTGCGGAAAATCCACTTCGATTCGGATGTTGACTGGGCTACTTAGCCCCACCTCGGGGCATATTCGCGTTCTGGGGGAAACCTTGCCCGGCGCCGAGGAAAAATTGCGCCGTCGCATCGGCTATATGACGCAAAAATTCTCCCTGTATGACAATCTTTCGGTGCGAGAAAACCTTGAATTTGTTGCACAAATTTATGGGCTAAGCCGTCGCCAGTCCGCACAACGCTTAGTGGAACTCTTAGCACTGTATGAGCTAAATGGCCGCGAGAAGCAAATGGCGGGCTCGATGAGTGGCGGCCAGAGGCAACGTTTAGCCCTCGCGGCGGCGACCTTACATCATCCAGAGTTACTGTTTCTCGATGAGCCCACCTCGGCGGTCGACCCTGAAAATCGCCGTGAGTTTTGGGAGCGCTTATTCGATCTTTGCGCCCAAGGCACCACGATTTTGGTCTCGACCCACTATATGGATGAGGCCGAGCGTTGTCACGGTTTAGCCATTCTAGAGCGGGGGATCAAACGCGCCGATGGTTCACCCCAGCAGCTGATGGCGGCGATGGGCGCTAGGGTGGTTGAAGTCAGTGGTGATGATTTACGCACATTAAAACAATCGCTGATCAGTGAGCCCGAGGTCTTGTCGGCGGCGCAGATCGGCAGTCGTTTGCGGGTGTTAGTGCGTAGCAATATCAGTGAGCCACTTGCTTGGCTTAAACCTAGGGTCGCGAGCCGAACCATGGAAGAAGTGCGCGCCAGTCTTGAGGATGTGTTTGTCACTTGCACTGGTGGGCGGGCTCCCGTGAATGTTCAGGGGGAGGCTAGCCATGTGGCGTAGAATTTTTGCGATAGTGATCAAAGAGCTTAGGCAACTGTCTCGGGATCGCATGACCTTTGGCATGATAGTGATGATCCCGCTGGTGCAACTGATGCTGTTTGGTTACGCGATTAATACCGATGCGCGCCATTTGCCCGCTGGGCTGGTCAATTTAAGTGATTCCGCCTACAGCCGAGCCTTAATTAAAGCGGTAGAAGCGACCCAAGTGGTCGATTTTAAACGCACTTATTTCAGTGCTCAGGAGGCCGAGGCGGCCATTACCCGCGGTGAAGTGAAGGCCGTGCTGTACCTTGGTGCCGATCTCGATGAGCGCTTAGTGCGTCATCCCGCCTTTGCGGGGAATGCTTATTTATCACAACCGGTAGGCCAATGGTTGGTGGATGGCTCGGATACGGTTGTTGCCTCAACCATTCGCAGTCTAAGGCAAATGCCGCTGGATGAAATCGCGGGCAGAGCGCTAAAAACCAGCCAGCCGAGTTTTGAAGTGGTGCAATATTTCAACCCAGAGCAGCGCTCTGTGGTCAATATAGTGCCCGGCCTGCTCGGGGTGATTTTGACTATGACCATGGTGATGTTTACCTCCGCCGCCATAGTGCGCGAGCGTGAGCAGGGCAATATGGAGTTTTTGATCACCACGCCAGTGCGGCCATTGGAGTTGATGCTCGGGAAAATCGTGCCCTATGTGTTGGTGGGGTTAGTGCAGGTGAGCATTATCTTAACCGCTGGGCACCTGTTATTTGCTGTGCCTATCCGCGGTGGCTTAGATTCCATCGCCTTGGCGGCCATGCTGTTTATTTGCGCCAGTTTAACCTTAGGCTTAGTGATTTCAACCATAGCCAAAACCCAGCTACAATCGATGCAAATGACGGTATTTGTACTGCTGCCCTCGATTCTGCTCTCTGGCTTTATGTTCCCCTATGAGGCCATGCCTATCGCGGCGCAGTGGATTGCCGAAGTGCTACCCGCCACCCATTTTATGCGGATGTCACGGGCCATAGTGCTGCGGGACGCCGAGGTGATGGATCTGCAATTTGACGCCCTGTGGTTGATAGCCTTTACCTGCATAGGTTTGCTGATCGCCAGTTTGCGCTTCTCTAAGCGCTTAGATTGAGTTTACAAAGTTCCATCAGTTGTTTTTGCTGAGCTGTGGGGGAGTGGCCTAGGGGCATGGCTAATCCGACTGTGCGTTTAAGTTCGATATCGTGCAAGGGGCGAAATACGATATCGGCCTGTTCGAGCAATGCCGGTATCGCGGGGATCAGCGCGATACCTAAACCGGCTGCCACTAAACCCACGGCATATTCCACGGTTTGGATCCTCGCCCTGATCTGCAGCTTAATCCCTTCCATATCTAACAATTGTTGCAAACTCGTCAGGGCCTCACAGGGCGCGCGGTGAATAAAGGGCTGCTGATGCAGATCCTCCAAGCGAATCGTATCTTGCAGGCTCAGGCTAAAGGACGGTGGAATGGCGAGCAGATAAGTGTCATGCCACAGCGGTAAAAAACTTTCCTGGGTGGTTAAGTCGCTGGTGGTGATGATGCGCGCATCGGCATCCTCTGTGGGCTCCACTAAGGTGAGATCCATATCAGGACAGGCATTAGTAAAATCTTTTAATAACATGCTCATACGCTGAACCCCGAGGGAGCGGATCAAGCCTAATTTAAAGGGGACTTGGATTTCAGGCTTACTGAACAGGGAGCTAATGGCCTTGGATTCATTTAATAGCCGTTTTGCCAATGGATATAGCCTATGGCCCGCATCGGTGGGGTTCACGCCCTTGCCATGGCGCTGGAATAATTGGGTATTGAGCTCAGATTCTAGGCTTGAAATGGCCGCCGAAATCGACGGCTGGGCGATATAACAGTGTTTTGCCGCGGCGCTAATACTGCCTTTCTCAAACACCACCACGAAATAGCTTAGGGCACGTAAATTCATCTTTACCTTTGCGTAAGATATAGGAAATAACTATGGATGATAGAGAAAAAGAATATTTTTCCTAGGGCAAAATTATGCCTATGCTAGGCAAATTAGCAAGCGGTACCGCCCATGCGCGTACCTTATTACCATCATTTTCTGGAAAGGAATCGACCTATGGCCCGTGTTAACTTTGACTGGCAAGACCCATTGCAGTTTAACTCCCTATTGAGCGAAGAAGAGCGGATGATCCGTGACATGGTGCATGAATATGCCCAGGAAAAGTTGATGAGCCGGGTGTTAATGGCCAACCGTAATGAGCATTTTGACCGCGAGATCATGAATGAACTCGGGGAGTTAGGCCTGCTCGGGGCTACTCTGCCCGAGGAGTATGGTTGCGCCAATAGCAACTATGTGAGTTACGGCTTAGTCGCGCGGGAAATTGAGCGGGTCGATAGCGGATATCGCAGCGCCATGAGTGTGCAATCCTCCCTCGTTATGCACCCCATTTATGCCTATGGCAGCGAGGCGCAGCGACGTAAATATTTGCCTAAATTGGCCAAGGGTGAATGGGTCGGCTGTTTTGGTTTAACTGAGCCCGATGTCGGCTCAGATCCCGGTGGCATGAGAACCCGTGCGGAGCGCATCGATGGCGGCTACCGGATCTCGGGGGCCAAAATGTGGATCACTAACTCGCCTATCGCCGATGTGTTTGTGGTGTGGGCAAAACTCGATGGCGTCATCCGTGGGTTCGTGCTTGAAAAGGGCATGAAAGGCCTAAGCGCCCCTAAGATTGAGGGTAAGTTTTCCCTGCGTGCTTCTATCACGGGGGAAATCGTGATGGATAACGTCGAAGTGGGTGAAGAGGCCCTATTGCCCAATGTTGAGGGCTTGAAAGGCCCCTTCGGTTGCTTAAATAAGGCCCGTTATGGTATCGCATGGGGGGCGTTAGGTGCGGCGGAGTTTTGCTGGCATAGGGCACGTCAATATAGCCTAGATCGCATCCAATTTAATCGTCCACTTGCCGCTAATCAGTTGATCCAAAAGAAATTGGCCGATATGCAAACCGAGATCACCCTAGGGCTATTTACCTGTCTGCAGGCGGGGCGTTTGATGGATGCAGACTGCTTACCCGTGGAGGCGATTTCGCTTATTAAACGCAATTCCTGCGGTAAGGCATTAGATATCGCCCGCCTTGCCCGTGATATGCACGGCGGCAATGGTATTAGCGATGAATTCCATGTGATCCGCCATGTGATGAATCTTGAGGCGGTCAACACCTACGAAGGCACCCATGATATTCACGCACTGATTTTAGGCCGTGCCCAGACGGGCATCCAAGCGTTTGGCTAGCCGCTAAGGCGTTAGCCTCCTGTTGGTATCAGTCTGTGTCAGCCCCTTAAAACGGTCAATTTGGTGGTGAATAATGGAAGACAGAGCAATTGCCCTCGACAGACAATTTGTCGAACGAGTGCTAAAGGAAGAGTTTCAACCCCTGAGCCAGGGTTGGGATCATAGGCAATTGGGCCTGAGTGACGCCGACTTTTTGGGCATGTTTGAATCTCAGCTTAAGAGTCGGTTATTGGATCTAGAGTCACGTCGTATGCGTGCCCGCAACCAAGGTTTTTATACCATAGGTAGCTCGGGCCACGAGGGCAATGCCGCCTATGGGATGGCGCTGCGTCCCACGGATATGGCGTTTCTGCACTACCGCAGTGCGGCATTTATGCTGGAGCGGGGCCGCCATGTGCCGGGGGAGACGCAGCTCTGGGATATGTTGTTATCCTTCGCCGCCTCCAGTGAGGATCCGATTTCGGGTGGCCGCCATAAAGTGCTGGGCAGTAAGAGCTTAATGATCCCGCCGCAAACCTCGACTATAGCTTCCCATCTTCCTAAGGCCGTTGGGGCGGCATTGAGTATTCCGTTGACCGAGCGGCTTAATTTGCCGGCTAATTTGCCCAAGGATGCCATAGTCATGTGTAACTTTGGCGATGCGTCGGCTAATCATGCTAGCGCGCAGACGGCCATTAATGCGGCGGGTTGGGCTGCCTATCAACAGGTGCCTCTGCCGCTTATGTTTGTCTGTGAAGACAATGGCATCGGGATCTCAACTCCCACACCTAAGGGCTGGATAGCGGCGAACTTTAGCCAACGCCCAGGCATTGAATATTTTTACTGTGATGGCCGCGATCTGCTGGATTGTTACCGTGTCAGTCGGCAGGCCGCCGACTATGCGCGCAGCAAACGTAAGCCAGTATTTTTGCATGTTCGCACCGTGCGTTTAATGGGCCACGCCGGCAGTGATGCCGAAATCGCCTATATGAAGAAACAGCAAATACTCGATAATGAGGCCCAAGATCCTTTGTTGGTCAGTGCCGAGCAAATTATTCGCGCGGGATTGATGACGCCGACACAAATTGTCGCGCTATACGCCGAATTAAAGGCGAGGATTGCCGCCATTGCCGCCGTCGCTGTGACTCGGCCTAAGTTGACGACAGTCACCGCGGCCATGGCATCCATAGTGCCACCTAAACGCGAGTCGGCGCTCTTGGGGCCTGATAGCTTGAAAACCGAGAGCTTGGGGACAGCGCTTTCCCCCCAGGCGCTGGAATCATTGTTTATCGCCGATAAGTTATCCCTAGGTAAACCAGTGCATATGGGCAAACTTATCAATTTAACCTTAACCGAGTTGATGGCGAGCCAGTCTAATATCGTTATCTGTGGTGAGGATGTGGGCAAGAAAGGTGGGGTGTACCATGTGACATCGCGCTTAGTGGAACGGTTTGGGCCCAATAGGGTGATTAACACTCTGCTGGATGAAACCTCGATCCTCGGGCTCGCCATCGGCATGGCGCACAATGGCATTTTGCCTATCCCCGAGGTCCAGTTTTTGGCCTATGTCCATAATGCCGAAGATCAAATTCGTGGCGAGGCGGCGACGCTCTCCTTCTTCTCTAATGGCCAATTTACCAATCCTATGGTGATCCGTATTGCGGGCCTAGGGTATCAGAAAGGGTTTGGTGGGCATTTCCACAATGACAACTCTTTTACTGTGTTTAGGGATATTCCTGGGTTGATTTTGGCCTGTCCGTCCAATGGCCAAGATGCCATGGGCATGCTCAGGGAATGCGTGCGCTTAGCCCAAGAGGAGCAGCGGGTGGTGATTTTCTTAGAACCAATCGCACTCTATATGACGCGAGACTTACACCAAGCGGGCGATAATTTGTGGAGCGCCGAATACCAACACCAGCATCAGGCCCCAAGATTGCCCTTTGGTGAGATTGGCCAATATGGCAAAGGTAAGCGCCTGTGTATCATCAGCTATGGCAATGGTTATTACCTCAGCAGGCAGGCTGAACAGCGCTTAAGCGAGCAGGGTATCGATTGCACTGTCCTCGATTTACGTTATTTGGTGCCACTCAATGAACAGGCCATCGCCAATGCGGCGGGCCAATGTGAACATATCTTAATTGTCGACGAATGCCGTCGCAGCGGATCTGTGAGTGAGGCCATCTACACTAGCTTACACGAGCACTTAGGTGCCCATTGTCCGCCGATCCTGCGCTTAAACGCCGAAGATTGTTTTATTCCGCTCGCGGATGCCGCGACCTTGCCGCTGCCGAGTGTCGAGGGCATAGTCAGTGCCGCGTTGGCCTTAGTCAGGCCACAGGGCCAAAGCACATTAAAGAGGGCGTCGAATGTGACGCCTTTAATGGAAAGGGAGGAGATAATTGAGAGGGAGGTGCAACCATGAGTGCCATATCGATAGACGGCGCTAAGCCTAAGCAACGTGTCGTGGTTATCGCGCCGGGACGCGGCTGTTACAACAAGGAAGAACTCGGTTATCTGGCTCGCTTTCATACTGATAAACAAGAGTTTATTGCCGATATTGATGTATATCGCAAAGCCCTAGGCCAAGTGGGTATTGCCGCCTTAGATGCCGAAGCCAAGTATTCATTCAAACTGCACACTCCGGGGGAAAACGCCTCGGCCCTGATCTACGCCTGTGCCATGGCGGATTTTATGGATATAGACACAGATCAGTTTGAGATAGTCGCAGTGACGGGAAATTCCATGGGTTGGTATATCGCCTTGGCGTTAGCGGGGGCATTGACACCCGAGGCCGCCATTGAAGTGATCAACACTATGGGCTCCATGATGTCCGAGGGCTTAATTGGCGGCCAATTGATCTATCCTGAAATGGATGAACAGTGGCGCCGAGATGCGACTAAAACCGCACTGCTCGATAAGGTGATTGCGGATGTTAATCGCCATGAGGGCTGTGAGCTGTTTACTTCTATCTTCCTTGGCGGTTATCGCGTGTTGGCGGGCAATGAGGCAGGGCTTAAACTCGCCGAGGAGCAGTTACCCCCGCTCGATGAACGCTATCCGATGCGTTTATATAATCACGGCGCATTCCACTCGCCCCTGTTGCATGGGGTATCAAACAAGGGGTTTGCCCAGCTGCCCTTGAGCCTGTTTCAAACGCCTAAGGTCCCGCTGGTGGACGGCCGAGGTCAGATCTGGACGCAATACAGTACAGATACGGCCAAACTGAGGGAGTACACTTTAGGCGAACAAGTAGTTGAGCCCTATGATTTTTCTAAGGCAGTTGCCGTGGCAATAAAAGAATTTGCCCCCGATAAAGTGATCGTGCTCGGGCCTGGCAATACCTTAGGTGGCCCAGTGGCGCAATCACTGATCGCCATCAATGGTTTTGGCTGGCAGACAAAGGCCGATTTCAGTGCCGCCCAGGGCAGCGAACCCAAGTTAATTGCCATGGGCAATGAACAGCAAAGGCCAATGGCGCTGGCGGATTAAGTCATCAGTGTCTACGAATAGGGATAAGCTTTATCCCTATTTTTACCTAAGCCTTTTCGCATAAGTCGAAGGCTCACTATGTTTTACAATATATGGCTTACAAAATATGCCTTGCGAGCCCCCCTTTGATATAACGCAAAGTTAAAGGTAAACACTTTGGGTAAGATGTTGAATAAATGATGCTTAACTCGCATTTGCCCTATACAGCCAAGCTCGGTTATCCCAGGACGTTCAGTATGCCTCCAATCAAATATAACAGTGCGCTCGATGCGGTTGCGTTAATTCAAAGCGGCGAGACGCTGTGGACCCATTCCATGGGGGCAACCCCACGAGTGCTACTCGATGCGCTGGCCAAGCACGCGCTCACTAAAGATAATCTCACATTATTACAATTACATACCGAGGGTGCTGAATCCTTAAGTCATCCAAGTTTAAAGGGACATTTACGCCATCGATGCTTTTTTGGTGGCGTGCCGACGCGGGCCTTGCTGCAAAATGGTGATGCGGATTATGTGCCGATTTTTCTCTCTGAGGTCCCTAAGCTGTTTCGCTCCGGTGAGCAAAAAATCGATACCGCGATTATTCAAGTCTCACCGCCGGATAGGCATGGTATGTGTTCGCTGGGGATTTCGGTCGAAGCGACACTCGCCGCCTGCCAAGTGGCAGGCAAGATCATCGCCCATATTAATCCGCAAATGCCACGCACCCACGGCGATGGCTTTATCCATATCGACCGTTTTGCCGCCGTGTATGAAGAAAGTGCGGCCCTGCCAATCCATTCCTTCGGCACGGGCGATGCCGTGAGTTTGGCGATAGGCAAAAATGTCGCCCAGTTGGTGCGCGATGGCGATTGCCTGCAAATGGGCATAGGCGCGATTCCCGATGCGGTGTTATCTTGCTTAACCGAGCATAGGGATTTAGGCGTTCATACTGAGCTGTTTTCTGACGGTATACTGCAACTGGTTGAAAAGGGTGTGATTAACAACAGCAAGAAGCGTTTTTATCCCGGTAAATTGGTGACAGGTTTTGCCCTTGGTAGTCAGAAATTATACGACTATGTGGACGATAATCCCGGGGTGATTTTTATGGATATAGAGCAAGTGAACGACACTTCCATTATCCGAAAAAATCCCAATGTGATGGCGATTAACTCGGCGTTACAGGTGGATATCTCCGGCCAAGTGTGCGCCGATTCCATTGGCACTAAAATCTATTCCGGCGTCGGTGGACAGATGGATTTTATTCGCGGCGCTTGTTTATCCGAAGGCGGTCGCTCTGTGATTGCCCTGCCAAGCACCGCCGCGGAGGGCACTATTTCCCGTATCGCCACTGTGTTATCCCCGGGTGCGGGTGTGGTCACCACTCGGGCCCATGTGCATTATATTGTGACCGAATACGGCGCCGCCAATCTGCGCGGCCGCAGCCTGCGCGAGCGGGCACAAGCCTTGATCGCCATCGCCCACCCCGATTTTAGGGACCAACTGAGCCGCGATGCCTTTGAGGTATGGGGATTAAGGGTGTAGTTTTAGCGTTTTTAAGCCGTTTTTAAAGCTTTGGAGAAGCCAACACTATGAATCAAGAAGCACCTTCAGTAGCAGGAAAAGCCATCTTAGACGCCGTAGAACAGCAAATAAAAAATAATGATCCACCTAAGGTAAAACAAACATTAAAACGACTAAAATCTTTGGGCATAAGTCGAAAGGAATCAATAAAATATATCGCCTGTGCCTTATCGATTGAAATATTTGGTGTACTTCAAAACGAAGAGGAATTTAACCCTCAGCGTTACAATCAAAACTTGGATAAATTGCCAGAACTGCCGTGGGAAGATGAATTTTAAGTAGACATCATATTTGCAATCTCAATGCTTGCTCGGCACGAAAAATGAGAGATCTGGATTTTTTCTTGAAAGCTCTGGGGTATCAGAAGTTGGCTTAAGCATCCACTGGAATGAGAGCACTAATTGATGGATTCCAAGGCTACCAGTTTATTCCAACATAAAAACACCAGCACAAGTGCTGGTGTTTGCTGCTAGAACATTGTCCTTATGCTGTCAGGTGATTATTTACCTGAACAGCCATAGGTGGTGAGGTAGGCATTGGCGGCTTGTGCGTTGACAATACCGTAACCAAAGTAGTTATCTTTGCCTGCGGCACCCGCATCCATAGCGGTCGCTTTTAACGCCTTACGAATTTGGGTACCAGTACATTGTGAATGGTTAGACCATACCAGTGCAGCCATACCAGATACCGCAGGTGTTGCCATTGAGGTTCCGCTCATAAAGCCATAATCCACTGAATCGATAGAGACAGTGGCATTTTGCGCTGCCAGCAAGTTTGCTCTGTCTTCTAATGCCGCGCCCACTGCAGGAATAGAAGTCGCATTGGTATCACCCAGAGTGCCGTAGAGCATGCCCGCTTCATTGTTGATCAGGATTGCACCCACACCGCCTGAGTTTTCGCAGTTCAGCACTTTATCGTGGAAGGAGATCACGCCGCGGTCGATAACACAGACTTTACCGTTAGCGCCAGAATCAACGGCTTGCGCTGTGCCCATAAAATAAGTGTTGCCCGATGCTGAACCTGCGTTTTCCATTGCAGATGAGGTTACAGCTGCGCCATCGGCGGTTAAGGTTGACGCGGTTGCCATGCCAGCAGGGTAGGTTGAGAGGGTATCGACACCGCCAGCGGTGACTTCAACACAGATACCATCGTCGTTGACGGCTTTTTTACCACGGCCGCTCACGCAACTTGGAAACTGTGAGAAATCGGCAATATTGTTATTGGCATCGTTGGCGCCAATCATCATGACCGATGGGTAACCCGCAGGATATGAGCGTACAGAGTTACCGTCGTTACCCGCGGCAGCGACCACTAAACCACCTGCGGCGGTAAAGGCATCAAAGGCGTTCTTTTCGGTATTGTTTGCCGCGCCGCCACCTAAGCTCATGCTAATAATGTTCGCGCCCGCATTGCTACATTTGTTCGCCGCATAGGCTAAGTCAGATGAATAACCCCAACCGGATGCATTGAATACTTTAACAATGTGCATAGGTACGCCAGGTGCCATACCGACCACACCTATGTTGTTATCTGCCGCGCCAATGGTGCCGGCGACGTGAGTTCCATGTGGGCCACCGTTTTGGAACCAGTTGCCAGTACCTGAATCGTTATCGCCTGTGATGTTATTCCAGTTGAAATCTGGGTTTGAGTTGTCTAAACCTGAGTCAATAACACAGACCTTAATGCCCGCATTTGGATTGAAAGTCACTTGATTTGCACGGGATTGATATACGGCATAGGGCGTCACTTGCTGTGTCATTGGGTTGCCCGCATCGTCGTTATATAGCGCCATTGGCTGACGACGGACGTCTTCTTCAATTAGGGTAATATGTGGGTTATTCAGTAGTCCTTTCACTTGCGCTAGGTCTTTCCCTGCAAAAGTCGCCGCAATAAACTCATCCCCTTCGAGTTTGATTTCGCCGCCTAATTTTTTAGCGAGTGCCTTAACGACGCCCTTGTGTCCCGCTTCAACTTGAATGACATAACGATTGTCATCGGCTTGTGCTTGGGCGATAACGCCAACAGATAAAGCGATGATGGCACTGGCAATTTTGGTTAATTTCATTGTTCTTGCTCCATTTGTTATCAAAGTTATAAGTCCTAAGCTGCATGGAATATCTAGCTGCATCCCTATGCTGCGACTAAAGTCTGAGTACTTAGGAAATTGCAAACTAACACAGGGGAAATTAATTAACAAATAAATAACACTTGTACAAAAGTGTAACATCACGAGGGTGTAAAAAAATAGTGACAGATTTTATGGGGGATAAATAGGGGTTTGGTTGTAGCGTGTTGAGGTAAGCATATGAAGCTAATGGATTTTTAATGCATTAGCTCTTGGGATGCTTGGGATTGGCGGGCTTAAAAAGTGATCTAAATAAGCAATCTAAATAATCAATGCAGGTTATTTACCCATGCACTCTGCTAACAACTTAACGAAAAAGTCGCTACCTTTGCGCTCGCAAAAGGCGATATTGCGCTCTGGAATAGATTCGGGATCGGTATAGCTGGCTAAGGCTAACTCCATGCTGGCTTCGCGGATAATATGCAGGGTTGGGTAGGGCGCGCGGTTGGTAAAATTGGCCGGGGCGTCCTGTGGTTCACCATCGAAACAGTAATCGGGGTGGAAGGTGGCGAGTTGATAAACCCCTTCATATTCGTTGTCGATTAACTCGTCATTGGCCAGATCGACAAGGTCGAGGAAGGCATAAAAGCCCTCAAAACCTCGGGGCAGAATAAACAGCGTGGTTTCGGCTTCGGGGTGCGTGTCGAGATATTGGCATTCTTCGATCAATGCCTTAAGCACAAGCTTAACCTTAGTCTGCTCCATCACATGATAGCGAATACTGCCACGCTCGACTTCTCGTCTGGCGAAGGGGCAAATATTGTATTTCATGATCACTTTTTTGACCCAGTTATCGGTTTGTTGCGTGATCAGGTCAAGTTCATTCATAGTGGATTTGGGCTCTGGGTTTTACTGCTGGCATAAAAAACTAGGGGGCGATCATAGGGATGATAGACGCCACAAGCAAGACTGCCATAGTGATATTAAAGATCTTCTGTTGGCGCTCATTTTTTAAAATGCGTTTAAGGGCCACGCCAAACCCCAGCCAAACCACGGCGCAGGGGAAGGCGACACATAAAAATACCATCGCAATAGTGATTATCTGCGGGGTTAAATCTTGCTGCACTGAGGTAAAAGTGGCAATCGCGCCCACGGCCATGATCCAACCCTTAGGATTCACCCACTGAAAGGCCGCCGCTTGAATAAAACTAAAGGGTTTAGCCACGGTTTTACCTTCCATCTTGCTACTGCTGTTGGCAATCAGCCAAGAGAGATACAAAAGGTAACCTATACCAACGACTTTAATGATTTGGTGAATGATAGGATAGGCTTGGAACAGTGCGCTTAAGCCTAAGCCTATGGCGAGGATCATGGTCGGAAAGCCAAGGCTGATGCCCATCAAATGCGGAATACTGCGTTTAACCCCAAAATTCACGCCCGATGTCATTAACATTATATTGTTCGGCCCTGGGGTGATCCCCGAAGAAAAGGCAAACAGCGCGATAGCGAGTATTAACTCCATAGATAGATCTCACACCTTTGGTTTTGATTTTATGGCATTGTGATTTAAGGGGATGTAGCCGTCTGCAAATTAACTGTCTGGAATTTAACTGCCAGTCATTTAACCGCCGGCAATAGCGCAATCCACCATCCTGAGCCGTTGCAGGCGAAGCATTCTAGCGGTTAAAGAGCACCGCGCCTATATGACAGAATGAGTTTATAAAGTAAAAATAATAACAAAATATGTTTAGGCGATACCCTATCGGGATAAATGGATTTAACACTATGATGCATATTGACTTTCGGTCTTAGAAATAACAACTATCCTTAAGTTTTCAAAAATAATAGAGGTAAGGGAGCAAGAGTATGAGTGCACTACAGCAAGTTTGCCGCCAATTCGTATTACTCGTGTGTGGCCTACTGAGTCTTACGGCCTGTGTGAGTATGGATGACAATGCACAGCCGCTCAGAACCACTATAGTCATGTCGGGCGATCTGAGTCAGCTACCGTCATCTGCCATGACCTACAGTTGGCATCCGCAGTTGCAAAAAATCTTTGTTGACGACCGCTTGGATAAGCAAGTCGTATTGAAACATATGCAAGATACCCTCAAAAAATCCATGCTGAGTAAGGGATATCGCTGGGTTGAAGATCCACTGTTGGCGGATTTCCAGGTGGGGTTTGGTGTCGCCATGGGAACTGAAATGACGGATGAGCAAATTTTAGCCGCGGCGGGGCTTGTCGCAGGCCTATCGACCGAGGGGGTAAATACTAAAAAATATGATAAAGGTTCGATTCTGATCAGCTTTTTTAGGCCTATTGGCGTTGCCGGACAACCCTATGAAATGGTGTGGCGGGTATTAGCCCAAGGTTTTGCCAATATTAAAGATATGGATGAGCTTACTGAGAGGTTTGATGGATTAGTCGATGAAATGTTGTTATCGCTACCTGCAACCCAAGCGGTGCAATAGCACTGTTATCTCGGCGCTGTTATCTTGGCACTGTTTATAAGTGGCATTAGTAAGGTGGCAGGCATAAGGCGACAGTCGTGAGGCGAGTAAGATACTCGCCTTATGATCTTGCGGGAACACGAGTTTAGGATGCCGTAATTATTGGTAGAGTGTTCACTGAACCTACAGATTACAGGCATTTTACAGGACTGGGATGTTACGCCCGCTGAGGATTTATAAAGGGAGATTATGATGGCGCAAAGTATCTTTGTTAATTTAGCGGTTGAAAGTGTTCAGAAATCACGGGTTTTTTACTCCGGCCTGGGTTTTGGTATCAATGAGCAATACAGCAATGAGCAGGCTGCCTGCGTCGTTATTGCGGACAATATTTTTGTGATGCTGCTGGCTAAGCCGTTTTTCTCAGGTTTTACGGATAAGGCCATTGCCGATGCCCATTCTATTACTGAGGTGCTCAACTGTCTTGACTGTGAAAGTCGGCAGCGTGTCGACCAACTGGTGAAGCTCGCAGAGCAACATGGCGGCAAAGCCTACCGTGAAGCCAAGGAGCAAGGTTTTATGTATGGCCATGGCTTTGAAGATCCCGATGGGCATATCTGGGAACTTGTCTATATGCCAGCGCAAGTCGGTTAGTGCATCCTCTTGCACACTCCTCTAAACCAAGCTTGTCCAATAATAGCGCGCGTTGCGTGAGGCCTAAGCTGTACACAACGCAGCGCGCCTATGTTTAATTAACCAGCCTATCTTAAGCTGGCTTTTTCCCTCGGTTGGATATATGAGTCTCAAGAAATTCCTTTATAAAATCAAAATCATCCACATTTATTTCCCTAGGCGTGAACGACACTTGGCCGGAAATGTGGGTAAAGTTGATCGTCAAGGTGCGTATGCCTCTGCGTTTTGAGTATTTTGTACTGGCAATCTCATCCAAAGGGACAAACTGCTGCTTCATTTCAAAAAGATGAAATTCGGCATCGTAAACATGAAAAATGAGGCCTTCTTGATAGATATCGATGTAATAGCCATCAGGTCCCGCTTCGGCAAATTTCCTCTGTTCATCTTTAGCGGCTTTGCCTAGTCTTATCGATTCAGAAATGATCATGAAGACGAAGAAAAATGCCACCACAACGGCTAAAACGACAACAATTGTAAATCCTATATCCCATGGTTCTTCTGATAGCGATGCCGTCAATTCCTTCCAAGGGCCGCTTGCTATTATCAGCGGGATTATCAAGAGCAAAAATATTCCAGATTGCTTACTACGTAATTTTTGCTGGAATGCACAGCGACGGATAAAATTTTGAGGTCCTTGTTTCATAAAGTATTTTCCATATAAATATTTTTACCGTGGAGAAGCCGAGCGCCATTTTCATCCATATGAACGCAGGGCGTGAGTGCTAATGAGTTATTGCAAGATGAGGGTAATCAATCGTGCTAAATACTGGGACTGCACCAATGTTTTGGGTATGAGCCTGTTGAGGTTCTATTCTCTGCATGTCGTTCAGCATATCGACGTTCTACTTAAGCTATCTAGACGCTTTACTACTGTCATCTAACGGTTTAGTAATGAGTGTGCTGACAGCCATAATGGATTCCAACACACTCATTTGACATGAATTTTAACTTATATCAGTCAGTTAATGCCACACTCACTTCATAGGCGCTAAATTTACGGATATTAATCACACCGGTATCGAAGATTAAATATTGGCCTTTAATGCCCTGCAAAATCCCGCTGACAACGGCTTCCTTGTCAAAATTATGGGAGGTGATTTTTTTCGGGAAAGCGTCAATCGGATAATGAATGGCTTGGATCTCTGCCCGCAAGCGCTCGATACTGTAATCCCCTTTTTGCATGCCGATTTCGTGCAACTTAGCCTCAATCAGGGGGATCAGTTCTGCCGCCTTTTCGGTTAAATCTATATCCTCGGCGTGGCCCTTGAGCATCGCTTGCCAATGGGTTTTGTCGTTAATCAGTTTCGCCAGTTCCACTTCCACTAGGCCAGAAATTTGCCGAGTAGCGACCTTAAATATCGGTAAACCTTGGGTGGCCCCTTGGTCTATCCAGCGGGTGGGTAGCTGCGTATGGCGGGTGATACCCACTTTGATGCCCGAGGTATTAGACAAATAAACATAATGCGGCACAAAACAATGGCTCTGGGCCCACTCTGGCTCCCGGCAAGTGCCTTGATCGAAATGACAGGTTTCTGGCTTCATGATGCACATATCGCAACTGGCGAGTTTTTGCATACAGACAAAGCAGTGGCCTTGGGAATAGCTTTTCTTGGTTTTTTTACCGCAGTTACAGCAGAAGATATTACCCGTGTGAGTTAAAGTTAATTGTTTTCCAATCAATGGATTGAGCGGTAATAATCCATCACCGACAACCAGTTGATATTGCACTAGCTGCGCGTCATCTAAATGTGCGCGCATTTTTTTTAGCGTTCCTAACATGGGTATTCCTAGTTTTGATAATGTCCTGAGTCAGATAAGGACATCATTAGCGAATTTTGTGCGTTCGTTATTGCTTGGCGTGCAGTATACAAGATTATCCAAGCCAGTTTAGATAGGCTTTTCGATAAATGAGCCGATAAGTGAGGCGGTATCACTGGCGAAGCAAACTGATTCAGTGTTTTTAAATGAGATCCTCAGCCAAGCTAAGAGCTTGCAGTTGCGTGCTAAAAAGTAACCATTCCAGAAATGGGTTAAGTACCTAGTTGCAACATATTTGGACAAGACTCCCGCATCTGGGTAATCTTGTGATCCCTTTGAATGCCGAGGTTTTATCTTGTCTGCCAACCTGTTATTACTGCTTGCCGCCGCCATTTGGGGCTTTGGATTTGTTGCTCAAACCTTAGGCATGGAACATCTCTCACCCTTTGCCTTTAATGGGTTGCGCTTTCTTATTGGCACCTTCTCCCTAGTGCCATTAGTCTGGTTTTTACATAGACAACATAAAATCCATGTGAGCACACCCAAGGAGTTTGCCATTGGCAGTGGTGTCGTGGGCTTACTGTTATTTGCGGGGGCGTCATTTCAGCAGGTGGGTTTACTCTATACCACGGCGGCGAATGCCGGATTTATCACCGGCTTATATATAGTGTTAGTGCCGATCTTGGGGTTGGCACTTAAACATGCCACGGGCGCTAATACTTGGGTAGGCTGTGCCATTGCTGCGCTTGGCCTGTATTTTTTAAGTGTTAAAGAGGGCATGACCATAGGTTATGGCGATGCGCTGCAGCTAGTCGGCGCCCTCTTTTGGGCGCTGCACATTTTAGCCGTTGATCATTTCGCTAAGCGAATTTCCCCTGTGTTGCTGGCGATGATGCAATTTTTGGTCTGCGGCGTACTCAGCCTAATGGTGTCGGCGGTGATTGAGGTGACGACCCTCGATGGTGTGCTGGCGGCCTGGGGTTCGCTTGCCTATGCGGGGCTGATCTCGGTGGGTATAGCCTACACACTGCAGGTTTTGGCGCAAAAGCATGCCCATCCCGCCCATGCCGCGATTATTCTTAGCTTGGAAACCGTATTTGCGGCCATAGGCGGCATTCTATTCTTAGGGGAAAGCTTAGGGATCCGCGCCTTGTTTGGCTGTGCCTTAATGTTGCTTGGTATGTTGATATCCCAAGTGCCGCTGCGGTATTTGATCAAGTCTAGGCACGAGAAAATCAGTTAATTTATCGGATAAAACGCCGCGATTTTATTCGCGGCGTTTTATCCGGCGATTGAGCCCCAGCCTTGTATCTTCGTGGAGTAGGGCGCCTTTAGCGGCTCAGTTTATCCAGCACTAAATCGTCACCGAGGGAATAGAGGGATTGCACCAGTTGGTCCTCTTGGGCAAGATCTGTCAGTCCAAGACCGATAGTCGCCCTAAAGAGGGCAATTCCAGTGTGACCTGCGGTTTCAAATTGGCTGCTAAATTGCTCAATATTGATCCCCAGCGCCGTGATCCTATTCGAAATATCCAGCACTAATCCGGGTCTATCGTAGGCTACTAGGCTATAGGTTAAGCGCTTAATGGGTTTTGGGACTATGGCGGTCTTGGAGTAGGTAAGGCTGAGATTGTCTATGCATTCTAGGGCCTCAATCAACTCATCCATCCGCATTGAGGGGATTTCGAGTAGTAAAATGGCGGCAAAAACCCCGTCGATATGGCGCAGCTCGGAGTCAAGCCAGTTGCCACCATGACGACTTACCGCATGGGCAATTTGCTCTACTAATCCTTTTCTATCAGGTGCTTGAAGTGTTATTAAGTATCGTAGCATGGCAAATGACTCCTATATTTTTGCAAAAGGCACCTGTTTTAAAACTGGGTGTAACACAACTGTCATCTTTGCGTCATATAATCCAACGCACTTAGAATGAAGGATGTTGTTATTGCTCAGTTTACGTTCAAACAGTGTAAGCATAGCAGTTTACGGATCCTAGCGAAAAACTCACAGGCTTTAATAATAGAGGTTCTTAATGGAAAGTCAGGTCACTCAACCTGGTTCTGCACCGCACAGTATGCTTAAAGGCGGGCGTTCAAGTCGCAGGGCATTTAAGGATAAAGCGGCTCAAGTCGGAGTCACTATTGGCGGCACTATGGTGTTTGTAGCCCTATTGCTGATTTTCTTCTATTTGTTGTACGTGATAAAACCCATTTTCGATAGTGCAGATGTCACACCCGTTAAGAGTGTGGGCTATCAGCATGCCGAGGTAGCGACCTTAATGGTGGGCGCCGATGAGCAGAATGAGGTGCTATACCGTGTGGCCGTTGACGGCCAAGTCGACTTTTACAGCGTTATCGACGGTAGCCTAGTTTCTAGCTTTACTCCGTCGTTGCCTGCGGGCGTGACGGTTACCACTGCCAGCGTTGCCGCGCCGAGTGAACAGCGTTTTGCCCTGGGTTTAAGCAATGGTCAGGCGCTCGTGATAGGCATTGAGTTTGGTTTAACGTATCCCGATAACAAACGCTTAATCACCCCTAAATTGCGTTATCCCGCCGGTGAAACCCCTATTACTGTGGATGAGTCTGGCAGTGGGCTCCATAAACTGAGCTTTACCTATACCTCAGACAAAATGAGCTTTGCCTATCAGGATGATCAGGGTGTTTGGCGTTTGAGCCGCCTCGAAGGTCAAGAAAATATGATGACCGAAGAAGTGGAATGGACCACAACTAACACCGTCATTCCCGATGCACCAAAGAAAGTGGCACATCAATTGATGACCCCTGATCAGCGTCAACTGATGCTGCAAATGGGCAATAAAGTGTTTATCTATAATATCCGTGATGCAGAAAGCATTGATTTAATGCAAGTGATTGATGCGGAAAAGGATAAGTCTAAGGTCAATAATATTGCTTTACTTGCAGGGGCGAGCTCTATTCTGGTCAGTTATGACACTGGCGTAGTGACTCAGTATTTCCAAGTGAATGGTCCAAAAGGGCGTTTATACCAAGAAATTCGTGAATTTAACGATCTAGCGCCTATCGCGTCTATTGCCTCCGAGTTTTACCGTAAGAGTTTTGCCGTAGTTAGCCCTGAGGGCGAATTGTCCCTGCTTTACACTACGAGCCAACGTGAACTGTTTGATGAAAAGTTTGATATTAAAAATCCCGGTGTGATGGGCTTTACTCCGCGCTCTAACGGCATAGTTGTCGAGGCCGATAAAAAGCTGAATATTTTCCATGTGGAGAACTCACACCCTGAGGTTTCTTGGAGTGCCTTGTGGAATAAGGTGTGGTACGAGGGATATCCAGAGCCTAAATTTGTGTGGCAATCCACCTCGGGCAGCGATGATTTTGAGGCTAAGTTAAGCCTAATGCCATTGGCCTTCGGTACTATGAAGGCGGCGTTTTATGCCATGTTATTTGCCGTGCCTTTGTCCATCGCTGGCGCTATCTATACCGCTTATTTTATGTCGCCCAAAGTGCGCGGCCTTGTTAAACCGACAATCGAAATTATGGAAGCCTTACCGACGGTTATCCTCGGCTTTTTAGCGGGTCTGTGGTTAGCGCCACTGATTGAGGAGCACCTACCGGGGATCCTGATTTTGCTCATCCTGTTGCCGTCATCCATCTTGACCTCTGCCTATGGCTGGAGCAAGTTGCCCGGCAGATGGAAACAACGTTTACCCGAGGTTTATCAAGAGCTGATGCTGATCCCAGTGATTTGTTTTGTGGGTTGGTTCTCCTTTGCGATAAGCCCCATGATCGAAGTGGCGCTATTTGATGGTAACACTCGTCAATTTATCACCAACGAGTTAGGCATCACCTTCGATCAACGTAACGCGCTGGTGGTGGGTATTGCCATGGGCTTTGCGGTGATCCCAACGATATTCTCGATTGCCGAAGATGCGATTTTCTCTGTGCCTCGCCACCTGTCCAACGGCAGTTTGGCCTTGGGCGCAACGCCTTGGCAGACACTGACTCGGGTGGTTTTGCTCACCGCAAGTCCGGGGATTTTCTCGGCGGTGATGATGGGCCTTGGCCGCGCAGTGGGTGAAACTATGATCGTGTTAATGGCAACGGGCAACACCGCCATCATGGAATGGAGCGTGTTTGAAGGTATGCGTACCCTGGCGGCTAATATCGCGGTGGAAATGCCAGAGTCGGCTATCGGTAGCTCGCATTACCGGGTGCTCTTCCTCGCGGCATTTGTGCTGTTCGTCTTTACCTTCTTCTTTAACACCATTGCAGAAGTGGTGAGACAGCGTCTACGTGAACGCTATAGCTCGCTGTAACGGAGATAAGATAATGACTTTAAATACTATTTCGCCAGTGACCTTGAGAGGTTTGTGCAATGGGTAAGTGGGTAAAATCAGGCTCGCCATGGATTTGGATGACGGGCGGCGCGGTGAGCATCAGTTTGATTGCAGTACTAGGCTTATTACTGCTGATTGCATGGCGCGGATTAAGCTATTTTTGGCCTGCGGATATTTATCAATGGGAACTTGAAGATAGCAGCGGAAACCGTTCGACCTTAATCGGTGAAATCTATGATAGGGAAGAAGTCCCCAGCGAGCGTTTGATTGCCGCCGGACATGTGTTTAAGCAAGACCCTGGCGAGTTTGTGACGCGTTACTTAGTCAAAACCGGTAACCGTGAATTTGTCGGTCTAGATTTCCGCTGGATATTAGCGACGGATATTCTTAGCCGCACAACGCCTAGCGACGTTGCCATGATTGAGCGGGCCAAAAACGGTAACTTTTACGGTTATCCCGTGGCCGTGATTGAAAATGGCAAACGTTTAGATCTAGTGAACGATGCCATTGAATCCTCCCTAGAGGAACATATTGAGCGCGCTGTGGCGTTATCGGATAAAGCGTTAAAACTGCAGAAGCAAGATATTGGCACTATTAACTATGCGATTGAAAAACTGCGTTTAAAAGAGCGCCGTTACGAGCTAGATGGGGAACTTACCGACAGCCGTAAGTTAGAGCTGGCTGCGGCGAAGGAGGCATTGCAACAAGATTACCTCGTGCTGGAGAAAGAGCTATTCGCCCTGCGGGACGAAGCGGCCCGTGACTCTGTGCTTGTCCGCGATATGCGCGGCGTCGAGGTCGAACTTAAGCTAGATACAGTGCTAGATGTCAGCTATGTCAATCACTTAGGTTTAATGGGCAAAATCAGCCATTGGTTTGTTGGCATGGGGCGTTTTCTGGTGGATGACCCCCGTGAGGCCAACACTGAGGGCGGTGTTTTCCCGGCTATCTTCGGCACTGTTTTCATGGTGTTACTGATGGCGGTCATAGTGACGCCATTTGGGGTTGTCGCCGCCATCTATTTGCATGAATACGCGAAGAAAGGCCCTATCACTAAGATGATCCGCATTGCGGTGATCAACTTAGCGGGCGTGCCATCGATTGTGTACGGTGTGTTTGGCTTAGGCTTCTTCGTTTATATGATGGGTGGTTCAATCGACCAGTTATTCTATGCCGAGGCATTACCGGCACCGACCTTTGGTTCGCCAGGGGTGATTTGGTCGGCATTAACCCTAGCGATTTTGACCTTGCCTGTGGTGATAGTCTCGACC
This sequence comes from Shewanella putrefaciens, assembly GCF_016406305.1. Classification (NCBI taxonomy): domain Bacteria; kingdom Pseudomonadati; phylum Pseudomonadota; class Gammaproteobacteria; order Alteromonadales; family Shewanellaceae; genus Shewanella; species Shewanella putrefaciens. The sequence goes on from NZ_CP066369.1 coordinate 1,616,306, forward strand.
GAAGAAGGTTTGAGCCGTATTCCGAGCGCTGTGCGTCAAGGCAGTTTGGCGCTTGGTGCAACTAAAGCAGAAACCCTGTGGCGGATTGTGATCCCCATGGCGAGCCCTGCGATTATGACTGGGCTTATTTTAGCGGTTGCCCGCGCCGCCGGTGAAGTGGCTCCGTTAATGCTGGTGGGGGTGGTGAAACTCGCGCCGACATTACCATTAGATTTAAACTTCCCGTTTGTGCATTTAGAACGTAAGTTCATGCACTTAGGGTTCCATATTTATGATGTGGGCTTCCAGAGTCCTAACGTTGAAGCGGCACGTCCTCTGGTATACGCAACGTCCTTCTTGCTAGTGACAGTGATTGTCGCGCTGAACTTGACGGCCATTAGTGTGCGTAACCACTTACGTGAAAAATATCGTTCGCTTGAGCATTAATCAGCGATTATCCTGAAAGTATTAGGACTGAATATGATTTCTATAGATTCGACAGCAATGAAAACCAATAACTTCGATTTAGCTAACTTAAGCCAAAGCGATACCGCTCTGGAGATCCGTAACTTAGACCTGCGCTATGGTGATAAGCAAGCGCTGTTTAATGTGTCGATGAAGATCCCCAAGAAGCAAGTGACGGCGTTTATCGGCCCCAGCGGTTGCGGTAAATCCACCTTACTGCGCTGCATTAACCGCATGAACGACTTAGTCGATAACTGCCATATCGACGGCGAAATATTGCTGCACGGTCAGAATATTTACGACAAGAAAATCGATGTGGCCGCACTGCGCCGCAACGTAGGCATGGTGTTCCAGCGTCCAAACCCATTCCCTAAGTCGATTTATGAGAACGTAGTGTATGGCCTGCGCTTGCAAGGCATTAATAATCGTCGTGAATTAGATGAGGCGGCGGAGCGTTCACTGCGCGGCGCAGCGATTTGGGACGAAGTGAAAGACCGTCTGCACGATAACGCCTTTGGTTTATCTGGCGGTCAGCAGCAACGTCTGGTGATTGCCCGCGCGATTGCGATTGAGCCAGAAGTGTTATTGCTCGATGAGCCCACCTCGGCCCTTGACCCGATCTCAACCTTGACGATTGAAGAGCTGATCACCGAGCTAAAAACCAAATACACAGTGGTTATCGTTACCCATAACATGCAACAGGCGGCGCGGGTGTCGGATCAAACCGCCTTTATGTATATGGGCGAATTAGTGGAATACGCCGATACCAATACCATTTTCACTACGCCGAAAAAACGTAAGACCGAAGACTACATTACCGGCCGTTACGGTTAATCAGTGATCAAATAAACGCCACTGTCTAGGCGAGAGCCTAGACCTTGAAACAGTTGAGTAAAAGGTTGGCCAAATGGAAAATATGAATTTAAGTAAGCACATCTCAGGGCAGTTTACCGCTGAGCTAGATGATATCCGCAACCGCGTCCTCGCTATGGGCGGCTTGGTTGAACGTCAGTTAGAGCAAGCTATCGATGCCCTAAGTACCTTAGATGCCGAGCTTGCCCAGCGAGTGATCGATGGCGACCATAAAGTCAATGGCATGGAAGTCTCTATCGACGAAGAATGCACCCGCATCATCGCTAAGCGTCAACCTGCGGCGAGCGACCTACGTCTGATCATCGCCATTTCCAAATCGATTGCCGATCTTGAGCGTATCGGTGATGCCTGTGTGCGTATTGCCAAAGCCGCATTAGATAAGCGTTTGAATAATCAGCAGCCATTATTGGTCAGCATTGAAAATATGGGCCGCCATGCGACCCGTATGTTACATGCGACCCTCGATGCGTTGGCGCGTATGGATGCCGATTCCGCACTGGAACTGCATAAGGAAGATGCCAAGCTGGACCGCGAATACGAAGGTATTATCCGTCAATTGATGACCTACATGATGGAAGATCCACGTTCTATCCCCGATGTACTCGATGTGCTTTGGGCGGCCCGTGCGGTTGAACGTGTCGGCGACCGTTGTAAAAATATCTGCGAATACATTATCTACTACGTCAAAGGCAAAGACGTTCGCCATACTTCCTACGAAGATATGGAAAAGGACATGAAAGGTTAAGATAAACGCTAACCTGTTGTGTTAAAACCATTTGCTGAATAAAACGCTCTCCAGTCCCTGTGGAGCGTTTTGCTTTTTATAGCTTTTAAAAGTGTATATAAAATAAATACTTAATACTTTGAGGTCGTTTATTTGCGGATTGAGTCAGTGTGTTATTAGCTGAGGGAAAAGCGTCATCTTGCGGGTCTAGCGAACTAATTCGCGCTTGCGAAACCCGCTCCGTCATTGGCAGCGGGGCTCGCCTGACGAATATTTACTCTGCATATCCTTTTCGCACTAAGGAAAAACCAACAACACATTTTGATAAACCCTGACCATCTTGATAACGGAATGCCACCTTCACATTTGGATTATCTAGTGCACCTTGCAATGCAGTTAGATGCTGTTCGGTCAGCACTCGACTGCCACAGGAGGTGCCGCCCCAGCGGTATTCCTCATAAACACCCGAGGATATTTTGGTGAGTGCTTTACCGTGGTACTGTAAGTAGGTATCTGCGCTGGTTGTGTTTATCTCAAGAAAAACCAAGGGGAAAGCCTCGGTATCCTCATCAGCCTGCACGCTGGTGGCTAACAGCCCGGAAATAACCGCTGCCGATAAGCCAATTACTTTTGCCAGTTTCATCTTTGACCTCCATTTTTATCTGCATTTGATAAATCAGATTAAACGTAGGTCTAAAGTTGTACGCCTGCCAGTTTTGGGACCATTGGTGCGGGCACAGTTTTGGTTAATCTGTACCATGGATAAGATAAAGTCTAAAAAATTAATATATAAATACAATAGGTAACGACTAACTGACACTTAACTTTACAGCTTCGGAGTAGAGCAGGGGGAAGTTAAAAATAATTGTAAAACTTTAAGTCTGGTCGCTTAACCACAAGCACATCTTGCTATGCAAGTGTCTAGAAAAAATATGCCTGTATTAAAAAATCCATCAGGGCTGTTAGCTCTGGCTGATAGGTGAGCCATGGCATGGATGCAAAAAAGCGGCCATGGGGTGGACGCTAGTCTCGTAAATCGCCGTGGCTTACCATTCCCTAGATCGGTGTAGCCTGTAAGTTTTAAAGAAAATACGCGAAACGCATTGGGACAAAAACGCGCTGAGTTGTCACGGAATTATCTTCATTTCGGATAAAAAAATAATCCCAAGAGCTGAATCGTGAGCGTTATGAGCCTAAGGGTGTAACGCTTGGCTTGATGCTTTACCTTTACACCATTTCCCGCTGTTGTGCTGCTTTTTAAACTCGCACATGCTATCCCATCGACCACTTATGCCACTGTATTGACGGCGAAATTCTTTGGCAGAAGTCAACCAAGCATCGGGCGCAATGCCTAATTCATTAAGCAGTTTGGGTCGTTGATTATCGATATAACCTTTTTTATCTTGGCGAATCGCTCTGCCTGTCCAATCTATCAGTTCCAGATAATCGGCAAAATGAAACGGAATACCAGATTGCTGACTTAGATGTGTTGAACCATCAAATGTGGCGAGGGACAGGTGTGTTGTTTGCGGTCGTTTATTTGCCGATTGAGCCAGAGTGTTAAGTGAGGGAAAAGCGTCATCTTGCGGGTCTAGCGAGCTAATTCGCTCTTGAATCGATGTAAAATCAGAGGATTGCAAAGAGTCAGCAATGCCCGCCCTGATTGGATTTAAATCCACATACATCATGCACACCAGCAAAGCTTGCTCATCTAACAGCGCTTGCGATTTAAACCGGCCTTCCCAAAAGGCGCCTTTACACTCATCTTCACGATTGGCCTTACGAGCAATTTCTTCATTTAAACAGCGCATAAACCAAGATATGCTGGATAAACGCTCATGCCACTCAGCGAGTAAGTCATCGAGTAGCATGACTTCACCGTCGATTAAAGCATCACCATTCATATACTTAGTGGCGACAGCATGGCCCTTAGTGATTTGGCACCAGCGGCTGATAATGTCTTTTTGCGTTAACGATTTCGCCTTCTCGACATTTATTTTAAGCACTAAATGATAGTGGTTACTCATCACCGCATAGGCGCAAATATCGATACAAAAGATAGCGGACAAGGCTTTGATTTTATCCACAATCCAGCCACGTCTATGCTCGTAACTACGACCAGTGAGTTTATCTTCTCCACACAAAAAAGCCCTACGAACACAGCGATTTATCACATGATAGAAAGGCGTCGCATTGGCATCAATTAACTGTCTTCTGGCCGAGGTCATCACAAACTCCACACCGACAAAATTAGGATAATTTAAAGCCTAGTAGAAGGCGTTGAAAAACACAAAAAGATGTGGCTGTCCCCGCTTTGAAACAGCTCTGTTCGTATCCTGCTAACAGAACTGACAGATGACACTTTACCTACTGCGCGCAGGCGGGCAGATATTCGGATAATTCCAGCAGATTACAATCTGGGTCGCGGATATAGACAGAGTTTATCCGGCCGGTGGCGCCGGTGCGCAGTACTGGGCCTTCAATGATCTCAACCTGAAGGGCGTTTAAATGGGCAATCACTTCTTCCATGCTGTGGCTGACCACAAAACACAAGTCGGCGCTGCCGGGGGTGGCGAGGGCGGCTTTAGGTTCAAACTCGGCGCCCGCTTGATGGAGATTGATTTTTTGATCGCCAAAACCTAAGGCGATGCGGCCTTGACCAAATACCGACTTTTTCATCCCTAATACGCTCTGATAGAAGGCGACGCTGGCCTCGATATCTTTTACGGTTAACACTAAATGGTCTAGGCGGGTCACGCGCATCTTACTGTCCTCAAGGCTAATTATTGTTATATGGCTTGCTTTGGCCTTACCTTACATCAAGTGCTGGTGCAAAAGTGACACTGTGGTAGCATTTAACGCGTTTTTGGGCGTAAATATTTTATGCCTTTTTTTTATCCCGTTGATTAAATGAGACTGTAATGAAGAAAACCTTAGCCCGTGGCTTAATGAATTTGCTCCCCATGGCGCTCAGCCTGTGGCTGTTTTGGTCACTGTTTGTGTCTTTAGATGGTTTAGGGATTTTTATTTTAGAGTTGGTAGGAATTAACCAACAGTTTGTCGGCTTAGGTTTTATGCTGGTGGTGGCCTTAGTCTTTGCGGTTGGCTTACTGTTTTCAGTCAGTCCAATTGTGTGGCTTTATGGTTGGCTTGAGCGCCAGTTGATGCGCTTCCCACTGTTTAAATCGGTTTATGGCAGTATCCGCGATATTGCCTCCTTGATGAATCGTGAAGGCAAGCCGACAAGCCAAAAGACTGTGTTAGTGAGGCAGGCGAACGGCAGTTTTGTGGTGGGATTTATTATGACAGACACGCCACCGCAGCCCTTGCTCGATGCGTTGCCAGAGGGGGATTGGGTGCCGGTATTATTCCAGCTAAGCTATCAAATGGCGGGGGTTACGAGCCTAGTCAAGCGGGATGATTTGATCCTCGTCGACTGGTCGTTTGAAGAGGCGATGCGCTTTAATTTAACGGCGGGCATTTCACAGACCCCACATTCGGCGACAGTTAACGCTAAACCTGCTTAACGGCTGTTTTGGTATTAAAAGTTAAAATAACCTTCTTTTGTGGTATAATTGCATGGCGACTTTGTTAGTCGCCATTTTTTATGCTGATTATTCCAACTGAACTTAGCGTTATGTTGTGGTGTTAAATGCCACGGGTACTATGCGCAGGTTTTTATCGTTTAAATACCTATACCCAAACAACCTTATTACATAGCTTCGTATATTGAGGTCGGTTGGATATAAGTATGAGATAACAAGGTATTGCAGCAATGTTGCCTATGTTATTGATGCTTTTGGGTGTGCTTAATACCGCGAGTGTTGGAATGATCGTGAGTTGACTGTTTGGCTAAAGTTTAGGAGCTTAGGCTGGAGGTCATCCATCGAAAACCTGTCACCACTAGGGGTATTCATGTCGATTAAATCGAGTATCAATCCACCGGTATTTTATTCATCGGTCTTTTTCATCATCTTAATGGTGATGATCTGTGCCATTTGGCCAACCGAGGCCAACTTGTTTTTTAAATCAATGCAGTCATGGATAGAAGTTAAAGCCGGTTGGCTTTACATTTTGGGCGTCGCTATTTTTATGATTTTCATCATCTTTGTGATGGTGAGCCGCTTTGGTGATATCAAACTTGGGCCAGATCATTCAGTGCCTGACTATAGCTATAAAAGCTGGATAGCTATGCTATTTTCCGCGGGTATGGGCATAGGCTTAATGTTTTTTGGGGTTGCCGAGCCAGTGATGCATTATCTGGCACCGCCCGATGCCACACCTGAGAGCCTCGCCGCGGCAAAAGAGGCGATGAAAATCACTTTCTTCCACTGGGGGATCCACGCCTGGGCCATTTATGCTGTGGTTGCCCTGAGCCTAGCGTATTTTGCCTATCGCCATAAATTGCCCCTATTACCCCGCAGTGCCCTGTATCCCTTAATCGGTGAGCGTATTCATGGGCCCATTGGCCATAGCGTCGATACCTTCGCGGTGCTCGGCACTATGTTTGGGGTGGCAACATCCTTAGGCTTTGGCGTGTTACAGGTCAATTCTGGGCTAAGTTATTTGTTTAAAAGCTTTCCTAACAACACTTTAGTCCAGGTCGCTTTGATTATTGGTATTACATTACTTGCAACCCTTTCGGTGTTTTCTGGGTTAGATAAGGGCGTTAAACGACTGAGCGAGCTGAACCTTGGGCTAGCGCTTATTCTATTACTTATTGTCTTAATCCTTGGGCCAACCGTGATGCTGTTGCAGGCCTTTGTGCAAAATACCGGCAGTTATCTAAGTGATATCGTTAATAAAACCTTTAACTTATATGCCTATCAACACAAGGAGGATTGGCTCGGTGGCTGGACTTTACTCTACTGGGGCTGGTGGATTTCCTGGTCGCCATTTGTGGGGACTTTTATTGCGCGTGTCAGCCGTGGTCGTACCATACGTGAGTTTTTAGTGGGTGTGTTATTTGTGCCATCGGCGCTGACCTTCCTGTGGATGACTGTGTTTGGCAACTCCGCCATCGACGCCATCATGAATCATGGCGCGACTTACTTAGCCGATGCCGTGAATACCGATGTGCCTGTGGCCTTATTTGCATTTTTTGAGCATATGCCTTTTCCGAGCCTATTGTCGGGGATAGGGATTTGTTTAGTGGTGACCTTCTTTGTGACCTCGTCTGATTCGGGATCCTTAGTGATCGATAATTTGACCTCGGGTGGGGATAATAACGCCCCCGTTTGGCAGCGGGTATTTTGGGCCTTACTCCAAGGTGTGGTGGCTTCAGTCCTGCTTTTAGCGGGTGGTTTACAGGCGCTGCAGACGGCGGCCATCGCCAGTGCGTTGCCATTTTTATGTGTGATGTTATTGATGTGTTTGGGGCTTTATAAAGCCTTGAAAGACGATTGGCTGAAGATCAACAGCATGCAGTTACATAACACTAGCGTACAGTACGCCAAAACGAACATCCGTTGGGAGGAACGAATTGAGGTGCTCGTTGCGCATCCAACCGAAGAAGACGTGCGACTCTTTCTCAATAATGTGGCAACACCGGCATTATCTAAGGTGTGTCAGCACTTTATGACTAAGGGCATAGTGGCCGATCTCGAATATTTAGACGGTAAAGTGCGGCTAGTGATCAGTAATGAAGTCCATTTGCCCTTTGTATACGGGGTACGTATGCGCTGCTTTGAGATTGTGAATCCCGTAGGTGAAGAATTAGAGCAGGGCAATACCTTGTACTACCGCGCCGAGGTTTACCTAGAGCAGGGCGGCCAGCACTATGATGTGATGGGCTATACCGAAGAGCAGCTCCTAGCGGATATAGTGACCCAGTACGAAAAGTACCTGCACTATTTGCACCTTTCTAATGCCGACCAAGGACATGTGGCTTAGGCGCTGCGGGCGCTTTGCTAAAACGGGATATATTGCCCCAAGTGATAACTCGGATTATCCTTGGGGAAATTATCAGTGGTTGTTTTTAGGTTAGGTGTGAGCATGTCAACAAATCAAGGCCAGAGTAAGTTAGACCAAGTGTTAGCCGAGGCGCGGGAATACAAAGCCAAACGCGAGAGCGGTTACCGCGAACAGGCGTTAAAACTGTATCCTTGGGTGTGTGGCCGTTGTACTCGAGAATTTACCCCGAAAAATTTGAGCGAGCTGACAGTCCATCACAGAGATCATAACCACGATAACAACCCTTCCGACGGTTCTAACTGGGAATTACTGTGCCTGTATTGCCACGACAACGAACATTCCCGCTTTGAAGAACTGATCCGTTACGGTAGCACCACAGAAACGAAGCAAGCGGCGGCGACCTACAATCCCTTTGCCGATTTAAAGGCCATGATGAAGAAATAACTGGAGTAAGCGCTGAGCGGGTTTATACCCAAACGATCTCAAGATGCTCTGAAACTCGTATCTTGAGGTAGCTTGGGTTTATAATTTTTTAGCTAAGCGCTCTTCGGCTTCTAACCATTTGGCTCGGCTCAGAATATGTCTATTTTCAGCGCCTTCGAAATGCGCCTTGCGGGCCGGAAGTTGGTCGATGATTGAATGCTGCTCGGCTTCACTGGCATCGCGCCAGGCGACAATTTCGTCAATATGGCGAAAGCAGCCCATACAATAGTCTTCATCGTTTAAGCCGCAGCGGGCAACGCAGGGTGAAAGCATAGGTGTCCTCTGGAGCCTTATGGTTAGTTAACCGAGTCTTCTCAGTTATCGATATGATTGAGTGTTTAAAGGCCGCGATACTAACATTTTTTCGCATAAAGTCATCTTTAGGGCGCATTCCCTTGGCCTAAGTTGAGACAAGTATTTTTTATACCGGGCATCTAGTGAATCAAGCAAATCCTCAAAAGACATCTAGCGATAAAGAGCAATTTAACCAGATTAATCAATTGCTCGAGCAGAGTCGCCCCCTATGGCAAGTGCGCGCCTTTGAGACCAACGTCCTGCCATGGCAGGCGGATTTCCCTTGTTTGGCACTCAGGCTGTGGGACATCAGTGATGACGAACTCGATAACCTAGATGCCGAGCAAGATAGGCTAGTCAAAGCCCTATTACCCGCGTTAACCCAAGATCTTCACCTGCGAGGGCTAGATTGGGATCTGTCTTTGTTGACTGCGACTCCTGTGGTAAGTGACGCGGCATTAGTGCAAACGCCAGATATTCAATTTGACGATAGCGCACATTTCAGCGCCCACATTAAGGGGCGTAAATGGGCGCAAATTACTGCCTTTGTGCAGCATTTACCCGAGTACGATTTACCTGTGCTGGAGTGGTGTGCGGGCAAGGGGCACTTAGGCCGATTGATTGCTAAGACCCGCGGCGTCGATGTGGTCAGCCTCGAGTGGCAAGCAAAGCTCTGTGAAGAGGGGCAGGCGTTTGCGCAGCAATGGCAGTTACCCCAACGTTTTATCTGTGCCGATGCCTTTGCTATTGGGACTGATGCTGGGTTAACAGCGGCTGGATTAACAGAGACTGGGTTAACAGAGGCTGGGATAAATGATGGGCAAGAGAGCCCCAATCGAGCCAATGAGAATCCGTTGGCGCGTCACCAGCAGGCGGTTGCGCTCCATGCCTGTGGCGATTTGCATGTGCGCCTGTTGAAACTTGCCACCGAAGCGGGCACGCGGGCGCTGGCGATTTCCCCCTGTTGTTATCATTTAATTCAAGCGAGCCATTATCAGCCGTTATCGACAGTTGCTCAGCAGAGCACACTTAAGCTCAGCCGTCACGACTTGCAGTTGCCACTGCAGCAGAGTGTGATTGCTAATGCGAAACAACAGGCGCTGCGCCATCAAGAAATCGCGTGGCGCTTAGGTTTTGATGCACTGCAACGCCAATGCCGACAAATTGATGAATATTTACCTTTACCTTCGTTAAAACAGAGTCAACTCAGTGGCAGTTTTGCCGATTTTTGCCTGTGGGCGGCGCAGCAAAAATCTGTCCTCATACCGCAACATTGTGATTTTGCGGCTTGGCTCGAACTTGGGCGGCAAAGGCAAAGATTGACTCGACGTATCGATTTAGTGGCGCATTTATTTCGCAGCCTACTCGAGCGCTGGTTAATCCTCGATCGCTGCTGTTTTTTGCAGGAGCACGGCTATCGGGTTGTTGTGGGTGAATTTTGCGCAAACAGTGTCACGCCGAGAAATGCGCTGATTTTGGCATTAAAATCGGACGATTAAAAAATAGCGTCTTAAAATGTGCTGTACAGCAATGTTTTTTATGAATTATTTCTGTATTAGTCAATTTGAAATTGATCTTGCCAGTGCCTATGCTCCTAGGCTGATGTGAGTCAGTGTGAGACAAGTCTTACGCTGAAGATGGTTTTTTATTGAATCATCGGGCTTTTCTTGTTCAAATGTCGCATTAATGACGAATAACAACTGAAAGCTGGCCCTTAGGTCAGCCATTCTAGTGAGCGAATAAAACAGTTTCATGAAATATTCCCGCGTATTTATTAATAGCCTGGCCTATGAACTGGCGCCTGTTGTGGTCTCCAGTAGCGAGCTAGAGTCTCGTCTTGCACCTTTATATCAAAAGTTCCGTATTCCAATGGGACAGTTGGCAGCATTGACTGGCATCACAGAGCGCCGCTGGTGGCCTAAAGGGCATCAATTGTCTGACGGGGCGATTAAAGCGGCCCGTAAAGCCATGGTTGAAACGGGAATAGATGTCGCCGATTTAGGTGCTGTGGTCTACACCGGAGTGTGCCGGGATCAGCACGAACCCGCCACAGCCTGCCGGATCGCCGCCGAGCTTGGCGTGTCAAAGGACACTGCGATTTACGATATCAGCAATGCCTGCCTTGGGGTGTTATCGGGCATTTTAGATATCGCTAACCGGATTGAACTCGGGCAAATCAAGGCGGGTATGGTGGTGTCCTGTGAATCGGCGCGGGATATTGTCGATGTCACTATCGACAATATGCTGGCCGATCCGACCATGCAGAATTTTGCTCAATCCCTTGCGACCTTAACCGGTGGCTCTGGCGCCGTTGCCGTGATCTTGACCGATGGCAGCTTACCGCTTGCGAATGTGCGTCAACATCAATTACTTGGGGCTTCACACCTCTCTGCGCCGCAGCATCACCAGCTGTGTCAGTGGGGATTGCAGGAAGTGGGTCATAATATTTACCGCGAGTTTATGCGTACCGATGCGGTAACGCTCCTCAAAGAAGGGGTCGAGCTGGCGAAACACACTTGGGAGCATTTCCTCGAGCAGCGCAATTGGTTGGTCGAGCAAGTGGATAAGGTGATTTGCCACCAAGTGGGCGCGTCGAACCGCAAGCAAGTGTTGAGTGCACTCAATATCCCACCAGAAAAAGAGTTTCCGACCTATCAATTGCTGGGCAATATGGGCACGGTTTCTTTGCCCGTGACTGCCGCCATGGCCCACGATCAGGGATTTTTACGCCCAGGGGATCAGGTGAGCTTTTTAGGCATAGGTAGTGGCTTAAATTGCATGATGTTAGGCATTAAGTGGTAAAGGCGCCTCGCGCCTTTATCTGCATTATTGTGCTGATTGCCTAAAGACTGGTTGCTTAAAGACTAATTGTGCCTAAAAAATAGCGCCGATATGCTAAGGTGACTCGCTCACATCAGCTCGAATAAATAAAACAAAAGATAGGATGCGTCATGTTAGACACTCTGTTGCCCTTTAAACGTCATTTTCTGAGCCTTAATGGCAACAAGTTACACTATATCAACGAAGGCCAAGGCGAACCTGTGGTCATGGTGCACGGTAACCCTAGCTGGTCGTTTTATTACCGCAATCTTGTCAGCGCCTTAAAAGACACACACCAATGCATAGTGCCGGATCATATCGGCTGTGGCCTGTCGGATAAGCCGGATGATAGCGGTTACGATTACACCCTAAAGAATCGTATTGATGATTTAGAAACCCTGCTCGATAGCCTAAATATTAAAGAAAACATTACCTTAGTCGTACACGACTGGGGTGGCATGATAGGTATGGGTTACGCGGCGCGCTATCCTGAGCGTATTAAGCGTTTAGTGATTTTAAATACCGGGGCTTTTCATTTACCCGAATCAAAACCCTTGCCGCTGGCGCTGTTGATTTGCCGTAATACCCTGCTAGGTACTGTATTGGTGCGGGGTTTTAATGCCTTTTCGTCTATCGCCTCCTATGTTGGCGTGAAGCGTCAGCCTATGTCTAAATATATCCGCGAGGCCTATGTCGCGCCCTTTAACTCTTGGGCTAATCGTATTTCGACGCTGCGTTTTGTGCAGGATATTCCGCTGAAAGCAGGGGATAGAAATTATCAATTAGTCTCTGATATTGCAGCAAGTTTACCTAAATTTGCCAAAGTGCCGACCCTGATCTGTTGGGGGCTTAAGGACTTTGTGTTCGATAAGCACTTTTTAGCCAAATGGCGCGAGCATATGCCCCATGCGACAGTGCATGAATTTGCCGACTGCGGGCACTATATCCTCGAAGATGCCAGCGATGAAGTGATTACACATATCAAACACTTTATGGCCGATGATGTGCCTGCAAGGGCGCAATTAGAACAGGCTGCGGGTTAATGTCGCGCGTGCTTGGGGCCGATTTGCCAACCGCGCCCTGTGATGAATCTTCTATATCTAGGGTGGGCTGTGATGCCAATATTTGCCGTCATCTTAAACATGCGGCGCATGTCATTCCCCATCACTTAGCGGTTGCTGTCCAAAAGGCCGAGGGCTCTGGGCTTTTTAATCAAAGCGGTGCCCTTAGCAAGCTAAGTTATCAAGAACTCGATTTTGTCAGTTTAGATAGACAAAGCGATGCCATCGCCTTTGCCCTCAATGCCCATGGTATACAACGTGGCATGAAGGCGGTACTGATGGTGACGTCGAGCCTCGATTTTTTTGCGCTGACTTTCGCACTCTTTAAGGCCGGGGTTATTCCCATTCTTGTCGACCCAGGTATGGGAATTCATAACCTCAAGCAGTGTTTTGTTGAAGCCGCACCCGATGCCTTTATTGGTATTCCTAAGGCCCATATTGCTAGGCGGTTATTTGGCTGGGGTAAGGGCAGTATGAAATGCTTGCTCAATGTCGATAGCGGTAAACTGGGTCTGTCAGCCAAGTTAGCACAAATGGTGACGGGTGCTCCTAGCTTAGCGTCGCTGACAAGACCGTCGCAGCTTAGGCGCCCAAGTGAGCAGGGACGGCCAAGCGAGCAGGGACGGCCAAGCGAGCAGGTTGAATATCCCATGGTCATGCTAAAACCTGATGATATGGCCGCGATATTATTTACCAGCGGCAGCACGGGAGTCCCAAAGGGCGTGGTCTATAGCCATGGGATGTTTGAAGCACAAATTCAAGCACTCAAAGATGATTATGGGATTGCCCACGGTGAGCGTGATTTAGCCACGTTCCCGTTGTTCTCCCTCTTTGGTCCCGCACTCGGTATGGCGTCAATCGTGCCTGAAATGGATGCGAGCAAACCTATTACCGCTAATCCTGAATTTTTGTTTGCCGCGATTGAGAAATATCAGTGCAGTAATATTTTTGTTAATCCGGCCCTCCTTGAACGCTTAGGCCGTGCGGGGGAACTAAAACAGCATAAGTTGCCTAGCGTGCAGCGGGTGATCTCGGCGGGTGCGCCCGCGACCATCGCCTCTATTGCCAGGTTTAGTAAGATGCTGAGCCAAGGCGTGCCCATTTTAAACTCCTACGGTGCGACCGAATCCTTACCCATTAGCATGATCGCCAGCGATGCCCTATTGACTACTACCGATATTACCGATAACGGTGGTGGTATCTGCGTTGGCCATGGGATTAAGGGCGTCGATATAGGGATTATCGCGATTTCTGAAGAGGTTATTCCTTCGTGGGATAATGCCTTTCTGCTGAAAAACGGTGAAATTGGCGAGATAGTAGTGCGGGGGCCTATGGTCAGTCAATCCTACTATCAAGATGATAGCCAACATAATAGCCAAGGGCGCAGCGCAACGGCCGCGGCGAAAATCTGGGATGAAGTGACACAAACCTTTAGACATCGCATGGGCGATCTGGGGTATCTCGATGATCAAGGGCGGTTATGGATGTGCGGCCGCAAGGCCCATAGGGTCGATGCGACCCATAATGGTCAATTTTTTAAGCGATATTATTCGATCCCCTGTGAGCGTATTTTTAATACTCACCCCAATGTGAAGCGCTCCGCCCTTGTGGGCATCACAGTGGCAAACGAGATAGAGCCGTTAATTTGTATCGAGCTCGACCAATCATTGGTGTGTAATAAGAGCCAGCAGCTGTACCAAGAGTTGATCGCTATCGCTGAGCAATTTGCCCAGACTAAGGGGATAAGGCGTTTTCTTATCCACCCAGACTTCCCCGTGGATGTGCGACATAATGCTAAAATTTTTAGAGAAAAATTAGCCGTTTGGGCACAATCACAGACCAAAGGTTGATACCTAAATGACAAACAATCCAAGTAAATATGAGGCAATGGCACCATTGGAGCTGCAAGAGCAAACTGCTCTCGCGCAGCTTGCCTTAAAGGTAAGCCATGCCTTTGTCACTGGCGCGGGGGGATTTTTAGGTAAGGCCATATGTTTAAGGTTGTTGGCCGCAGGGATTAAGGTGACAGGTTTTGCCCGTGGAGATTACCCTGAACTTACCTCCCTAGGCGTTGTGATGGTGCAGGGGGATCTTGTCGATAAGGAGCGAGTCCAACAGGCGATGCAGGGCTGCGATATTGTGTTCCATGTGGCATCAAAAGCCGGTGTATGGGGCGATAGAGACAGCTATTTTTGCCCGAATGTGAAGGGAACGGCTAATGTGATTGCCGCGTGCAAGGCATTAAAAATCAATAAACTAGTCTACACCAGCACGCCGAGTGTGACCTTTGCTGGGCAGGATGAGTCTGGTATTGATGAATCCACGCCCCATGCGGCTAAATTTCTCAATTATTACGCCCATTCTAAGTCCATCGCCGAGAAGATGGTGCTCGATGCAAATCAACTAGCAGAGATGCCCCTTGAAAATGCCGATACGACTCCAATCGCTATTCCTGCCTCGACTCAAGTTTCTACACCCTATGCCTTAAAAACCGTCGCTCTGCGGCCGCATTTGATCTGGGGCCCTAATGATCCCCACCTTGTGCCTCGGGTACTGGCGCGTGGCAGTTTAGGTAAGCTTAAGTTGGTTGGTCGTGAAGATAAGCTGGTCGATACCATTTACATAGATAACGCCGCCTATGCCCATGTGCTCGCCGCGCTCGAACTCTGCGAGCCACAGCCTAAGTGTCAGGGGAAAGCTTATTTTCTCAGTAACGATGAGCCCATCACTATGGCTAAAATGCTGAACTTGATTTTGGCCTGTGATGGGTTGCCGCCAGTGACCAAGCGAGTGTCTCGAACTGTGGCCTATATCGCGGGGGCGGTCCTCGAGGGCGTGTATCTTCTGTTAAAAAAACAGCAGGAACCGCTAATGACTCGCTTTGTGGCTCGTCAGTTATCCTGCAGCCATTATTTTGATATTAGCGCCGCTAAACGGGATTTAGGCTATCGTCCGCTGATCTCTATCGATGAAGGGATGAAACGCCTTAAAGCATCCCGCTAAACGGATTGTCGGCATATGAGGTGGCATGATGGGATGTAATGATTGCAACACTTCAATTTTTAAGCAAAAAATTGGCCGTTGCCGCGCTTGTATGTGGCAACTTGCTGGCTTATCCGCTATCGGTTGGCCCCTGTGGTGGTTTCTCTATTGGGAAACTCCGCGGCAAGTCGACTCCATCGCATTATTGTTTTTCTGCTCAGCCTTTACAGGCTTGTTGTTACTGCACCTTGTTGTGTTAGCGCTGCGCCGGATCCAAGGGCGCGAGTAACCCCTCTTTTTTAACAAAGGATCAAGCACCAGCGACTGAGTGCGTGCTCGTCTTGAGCTCAATTTTTTGGGGATATTCTTTGGGATATAAACGAATTTTAATCTGATTTTATGGTTATTTTATGCTGTTTCACTGATCTTTGTTTAACTAAGCAGTAAGATTACCTACTGTAATTTGGCCGAAAAATGTCGGCGTTTTAGATTGTTAAGGAGAGGCATGGTGCTTTTTACCATCTTATTTGTGGGCTACCCGATTTGGGTTTGGCTAATGTTCTTTGGCTTTGTATTAGCCCTGTTGGCCTTTGATTTAGGTGTGTTGCATAAAGATCAACATGAAATCAGTGTCTCAGAAAGCTTAAAACTCTCTGCGTTTTATATTTGCATGGCGATGCTATTTGGCGCTTGGCTTTGGTGGTATCGGGGACCCACGGCGGGGATGGAATACCTGACGGGTTATCTGATCGAAAAGTCACTGTCTATGGATAACATATTCGTTATCGCGCTTATTTTCAGTAGCTTAGGTATCCCACGCCTATATCAACATCGAGTGCTGTTCTGGGGCATTATCGGCGTGATTGTATTACGCGCCATTATGATCGGACTCGGGGCCGTGCTTGTGGCCAAGTATCAGGGCGTTCTAGTATTGTTTGGCCTGTTCTTGATTTTCACCGGCGTGAAGATGTTGTTCTCGCAGGAGGAACATAGAGATATTCAAGATAATAAGCTTTACAAGTGGTTACGCACTAAGATGCGGTTTACGCCAACCCTGCATGGGGAAAAATTTGTGGTACGTGGTGAAGAGCACCAGCTAAGTAAAGGCTGGTGGGCGACACCGTTATTGTTGGCGTTAATTCTGGTTGAAACCGCGGATTTAGTCTTTGCGGTTGACAGTATTCCGGCCATATTTGCCATCACTCAAGACCCTTTTATTATCTATACCTCAAATATTTTTGCCATTCTGGGCCTTAGAGCCCTGTACTTTGCTTTAGCGGCCATGGTGCACCGCTTCGAGTACCTTAAGTATGCCCTGTCGGTGGTGTTGATCTTTATCGGTACTAAGGTCGGCTTAGTGTATTTCTATCATATAGGATTAGTGGGCTTTACTATCCCGACGGCCCTTTCTTTAGGGGTGACCTTCGGACTGTTAGTCGCTGGTGTACTCTACTCACTTTGGAAAACCCGCGGGCAATAGATTGAAAAGTAAAGCGGCTTGGTTTCTGTTGTATTTTTGCTTAAATCCAATGGAATAAGCCGCTTTAGCCTCGGCCACAATCTCCTTTCACATCTGCTCATCCTTATTCTTGGTAAAAGTGTATAAACTGTTCTATTTTTCCTATAGACAGAAACTTTTGGTTAGTGTTTTCAGGCTTAGCAATATTGGGCATGACAATCACTCGCCGCTTGTTTATCTCTGCCCATTCGCGCCAATAACAATAAATTATTAGCATAATTAAATTAATTACTTAAGCCTTATTCCTACTGATTGACCTGCGGTTGAGCGTGCTTTGGCGTTCAGGGAAAGGGAGTTTGCATCTATGTCAATTACAGCTATGTCAATTACAGCTATGTCAAAGAAATTAAAAATGTATAACGCGAGCCAATAGCCTAGTAGGTTGGTGAGCATAATGAGGAGAAAGATCATGTCTATGGTGAGTGCGAAGGAATTTGCCCATTGGTTAATGAAACGATTTGAAGGGGTTGAAAAGGGCGTTAGTCTGACAAGGGAGGATATTAATCAGCTGACCGGACGCCAAAATTTTTCGCTCGTGTTTGTCAATGATATTCACTATGAACTGATGCGTTTTGGCATCGCATTTGTTACCGATACGAGCCGAGACACTTATTACCTAGTGCGTGTCTTTGATAAGCCTTGGCGAACTCAGCTCGAACAGGAGTCAGAAAAGGATCTATTTTCTAACGTAGTCTCCATGAATATCTTGCGTTAGCGACGCTAAATTGAATGCGTTACCTTGCGGTGAAAAGATGGATGGGGCTTCCCTTTTGGCGATTCGCTCGAAGCGCCAGTGATTGTTGACTGCACCTAGGTACTTTAATCTTCTTTATTAATATGAAACTAACTTCACTTTTAACCCAGAGGGAGTGACCCTGTGTCATTTCACTTTTGTCCCCTTAGTTAGCCAGTCTTTACACTCAATTGACGCTGAAAAATGCAAATTCACTTGTTCTTCGGTGTACTTTTTCCTAAGGTAATTGCAAATGATTTTCACTGAGGCGTGCTATGAATACCCCACTGCAATTACAGGTTAAACATTGGCTCGAAAATGATCCCGATCCTGCTACACAGGCGCAATTACAAACCCTGCTGGACACCCAGAATGAGGCAGAGCTCAAGGCCCGTTTTGCCGGGCGATTAGAGTTTGGCACCGCCGGATTACGGGGTGTGGTGGGCGCAGGGCCCATGGGCATGAATCGCCTTGTGATCCGCCAAACTTCAGCGGGCCTTGGCGCCTATTTACTCGAACAGATTAAGGATGCCGCCGAGCGTGGCGTGGTGATAGGTTACGATGGCCGTCACGATTCACGTACCTTTGCCCATGATACGGCCAGCGTATTGACCGCCATGGGATTTAAGGTGCGGCTTACTAGCAAGGTGGCGCCGACTCCCTTAGTGGCCTTTGGGGTGAAGCATTTTAATGCGGCGGCGGGCATTGTCGTTACCGCCAGCCATAATCCACCGCAATATAATGGTTATAAAGTCTATTGGGAGAATGGCGCCCAGATTATTCCGCCACACGACTCGGGTATTGCCGCGCAAATTGAACAGGCAGCCACCAAGGCCATCCCGTTTTTAGCGCATAGCGAAGCGGTGGCGCAGGGTAAGTTGATTTGGCTTGAGGACGATTACTACGAAACCTATCGCAGCGGCGTAAAGCAATCACCAATGCTACAAAACCATACCGCCCCTGAAAAAGTCAGCCTCGCCTATACGGCGATGCACGGCGTCGGGGCCGACATGGCCGAAACGGTGCTGAAGGATGCGGGTTTTACCCAAGTCTATTCGGTGGCTGCCCAGCGTGAGCCCGACGGGGATTTCCCAACGGTGAACTTCCCCAATCCCGAAGAAAAGGGCGCGATGGATTTAGTGATTGCCGAAGCGAAAAAACACGGCGCTATGCTCGCCTGTGCTAACGATCCCGATGCCGACCGTTTTGCGGTGGCGGTGCGTAAGGGAGAGGGCGAATACCAAATGTTGACGGGGGATCAAGTGGGCGTTCTCCTTGGCCATTATCTGTTGAGCCATGCCCCTGAACATCGCGGCCTAACCGGAACGACCATAGTATCTTCTAGCCTGTTATCTAAGATCGCCAAGGGTTTTGGCCAGCAAAGTTACACCACGCTCACTGGGTTTAAATGGTTGATGAATGTGGGAATTGTGAAGGATCGGCCCGATAATCCATTCCTGTTTGCCTATGAAGAAGCCCTAGGTTACACCGTCGGTAGCATGGTGTGGGATAAAGACGGCCTGTCGGCGCTGGTGGCCTTTGCCCAATTAACCGCCGAGCTTGCCGCCAATGGGCAAACCATTTGGGATAGACTCGAGCACATCTACCGTGAACATGGATTCCATTTAAATGCGCAGGTGAGTATTGCCTTAAAACCCGATACGCCGAAGATTGGTGCCTATTTGCGTGAACATCCGCCGCTGAAGATTGGTGAGTTAGATGTACTCTCCACCGATGATTTAAAGGCGCTTGAGCGGCGTTTTGCCGATGGACGGGTCGAGAAAATCGACTTACCACCCAGTGATGTATTGACCTATTGCTTAGCGGGTGGCGCTCGGGTGATCGTCAGACCTTCGGGGACTGAGCCCAAAATCAAATGTTACTACGAAGTGGTCGAGCCCATGACGGCGGATGACTCCCTCATCAGTGCCCAGAGCCGTGCAATCCAGGCCATGGAGACATTTATCGTGGCCCACCAAGCCAGTTTGCCGAAATAGGCTGAGCTGTTTTAAGTCAAAAATCCGCTGTTATTCTTTTACTTTTATAAAAGGCTACTGACATCATGTTGTCAGTAGCCTTGTTTTATTCTTGTTGTTGCCCGCTGGTGGTCCAGATTAATAACCTTATGGATCATTGGTATTTTTCAACAAGGAGAAAGTGAAAATGTTATCAATTGCACCGTTAGTTTGGGGTGAAATTCCTGTCAGTGATATGAATCGTGCCATCGCTTTTTATCAGCAGCATTTTGGGGTTGAGTTTAAGCGTGACGATATGGAAGACATGGAATACGCCACCATAGTGACCGAAGACGTTAGCGCCGCCAGTATTGGGTTAGTCAAATGCAGCATGAGCCAACCGTCGATGCAGGGCAGCACTGTGTATTTGCATTTCAGCACCCAATTGCAACCCTTAGTGGATAAACTCACCGCGGCTGATGTCAATATTCTGCTGCCAGTGACCCCGATCAAAGAAGGGGAATGTGGTTATATTGCCCTCTTTGTCGACAGTGAAGGCAATAAAGTGGGTCTGTGGTCTAAGGATAAGTAGTCGATTTTTAACCTGATAGAGTCGTGCCCTAAGGGCATGACTCTAATTTAGCTATTGGTTTGGGGATATATGGAAGAAACAATGATGGACCAGGTTTATATTGATGCTCGACCGCTACTTGGGCTGAGTTGCCGCACCCACAATCGGGCTGAAATGTCCGTCGACAGCGCTAAAATTGGCGACCTGTGGCAAGCCTTTTTTGAATCATCCCAGCTCACGGCTATGCTCAATTCGCCCATGTACGGCGTGTATTATGACTATGCGTCAGATATGAATGGGGAGTTTTCTGTGCTGGTGGGCAAGGCTATCGATGCCCCCGTCGATACCAACCCTTTTACACCGCTACAACTCGAAGCGGGCAAGTATCTTAAATTTACGGCCGAGGGGGAAATGCCCCAGTGTGTTATCGACCTTTGGGGGCAAGTGTGGGGCTATTTTAGTGCCCCAAATTGCCCACATCAGCGGCGTTATCAAACGGATTTTGAACTGTATCTCGGCGCCACTGAAGTCGAGATCTATATCGGGATTTTATAAAGCAGATCTTGAGCTTATCTTAATATTTGGATACGCGAGTTTAAGCGGTTAAGATCCTAACTATTGCTCGTTACCTCAGTTTTAGGGGCCAATAACAGTCCATGCGCCGCGCCGATCGCCTATTTCAAATAGTGCAAATTCTGAAACATAAACGCCTGACCACAGCCTTGGAGCTAGCCGAGCGGTTAGAGGTCTCCACGCGCACGATTTACCGCGATGTGCAGGATTTGTGTTTAAGCGGCATTCCCATCGAAGGGGAGGCGGGCGTGGGCTATTTATTGCGCCACGAGGTTAATGTGCCGCCCCTCATGTTTAACGAAGCCGAATTGGAGGCGATTCAAGTCGGCATGCGTATGGTGCAAACCTGGGGTGGCAAAGAACTTGGCAGTGCGGCGCGCCAAGCGATGATCAAAGTCGAAGCCGTGTTGCCCAAGAGATTGCAAGCCTATCAATCCTTGATGTTCTCGCCGGATTTTTATTTAGATTCCAATGAGTTTCAATTCCTTGACCCACTACGTAATGCCGCGCAGCGCCGCGAGTACGTTAAACTCTTCTACCAAGATGTGAAACTTGATGTCACCGAGCGGGAAGTGCGGCCGCTTGCCATCTATTTTTGGCGCGGCACTTGGACGCTGCTGACGTGGTGTGAATTGCGGGCCGATTTTCGCAATTTTAGGGTCGATCGCATTACAGGCCTTGTGCGGTTAAATCGCCATTTTGAGCAATCTCCAGGGCAAGAGCTTGAGGATTATATTTGCCTAATGGATAAAGAAAAATAGTCCCATACTCAACACAGTGGTCAGCAAGGTATTACGGGTGACGAGTGCGAGTATCGTCGCGACCACGGCGCAGATGAGATAGCTGTTGTCTAAGCTCAGACCGAGTTGGCCTTCTTGCACAAACACTATGGGCGCGAAGATCGCGGTGAGGACAGCAGGGGCTGAGTAACTTAAAAAAGTTTGGGTGCCCTTACTTAATCGCAGCGGTAATTTAGGTTCGAGTAGTAAATGACGACTGATAAACACAACCGCCGCCATTGAGAAAATCATTAACCAAATCATGCTTTTTCTCCTGATGCTGTGTTTGTCTTAGTCCCAGTTTCTGCTTGGGTTTGTGCGCTTGCTAACTGACTCGCGGATTGTTGTGCGCGTTCCGCTTCCTTAGTCACTTTGGCGTAAAGTACACCAGCCGTCATTCCGGCAATGGCGGCGATCAGCAGTCCCGCTTGAATTTCAAACAAGACACATACCACTGCTAGGGTGAGTGAGACTAACACACAGATGAGAATCGACGGCTTTTTTACCGTGGGGACAACCAGGGCGATAAAGGTGGCGGCGATGGCGAAATCGAGGCCAAGTTCACCTAAATTATCGATAGCATTGCCCGCCACTATGCCAAGTAGGGTCGCGATGTTCCAACCGATATAAAAACTCAAGCCGCCGCCGAGGGCGTACCAAGGGTCGAACCTATGTAACTTGCCTTGATTGGCGATGGCAAACAGTTCATCTGTGAGCAAAAAGCCCAATGTCAGGCGCCACTTCAATGGCAAGGGACTGATTTGACTGCGCATCGCCATCGCATATAACAGATGGCGCGAGGTGATGAGTAGCGTCGTAATTAAGATACTCCACAGACCAATCCCCGCCTTAACCATGCCGAGTGCCACTAACTGAGCCGCGCCCGCAAAGATAATGGCTGACATGGCTTGGCTTTCAATGGGCGTTAGCCCCACCTCAATGGCGAAGGAGCCGGCTAAAATTCCCCAAGGAACCACTGCTATCGTCAGCGGCAACATGGCCAAGGTGCCTTTTAAAAAAGCCTTGGCTTTGGTGGGATGCGCGGGAGAAACATCAGGTTCTATAAGCTTGTCGGTGGTCACTTTGGCTCCTAAAAATAGCGGCGATGCTAGGGTCGCTGTTAAACAATGAATGCTTGGATCAAGTTTGCTTGCTTAGTTAATCGAGGAGAAAGCAAGCATGAGCATGGCAGATTAACCTAAAGTGGTTGTTTAGGCTTGGATAATATTGCGGCCTATTTCTGTGGCAAATTGCCCCGGGGTTACGCCGACGGTCTTTTTAAAATGTCGATTCAAGTGACTTTGATCGTGAAAACCACAATCGAGGGCGACATCGAGCAGCCGTGTGCCTTGTTTGATTTTTCCTTTGGCCAGCCTGACTCTGGCCTGAATTTGGTAAGCGTGGGGCGGTAAGCCGTAATAACGCTGAAATTGTTTCAGCAAATAATAGGGGCTTAATCCCGCGAGTGTTGCCAGCTCTTCAAGGGAAATATCGGCTGCAGGATGATCGTCGATAAAGGATTTCACCAGTGCTAACGCAGGCTTAGCGATTACAGCGAGGTCATCGCTTGGACGATGTTTGCCATGGCGCGCCATCAACTGTGTCAAGCTTGAATAGATTAAGCTTTCGCGCAGTAAGCGATTGTCCGATGTATCTAAAGTAGTAAAGGTGAAGCGCAGCAGTTCGGCTAATTCAGGATCGTACACTACGGGCTCAGGGAAATAGGGTGCACCGCTGTTTGATGCTAGCTCACTGTTAATATTGGCAAACTGCGCGGGGACTGGATACATGGCACGATAGGACCAACCGCCCTCGGTGGCGCTACAACCATTATGGACTTCATCGGCATTGACGAGAATGATGCTGTGCTTTGGCGCCACATGGTTGCCACCGGTGCGATAAAAACGCTGCGCACCCGTTTCAATCACGCCGACGGTATAACCTTCGTGGGTATGCCGACTGAAATTTTGTTTATGGTAGTGGGCATTGAGTAACTCGAGGCCACCTAATTCATCGGCAATCTGGTAGGCCGCATGTTCTGTGTTCATCAAGCCTCCTTTCTTGAATAGATAAATGGGCGGGTTATGCCTGATAGTAACCCAGAAATCCTCCGCGCTTTTGTACAAAATTGCGCATATTGGATTTTGTTTTGCGCTTAATGGCGGTTTCTTAATGTTTGTTTCTTAATGTTTGTTGCTTATTGTTGTCGCTTGAGATTTTTAATCAACCTTGCTCGCGACCTGCTTATCTTAGGTCGCTTGCTTTAATTGACTCAGATCAGCGCCCGCGATGGCGTGTAGGTGCTGAGTGATTTTCTCTATCGGCCAATCCCACCAAGCGATGGCAACAAGCTCATCTATCACAGTTTGCTCGAATCTCAGCTTGATCACTGTGGCAGGATTACCGCCAACCACAGCGTAGGGCGGTACATCTTTTGTCACTACGGATTGACTGGCAACAATGGCGCCGTGGCCAATCTTCACTCCAGGCATAATCGTGGCGTTATAACCAATCCACACATCGTTACCGATACAGGTGTCGCCCTTAAAAGGTAAATCTTCGGGCTTGGGCGCCGCTTTCTCCCAGCCATTGCCGAAGATATAAAAAGGATAAGTCGAGAAGCCAGATACTTGATGATTTGCGCCATTCATAATGAATTTCACGTCTTTCGCAATGGCGCAGAATTTACCGATAATCAGTTTATCGCCAATAAAGTCAAAGTGATAAAGTACATTCGACTCGAACCTCTCAGGACCTGCTGGATCGTCATAATAAGTGTAATCACCGACGATAATGTTCTCACGGGAAATAAAATTTTTAAGAAAGCCAACCTGGGGAAAGCCTTTCATCGGCGCTTTGTCGTTGGGACTTGGGCCTAATTGGGCGTGGGTTATTGTGTTAGGCATAACTGTCTCCATCGTTAAAGTATGTCTTCACTCGTGCATTCTTTTATGCGAATTGATGTGCGAATTTGTGGTATCTATTGTTGTGTTGATTGCGGTGTTGATTGCGGTGTTGATTGCGGTGTTGATTGCGGTATAAGTTGCGGGATGAGTCGGACTAATACTCGCCTGTCACCACAAGTGTATTTTCAATACGCTCAACCACTAAGGCAAGTGTAGTTTTTTCTCGCACAAAGCCGACAGAGCAAATCGCCATGGCGCTATTACCACAGGTGATTTCGGGATAATCTTCAATCATTGGCGTTTCATCTTCCGCAACGGGTGCTAACCCCCAGCCAGTCGCCAATAAACTCGATTTCACCTCAGCGTACTTTTTACCCCATAACGCACTGTTGTCCTGTGCTGGAGCATATAGAGGCAATGCGCCAAGACTTAGCATGATCAGTGGGAGAATTATCTGTTGCATGGAAAACATCTTAGTTCCTATGTGGTCCAGGGCTAGTGGACGAGTGAGTTGTCATGTCACTTATCCCATATCAGCCTTGATTAAACTTAGGCTAGTTAATCGTATGCTAGCTGTAAATAGCTGAATAAATTAATAATAAAGATAGTTGGATGGAAAGTAGACCGATAAAACGGAATTTATTGTTGAAGTAGTGCGCCGACCATAGGGCAAACTTTCTATGCAAGCTCGGAGGTGTGAACGCCAAGCCCACTCCTACACAAACTAAGACAATACCGATTGCAATAATGGCCTGCGGAAACCGAGTATCGGCTGCGTAAATGATAAAAATTAAACCCGCAATCATTCGGCTCACCACTTCCATAATATGGAAATAGGGCTGCTCGCTAAATGCAATAATGCCCTTAGAGAAAGACTCAGGTTTTACCGCCATCACTAGGCTTAATAACAACATCACTAGTCCAAAAGCTGCAATAAAGTACATAGTTATCCTTGATATAGCGATGCTTTGATGTTGAAACTATAAATCCAGCGCCACAATTAAGCACTCTCATTCCAGTGACACGCCCTGCTTAAATCATAAAAAGTCATCCCTGAGGGCTCGACGGCGGCATCTGCTGTATATGGATGTGCGAATGCCGCGGTCACATGGTCAATTGTGTTCCCGGCATAATAGTGACATTCCCCATATCCCTATGGGTCAGATGTGAAAGAGCGGCCATGCCGCCAACGGTCACTTCCATGAGAGTGCTTTATTTCGTTAATTCCTGTGCATTTCTTAGCGGCAGTTTTCACACAATCATCTTTTATTTTCAAGTAGATGCTTTAGATGCACACTTTTTCATCTCAGAAATATGTGGGTGCTGTCTTTTCATTTGAGACTATAAGTCCGGCTGTACAATTAAGCACTCTCATTCCAGTGACACGCCATGAACTCATCCCTGAGGGCTCGACGGCGGCATCCATGCCGCCAACGGTCACTTCCATAAGAGTGCTTAATTTTGTTAATTGCTGTGTATTTTTTAGCCAGTTTCCACACTATCAATTTCTATTTTCAAGTCGGCATATCAGGGTGAAAATTCACTTTTAGCCTTAAAAATATGTGGATGTCCTCACTCTTCTTATCACTCTTCAGTTCCTTGTTATTCAAGACTAAAACAACGTCGTGGGGCTTCACCCCACACCCGACCAAGGAGGACTGCTCGTCCTATCCTCCTTGGATGCTCCAAGACGCCCCCAACGGAGTTGAAAGCCCCTTGGGCATTTAGCGTCCTTATGCTATCGCGTCAGACGCTCGTCCCTGATTCGACTGACGCTATCTCGGCATCCATGCCTCGCTCACGCAACGAACACAAATGCCCTGCGGCAACTCCGAGGGGAAGGTGAACTCCTGTAGTTTTGGTGTTGATTGTGAATCTCAAAAGGGTACTGCTGTTCCAAAAGACTTCTGCCTGTCCTATCTTTTATTAAAGACTTCTGCCTGTCCTATCTTTTCTTGTTAGCCTTAAAAATATGTGGATGTCCTCACTCTTTATCTTTTCAATTACTTGTATGCGCCGCTGGCGTAATGCAATTCGTAGCTGTGACTGTATATTTCTAAAATATTGCCAAAGGGATCTTCCATGTAAATCATGCGGTAAGGTTTTTCGCCCGGATAGTAATAACGGGGAGCCTTCATGCGTTTTTTACCGCCTGCCGCTACAATTTTTTCGGCTAATTCTTCCACGTTCGGATCTTGTACGCAGAAATGGAAGATACCCGTTTTCCAGTATTCAAAATTGTTCTCTGGGTTGACTTGATTGGCAAATTGAAACAATTCGACCCCAATTCTATCGCCCGTTGATAAGTGGGCAATTTTGAACGAACCCCAATTGGGTCCAAAGACATCAGTACACATTTGTCCGATTGCCGAGTCGTCTTCGACGATTTCTGTCGGTTCCATAATGAGATACCACCCGAGGACTTCGGTGTAGAATTTTACCGCAGCGTCTAAATCGGGTACTGAAATACCAATATGGGAAAAGGTACGTGGATAAGGTTGATTCATGGTGACTCCTCATAAGTAAACTGTGATTGTCAGCTAAAACCAGTGCTGAGTTTGTGGTACTGCCGATTGAATGAGCTCAGTTTACTGTGGGAAAGTTGTAATTAAAAATTATCAATAATTCTAATGTTGATAATTTAAAATTATCATAATATGTTTTTTGTAGCTACACTCATCGTTTAACAATGACTGTCTGGGACTATGATGCTAAATCAACAATGGCTAATGACTTTTATGACCTTGGTTGAGGTGGGGCATTTTACCCGTACAGCCCATAAACTCTTTATGACCCAGCCTGGTGTCAGTCAGCACATTAAAAAGCTAGAGCAGCAGGTCGGTGCGCCATTATTGCAACGAATAGGTAAGCGTTTTGAATTAACTCCCGCGGGTGAGCTCCTTTATCGTTATGCCCGCCAGCGAGCAGTTGATGAAACTCAGCTACTGAGTCAGTTGCAAACCGACCATGAATATGTGGGCGATTGTCGTTTTGGTTGCTCAGGTGCGGTTGCGAGTTTGCTTTATCCGCATTTTCTTGAGTATCAGATACAACACTCTGGGCTGACGGTCACTATGGAGGCTGCACCGAATAAACGAATTTTGGCAGCCATTCTAGATAACCAGTTAGATATCGGCATTGTCACTCGGGTAGATGATGGAGTTGAACTGAATTATGAGGCGATAGGTTATGCGTCTTTGTCGTTAGTATTACCCAGTCAGTATCGAAGCAAAGTGGTAGATATAGCGTTGTTAAATCGCATTGGTTTTATTAATCACCCTGATGGTGAATATTATTTGCAGCAAGTATTACAAACTAACTTCCAAGACTTGTCTGAGGGCACAGCTACAACGACAGCGGCAGCTCAAGATTTTCACAAACAATCACTTAAAATTGCACCTATTCGCTGCGCAGGATATGTGAATCAACTTAGCCAAATTTTATTACCTGTATCGAAAGGCTTAGGCTTTACCGTTCTGCCACAAAGTACAGTGGATGCCTTTATTGCACAGGAAAGTTTATGGTCTGTAAGGTTAGTGCAATCGGTGCGTGAACCACATTACCTTGTTTATAAGTCACATAGAACACTGCCGAGGCGTTACCATGGCTTTATTAATCTAATTGGCCAATTAATGGGTAAGCCAGTTGAATAATTGTCTTTAAATGTAAGTCGCTGAATAAATTAACAATAAAGATAGTGGGATGGAAAGTAGCCCGATAAAACGGAATTTATTGTTGAAGTAGTGCGCCGACCATAGGGCAAACTTTCTATGCAATCTGGGTGGCGTGAGCGCCAATCCTACTCCGACGCAAATTAAGACAATACCTATTGCAAAAATGGCCTGCGGAAACCGAGTGTCGGCTGCATAAATGATAAAAATTAAACCCGCAATCATTCGGCTAACCACTTCCACAATATGGAAATAGGGCTGCTCGCTGAATGCAATAATGCCCTTAGAGAAAGACTCAGGTCTTACCGCCATCACTAGGCTTAATAACAACATCACTAGTCCAAAAGCTGCAATAAAGTACATAGTGATCCTTAATATAGCGATGCTTTGATGTTGAAACTATAAATCCAGCGCCACAATTAAGCACTCTCATTCCAGTGATACGCCCTGCTTAAATCATAAAAAGTCATCCTTGAGGGCTCGACGGCGGCATCTGCTGCATATGGATGTGCGAATGCCGCGGCCACATGGTCAATTGTGTTCCCGACATAATAGTGACATTCCCCATATCCCTATGGGTCAGATGTGAAAGAGCGGCCATGCCGTCAACGGTCACTTCCATGAGCGTGCTTAATTTCGTTAATCCCTGTGTATCTTTTAGCCAGTTTCCACACTATCAATTTCTATTTTCAAGTCGGCATATCAGGGCAAAAATTCACTTTTAGCCTTAAAAATATGTGGATGTCCTCACTCTTCTATGCTGAGACTCACGCAATTTTTCTATTCGCCCTGCGGCAACTCCGAGGGGAGGTGTATTCTGTTACTTCGGAGTAAATTGTTAATCCTAAGATATTCAAGCCTATCCTATTTTTTCGTGATATATTCAAGTTAATCATCAGGTTTGGAAATTCACCATGTCACAAATATCATCTAACCATTTCCTCAAAAAAGCCATAGAAAATCACACTCTAATTCCATTGGTTGGTGCTGGTGTATCCATGTCAATTAAAAATATAAATGGTGATAGGGTTTTTCCGAGCTGGAAAGAGTTATTGCAAAGAGCTACCGAGAAATTACAGCCTGATATTGCCAAACTAGTAAACCAAGCGGTAGATGCTGGGATGTTATTAGACGCAGCTGAAGAAGCAAAAAAACATCTCAGAGGTGATAGTTGGTTCAAATTTCTCGAATCTCAATTTGATCCTGATTTGAATAGTCTAGAGCAAAGCAGCTTTGATTTGCCAGCTGCATTATGGAAACTTAGCAGTCGAGTTATGACATTGAATTACGACAGAGTACTAGACCATGCTTCGGGAGTGTCTAATCTTAAAAGAATAACAAACTCATCTAATGCTACGTTAAATGCATTTCGCTCGCCGGCAGATCAAAAAATGATTTGGCATCTACATGGTCATATAGATGAGCCTGAAAAACTCATTTTGACTTTTGATAGTTATAAAGATTTTTACGTGAATAAGAATGAATACGAACCTGCGATGCAAGTTCTGCAATCAATACTTGCGACTCAGAGCCTATTATTTGTGGGATGTAGCCTTAATGATGCGGATTTACTTGCGGAGCTGAGTAAACAGTATGAATTATTTTCTGGTAATACTGCGGTACATTTTGCTCTCGTGCATCAAGATGACGAACCTCTTATTAGGATGAAACTTAGAAACTTAAAAAACATTGAAATACTTACTTTTTCAGATTTTGGACAGCCTTTAATTGACACTGTAAATGAAATCGCATCATTGAAAACAGTAAAAAATCAGCTAGAAAATATGATCGTTCATCAACCTTCAGCTGCAATAGTAAACAAACCACAAATAGCCTATCTAAGTGCAAAACCATTTGGCCTAACTTTAGGTGCCTTTGATGCTGTTGAAAAAGAACTTAAGAAAAAGCCGCCATATGACATTGATAGCTTTACTCTTTCTTTAGAAAACTTACAGTCACTAAGTGACTTTAACTACCTAGTTCTGGCTTGTCACATAAAAAATGACAAACTCATCATTGAAAATGAATGGTGTGGTAGCGAGCGGGTTTCACTTGAACAGCTAGAAGAAAATCTCGATCTCGATGAGCTGAAAGGTATTATCATTATTTGTGATCAACTACCATCACAAGATGCTTTAAAATATGTTAATCTCCCGATCATATTTATCCCTGAACTATTGTCAGTTAATAATTTAAACAATCTTTGGTTCCAGCTATTCAAAAAACAATCATATCTTACACCCGAAAAAAATTGCATCATATGTAATGCTAGTCAATTTGATCTAGGTGAAAAAGTTAAATCATTTGATGGTAAGAGTCCTCTAAAAAAACTCAAGCTCCCAACTGAATTGTCTAAAGATGAAGTAGCTAAGTTCATTGGTCGTAAGCAGGATATTGAAGAGGCTAGTCGTAAGCTTTTTGAAGCAAAGGCGCAAAATGAATGTCTAACCATTCTTGGAGCAGGAGGTTTGGGGAAAACTTCTTTAGTAAAAAAACTTGCATATGAATATAACGAACGAAATCTGTTTGATTGTGGAATTTTCTTTATAGACTGTGAGCATTTAACCAGTTATCAACAGTTTCATCGTCATATTGCTGGCGCATTTGAATTAGCAGATTCGGTTGATGTTATTGAACATGTCAGTGAAAACCCTGAATTTAGGCATGGCGAGCGCCTTATCATTATCGATAACGCAGAAAGTTTACTGTTACTGAGCGAAAAAAACAAAATTCTCCATCTGCTTGGCAGAGTAAATGAGCTCGCGACTCTTATTGTTACTAGTAGAGAAAGTCTTGATATTCCTTCAGAATCGACCTACCAATTGCGAGATTTTGTCGCAGATGAAGCTTTTGAACTTTTTGAAAGCAAGGCTAAAAGACAGTTTTTAACTGAAGAAGCATTATTTTTAAAAGAACATATTTTGAAAGAATATCTAGATCATAATCCTCTTGCTATTTCATTAGTATCTAGCGCTATGATCAGAGGTAAAAATTTAGAAGAATTAAGGGATGATTTAAAAGAAAACTTCTTTGAACTAACACGAAAAGACCAAGGTAGTTCAATAAATCCAGAAGATAGAAATATTGATCGTAGAAGTTCTATTTACAATAGTATCGATTACTCTTATAAGCATCTTGCACTACAATCAAAAGAAGCGCTAATCAAACTTTCATATTTCCCAGATGGTATTGATCTGGTTAATTTTAAGAAATTAACAGAGCAAGATGCCAAGTCAAAAGGTAAGGCTCCAATTAAAGATGTAACAATTAAGGCGTTGCAAGATAAATCCTTAGTGCAAACTAGCCAACACTATATTCGCTTACATCCGCTCGTTGCCCGTTTTGCTAAAAGCAAAGTGAATCCAGAAGATGAAGCAACTTACTTGCAGACTATTTTTGAATTTCAGCTTAGTTTTGTAAAGTCGTTGGCATTATTAGGTCGTGATTATAATTTAGATAAACAAGTGTTGGCGAAAAAAATTGCAAACACGCAAATAAATAACTTTTGCTTTATGTTGGAGAAACTTTCGCCGAATTTTAATGAACAAGATATTGCTGACTACTATGGGAGTTTATCGTCTTTACTTGGCAGACTGGAAATATATCAAGATTTGTATGATGCACTTACGCTATCTGTAGAGCGATTTAAAAATAATACTGCACTATATCGACTCATTAATATCGGTCGCTTAAGTAATGAGTACTACTTAGGTAATTTTAATTTAGCTTATTTGAAACTACATGATTTATTGCCAGTTAAAAACTGGCTAGCTCTTGATTATAACAATAATATTGAAAGAGCTACTTTTGTTGCTGCATCAGCAATATACGGGAATGAAGGTATGGAGATAGAGGAGGCCATTTATTATAAAAAGCATGGTATTAAAGACAGATGTTATGATTCAGCACTAAGAAATATTGGAGTTCTTAGCCAGAAATGGGCTCAAGTGTGTATGAAAAATGCTGAGTCACTCTATGTGAAATGGACAATGAGCGAGTTGACGCTTGAAGAGTTAAATGATTATTTTGAACATATGCACCCTAAAGCTCATATCCAAATTGCAGTAACACTGACACTAAAAGCCAAGTTGACTCGTCTTAATAAAGACGAAATTAGTAAATTAGTTGTTGTTAACCCTTATACGCAGGGTGTTAAGTACTTGTTAGGTGCTATGAGTGCAGAAAATACCGCTGAAGCTAAAAAGTTATTTAAACAAGCTTTACCTGAGCTTAAACATATCAAGTTTGCTTATACAGAAGCGCTACTGGAATATGCAACTTGGTTAGATACTCAAGGAGATTCTGAATTTGAGACTGTTTATAACGAAGGATTAGCATCTGCAAGACAGTACCATTATCGTTTTTTACAACATGGCTTTTTACAAATCAAAATGGATACTAAGATCGCCTACAACGAAGCCGACTACCCACTACCAGACGATGAGGATTTTAGCTCTTACATTAAGCAACTTATAGGGTATTGTGAAAAATAAAATAAGCTTAAGTAGCGCTACAGTCGCGATAAATTACCGTCTACAGTAGATTATAAGTTCCGTAAATCGCCATTTATGGCGGCAATAATACACTGTAGTGCTGTTTCTCAAGTAGAAGATTGAATACGCCTAAACCCTTAATGGCCGTTCTTCACAGATAATCTATATCTATAATGGAATGTCGCTACTTAGTGAGAAGAATCATTCACGATATAAGTTTGAGATTTTAGTTTCCACATGCTACAGATTACGCATAATGTTAGCTAAGGCGAATTCAACTGCTGACGTGACCTTCGATGACATGGATGTCATCGTAGAGCCGCCATGGATGGCTTCACGGCGAGTCACGGAAGCAGTTGAATTCGGCGTACAAACGAGTGACATATTAAGTGTTTAATCATATGCAGGTTGCTAGGACGGAGTAATTTTGTCTCTTTAACGTGCAGCTAATTCATTGTCTAATAGCAAAACAGCCGCAAAAATCTTTGCGGCTGTTTTGCTATTAGAAACTTTTTATCTGAAAGCCGCTATTTGAAACTCATCATCCCAAACTTGCTATTCAGCAACCATTGCCAATAACGCAGGTAAAAACTCGTTATCTAATGCGGCGATTTCGCTTTGTTCGACCAGCACTTGATTGAGAATGTCATGGCTGGTGAGGGGGTTAGCGAGCACTACGCGAAACACCACGGTCGCTTGCCTAAAGTAGCGGGCAGGCTGAATGCGGGTGCGGGAGACGAAGGATTTTCCCTGTTCGCGTTGGTGCTTTTGAATAAACTGGGTGAGACCATCGAGCAGCTCATTAAAGCGCGCAAGTTTTGCCGTATCTGCTTGCTCACAGGCAAGCTGCATGGCGGCTTGCACTTTAGCGGGAACATAACGATAGGTTAGCAGGCAAAGCTCTGGCTCAGTAACCAGCTCAAAATCCTGATGGGTTTTGATTTGTTCGGCAAAATAGCGGGCTTTTTCAAGGCTATTATTGATTAAGATTTCATAGCCATCGCGGCCGATAATCTGCAAGCAAGCGTGCACTAACATCGCCATGCCGGGGCGTGAACCTTCCAGCGTTTGACTGCCGAGATCCTTTGAACCGCGGCGCAGAATATATTCGGCGTGGTGGGCAATGGCGTGGGCGAACTCAGGGTCTTTAAATAACACCATGCCCGCGCCCATGGGCACATACATTTGTTTGTGTGCATCGATAGTGACAGAGTCAGCAAGCTCGATACCTGCGAGTAAGTGGCGGTATTTATTGGATAATAAACTCGCGCCGCCCCAGGCTGCATCCACATGGAAATGACAATTTAAC
This sequence comes from Shewanella putrefaciens, assembly GCF_016406305.1. Lineage (NCBI taxonomy): Bacteria > Pseudomonadati > Pseudomonadota > Gammaproteobacteria > Alteromonadales > Shewanellaceae > Shewanella > Shewanella putrefaciens. The sequence goes on from NZ_CP066369.1 coordinate 1,650,409, forward strand.
TCTGTTGCCAGTGCCGCTAACTCAATCAGCGGGTCAACATTACCTGTCTCAGTAGTGCCAGCCACGCCAACAATCGCTAATACTTTGATGTTTTTATTAGCAAGTTCAAGGGCCGCTTGGCGCATTTGGGCCACATCGACCTTGTTATCGCTGCCCGTGGGAATGCTGATGATATTGTCGCGGCCAATGCCAAGCAGATCGACGGCTTTGCCCAGCGAATAATGGCCTCGCTCCGAGACTAAAATCGCTAAATCATCATAACCATAATGACGCAGTGCCTTGAGTAAGCCTTCGCGGCTGACACCCTTAAAATCGCCATCCGCCTTCAATAACTGGTTACGGGCAATCCACAACGCCGTGATATTGGCGACCGTACCACCGGAGCAAAAGGCGCCGAGGGAATGATTGGCGCTGTGCATCCAGCTTTGATAAAAATCCGTGTCTTGGGCGTAAATCAAATGGTGCATCATACCGAGCACTTGGCGCTCAAGGGGCGTAAATGCCTTTGAGGTTTCGATTTTGACCAGATTTTGATTCAGTCCCACCATCATTTTCGACAGCGGCAACACAAAATAGGGCAGTGCCGACGTCATATGGCCGATAAAACTCGGCGCCGCAGTATGCACCGAATGGGCCACCAGATTTTGCATGATTTCGTCGGTGTAATCGGAGACAAAACGCGGCTGAGTTGGGATCTCAAAGGCTTGAAAATCGGTTTCAATTTCCGATAACGGCTTTTCGAGCGCGGCAATGCTGTCACCCAAAAAGCCTGCTAAATCCTCGGAAAGCTTCTGCTCGATAATACTTAAGGTCGATTCTGCATCTTCCGGCACAGTAAATATGCGCATTAGGCTTTCTTCAGATGCCGTGGCTTGGCGAGGGAGTTTTTGGGTCATGGGGCTTGCCGTCTATTAATTCTTATAGTGAAACCGCAAATTTGTTCAAAGAGTATAACCAAATCAGTGACTCTCGAAAGCAATCAAGGCGGATTACCAAAAAGGGAGCTCACTTTACTGCAAGGCCTTTTAGGCATCAAGCATTAAAATATCAAGCTCTCAAATATAACGCAGGCACGGCGGAGGAGTTAAAAACAAGGCGCCATTTGGGCGCCTTTGCTCGATTTCCCCTCAGCCTTATGGCTAAGGTTTACCTAACATCAGTACCGCACCGATATTTCGGGCGGTATTACAAAGATTTAGCTTGGCATTGGCCAGCACATCCTCAAGCGGACTTAAGTGCGGGATGATAGGGAAAATAGCCGACATGCCTTGATCCAGAATGGCATTGGCGTTTTCACCTAGGCAGCCCGCAATACCGATAGTGGGAATGCCCTGCAGCTTGGCTTGCTTTAACACGCCCATCGGGGTTTTGCCAAATACGGTTTGACCATCGATGCGGCCTTCACCTGTGATCACTAGATTGGCGCCGCGAATTTTGTCAGCAAGGCCAACGGTTTGCATTACAATCTCGACACCGGGTTTAAGCTCGGCATTTAAAAAAGCCATCACGCCAAGGCCCATACCGCCCGCGGCCCCCGCGCCAGCTTGCCCACGGTGATCGGCAATGCCAGTTTGGACTATGATATCGGCGTAGTGGGCAAGGGCCGTATCGAGCTGCTTAACCATCTCGGGTGTCGCGCCCTTTTGCGGACCAAAAATCGCCGAAGCACCACGCTCGCCGCACAATGGATTGTCAACATCGCAGGCGACTTCGAAGGTGCATTGACTCAGGAGTGGATGGGCGTTGGTGATATCGATACGGGCTAGATTGGCCAGCACCGCGCCGCCAGAAGGCAAGGTTTTACCTTGGCTATCGAGCAATAAAATATCCAGCGCCTGGGCCATACCCGCACCGCCATCGTTGGTGGCACTGCCGCCTAAGCCCAAAATAATGTGCTTTATTCCCCGATTAAGCGCATCACAAATCAGCTCACCCGTACCATAACTGGTGGTGAGCAGCGGATTTCGTTGCTCCCTTGGCACATGGTGCAGCCCTGAGGCAGAAGCCATTTCAATCACGGCAATGGCTGCATGGTTTGCATGAGTCGCCGCGCTACCATTTGAACAATCGCCGAGGATACCGCCAAGGATGCCATAGTGCGCCTGGACTCTATTTCCAAGTGGGCCCATGACCTCTAAATTGACTATGCTGCCGCCCGTAGCATCGACCATAGACTGCACTGTGCCTTCGCCGCCATCGGCAACGGGAATTTTGACTATTTCGCAGTCGGGGATCACTTGCCTTAAGCCCTGTTCAATCGCGTTGGCAACTTCGAGTGCGCTTAAACTTTCTTTAAAGGAGTCGGGGGCGATAACTATTTTCATTAAAAATCCTACAACTAAATGGGCGCGGTATGCGCCCAAGGACACAATATCGAATCAAGGTCAAATCAAGGTCAAATCAATATTAGAGCAAGACTAAGCTCAGCACATACACAGTCACCATGGCGGTAACACCTTGGATCAGCGTCGCCATAGTTTGTGCCTTATAGGCTTGCTTGACGCTCATGCGGCTAAATTGGGTCACGACCCAGAAGAAGCTGTCATTGGCGTGGGAAACCGTCATAGCGCCAGCACCAATCGCCATTACCGTTAATACTCGGCCCATATCGCTACCAAGGCCAATATCGCCCAGCATAGGCGCAACCAGTGCCGAGGTTGCGACTAAGGCCACAGTCGATGAGCCTTGGGCTGATTTAAGCGCCGCGGCAACGATAAAAGGCATAAAGATACCGACCCCGAGTGCCGACAGTGAAGTGCCTAAAAAGTCACCAATAGGTGTGGCTTTTAAGACTGCACCAAAGGCGCCGCCTGCACCTGTGATCAAAATAATCGGCGCTGCCGCGACTAAACCTTGGCTAATGCGTTCGCTAAATTCACTGATCTTATTCTCACCCTTTAACAGCAGCAGGGATAAAAATAGTCCAATCATCAGGGCATTAACGGGTTGGCCGAGGAACACGAGCGCGTCAAACAACCCTTCTTTACCCAAAGGCGCTGAGGGGAAGTTAGCGATAGAACCTAAACAAATTAATACGATAGGCACAAAAATCGGCGCGAAGGCTTTGAGTGGGCTGGGCAGAGTGCCATAGCTTTTCTTTAGGGTGTCATAGTCATTGGCCTGTGCTTTTAGCTCCTCTGCGCCTTCACCATCGGGCTCAACATCGGCAAAACGGTTCGCCCATAACATGCCCGCTAAGGAGGCTACGGCGGCGACAAATAGGCCCACGCCGATCACTAAACCTAAATTAGACTCTAAACCTAAGTTACCCGCGGCGGCGATAGGGCCAGGTGTTGGCGGCACAAAGGTGTGTGTAGCGTAAAGCCCAGTGGCTAAGGCCACACTCATGGAGACGCTGGAGACCTTCATGCGGTTCGCCATCGATTGTTTGAGCGAGTTTAAGATCACAAAGCCCGAGTCACAGAATACGGGGATAGAAACGAGGTAACCGATAATCGACATAGTGAGCGTCGGGAAGCGTTGACCCAATAGTTTGATCACTACGTCGGCCATGGTAATGGCGGCGCCGCTCTTTTCGAGAATAATTCCGATAATAGTCCCGAGCACGATCACAAGGCCGATATAACCTAAAATATTGCCAAAGCCCGTGGTAATGGTTTTGGCTATTTCACCGCTTGGCAAACCATAGGCGAAGGCCGCGATAAAGGCGGCCAGAATTAAGGTTAAAAAGGGGTGGAGTTTAAATTTTGAGGTCGCGATAACAATAAATGCAATCACGCCGATAAGAATAAGCACTAAGTTCATAGTTTGTCCCGTTCAGTTCTTGGCTGAAGTTTTTGAGTAAGTTTCTTTAGTGAGTTTTGACGGATATTGTAGGGCGCAGTGTTGATTTGGGCCTGAACCCAAATGAAAACTGCTTTAAGGTCAGCTTATTATTGAATACTGCGGATTGAATAGCTTTGGCTAAAACCACGGAATTACCGCGTTGTGATGGGGTGTTTTTGTGCCCACGCACAAAAATCGTCGGCTGAATTCGAATGTTATAGGGGCGTTTTGTCGATAAAGGGCTTGTCGAGAGGCGTTGGCAAATAGACTCATTTGCCAACGTTAAAAAGGAATGTTTGGGTTTAGCTCACCGTCTTTATTGACGACGAATAAAGGACTCTACATAGGCGGCGGTGCGGGCATTGAGTATCGGATCGGCCGATGGGGCAATACCCTTAGGTAATAACAGCGGGTTGAAAATACCTTTATCGCACTGTTGAACTTGGGGATCGCTGTCTCGCTCACCGTTAATCACCACTTGGCCTACCAGTAAACGCTGGCGAGTCTCAGGCCAGATAACCGTTGGGTCATTAATTTCATCACCCGTTTCGGCGAGTTGAATATAGAGATTCCATTGTGCTGGCTGGGTTTTAATGCGCTCGAGTAATTCGGCTTTTAAAAAATCGTCACTAAGATTAGCCAGTTCGCTGGCGGATAACGCCGCTGTGCCTGCAACGGGTTCAAAAATCCATTTACCCGCAACAATTTTACCCTGTTGTTCAGCGTTTTTTGCGGTGCTAAACAGGAAGCTATTTACGCCATAGTAGCGACTGTTGGCAAAACTTGGGCTGGGAGGCAGCTGTTTTACATAATCAAAAAAGGCTTTGGCGCTGGGTTGATTGTCAATAAGCCATTGTTTACCTTCAGCGCCCTGTTTCACTTTGGTCTGAAAGGTAAAAAAGTCTTCTAGATTACTGGCGAAGAAAACGGGGACGTTAGTGGTGACAAAGTTAAGGTTTTCTTTATCGCCATCAATTTTGAGTGACATAAAGCGCCCTGGGGTTTTATCAGAAATCTGAGGGTTAGTACCGCCAAGGGAAAAGCGGGCTGTCACCTTAATAACATCTTGATTAAAAAATGGAATCGCCAAGGTTTGTTGTAATTGCGGATCGGGTTTAAAACTGCCCGAAGTACAAAATCCCTTAGTGTGATTACGCAGTTTAACCTTTTTAGCCGCTTCGCGACTGGCTGCATCGGGTGTGCCATTGACGGCATCGACCAGTTCGGGAATGGTTTTCTCGGCGGCGATTAATGTCGGCGAAGTCAGTGCAATGCCGCTAATAAGGCAAGCCTTGGCGAGTAAAGTCAGTTTGATTGGGTACATAGCAATTCCTTTCGATGGACTGAATCGAGCGTTCTAGAATATAGACGCGATATCTTATGAAACGATAGGAAAGGGGATACGGTATAAATCTTTCAATCGATCTGTTAATAAATGCCAAATTTTACTCAATGGTGCAGAAATAACGCCAGCGCCGCCAGCCGCTGGTGTGTTTTAGGCTATTCGTGTCAATGGTTAAGCCATTTTGGCGTTAAGTTGAGCGAGTCGAAGTATCAATCAATTGCCCCAGATACAGGCTCAATAGCCCGTGCAGGGATTGGATATCTGTTTTAGTGAGCTGCTGAATTTTATCAAGGCGATACCTTAAGGTATTACGGTGAATAAACAAGGCATTAGCACATTGCTGCGCATCACCAAAGTGGGTGATATAGGCGGCTAAGGTTTTGCGCAACTGGCCGTTTTTATCCGCCTTGGCGAGTTGCTGATAGGGTGTTGCCAGTGCCTGTCCACGCCAGTCATGTTTAAGCCCAGCGAGTAACACTTGCAGGGAATAATCTTCGAACAGGTATTTAGTGCCTCCGGGGTGGAGTTGTTTACCTAGGCTCAAGGTTTCCTGCGCTGTTTGGTAAGAGCGCGCGATACCGCCTTTTTCGGGGAAAAAATGGCCTAGGGCAATCTTAAAGTTTAAATCCATCTGGGCGGGTAAACGTTGCAGTAACTTATCGATGCGCTGGTTTTCAAGCTCAGGATCCCATTGTTTTCCATCTAAAAAAGCCGGTTTTAAGATGACTAACTGCGACATAGATGTCATGGCGATTAAGTTACCGCGATCCGGGTTTTGCAGTAGATGTAACACTTGCTTTAGGGTTTCGCTCACGCGGGGATTTTGTCCATCAATGCTCTGCTCTGCATTGCTTAACCCATTAAAAGGGTTACTGACCTCGACAGGGGGTTGTCGGTGCTTTTCACTGACCTCAATAATGGCCGCCACCCGTGGCAGGCTGATATCAATGTCCAGTTGTTTAGCCCAGCGGTGTAGCTGCTCATCGTCAGCGGTTTGCGCCTTGATAAGCTGCAGAATAAATTCTTCCCGCTGGCGGTTCTCCCACTGCAATTTATCCTGCAGGTTGGCTTGTTCGACAATCATTTCGGCGGTCATTTTGAGCAACTCGCCGTAATGGGTTAACTCACTGGGATCGCCAGTAATACCGATAACACCAATGATTTGTCCTTGATAATGCAGGGGTAAATTGATGCCGGGCTTAACACCGTGGAGCCCTGAGGCAACTTGCTGACTGATTTCCACATTGCGATTTTGTGCAATGGCCAGCAGTGCGCCTTCGTGGGTAGAACCAATACGTTTAGGATCGCCTGAACCTAGGATAACCCCTTGGCCGTTCATCACATTGATATTGTGGCCGATAATTTTCATCGTACGACTCACAATTTGTTTGGCGATTTGCTGATCTAAAACGTACATAACTAACCTTAGATTTCAATCTATTAATAAATATTGCGTGGCTAGATTTACTGATAATTAAGCCAATAGCAAGCGCCTTTAAAAAAGCAGGCGTTTTTATAATCTTCTATAATCACATTGTATTGATGTTGTTAAATTGTTAACTGTAGCGTAACAAAGTCGTTTGTAAGCTCGTTTTATTTCTGACACTTTGTATCCGCTGAGCGCCGTTTATCCAGCACCGGAAAATGACAAAGGACATGAAAATGAAGATCTATACCTTACCTTCGGCTCTGGCTATTTGCATAGCGAGCAGCTTTCAAGCACAAGCAGTCGAAATAAAAGTGAATCATGGTCAATCGCTTCAGTCTGCGGCGGGATTAAGCCAAGGGCATAGTTTTAAAGAAACCAAGGCCATTACCACGGCCCGCGGGCAGAAAAAAACTAAAGAGCAGCAATATTACAATGGTGTCTTGGTCTACGGGCATCATTTGGTTGTGAGCCATGATGGCTTAACGCAAACCGCCATGGGTGAAGTCGCGCAAATTGGGGATGATTTTTCGGTGGAGGCGGGGATCACTCAAGGTCAGGCAATTGCGGCGCTGAATAAGCTATATCCGGGATCGGCGGCTTCGGGTAAAAAAGAGGTGGAACTGGTCATTCTAATGGAAGATTCAATCCCTAGACTGGTTTATCGCGTTTCCTATTTAAGCGATCAAACCGATGAGCTTTCTCGGCCAACGGGCTTTGTCGATGCACAAACCGGTGAGGTATTAAGGCATTGGAACGAGATCATGACCGCGAAGGGCGGCAAACCTGGCGGCGGTGGCTCGGGGGGCGGTACTAGCATCTCTTTTGATGCCACTGGCCCCGGTGGCAATGGCAAAATCGGTCAGTACTATTACGGTAGCGATTATGGCTATCTTAAGGTGAGTGAGTCTAGCAGCGTTTGCACTATGCAAAATGCCAATGTGAAGACTGTCAATATGGCGAATGCGACACGCCGTGGCACCACTTATTCTTTTACTTGTCCTGAAAATACCTACAAGTTTACCAATGGCGCCTATTCACCGCTCAACGATGCTCACTACTTTGGTGGGGTCATTTTCAACATGTATAAGGATTGGTATAACACAGCACCATTGAGCTTTCAGTTAGAAATGCGGGTGCATTATGGTCGCAACTATGAAAACGCCTTCTGGGATGGGGCGGCCATGTCCTTTGGCGATGGCGCCAGTTATTTCTATCCCTTGGTGAGCTTAGATGTGTCGGCCCATGAGGTGAGCCATGGGTTTACCGAGCAAAACTCAGGGTTGAATTACAGTGGCCAGTCCGGTGGTATCAATGAGGCTTTTTCGGATATTGCCGGTGAAGCGGCTGAGTATTATATGCGTGGCAGTAACGATTGGAAGGTGGGCTATGACATAGTCAAAGGCTCAGGGGCGCTACGTTATATGGATGACCCCACTCTGGATGGGCGCTCTATCGGTGATGCCGCCGATTATACTGGCACTATGGATGTGCATTACTCTTCCGGTGTGTATAACAAAGCATTCTACCTGTTAGCGAACAAAACGGGTTGGAATACCCGCAAAGCATTCGATGTCTTTGTATTAGCAAATCAGCTGTATTGGAATCCAACATCAAACTTTAACCAAGCTGCCTGCGGCGTGCAAACTGCGGCAACTGACTTTGGTTACCCCGTTGCCGATGTGAGTTCCGCCTTTTCATCCGTTGGAGTGACTTGTCAGTAATGCACTGATTTGAATCTCCCTAAGACTAAAGCCTCGAGCCATTAACTCGGGGCTTTTTAGTTTGATGGGGGATGTGAAACCTCGAGCAATGTTGCGATTCTTTGCCTCAGCCTTGGCAGCATATCGCGTTCAAATTCGGGGTGCTGCTTAAGCCAGAGATTATTACGTGGGCTAGGGTGTGGCAAAACCATAAACTTGGGCCAATATTGCTGCCACTGCGGCGTTGCCTGAGTCACTGTGATGCTCTTTGCTTTAGCTTTTGCTTGAGTATTGGGCGTCGATGCGGGGCTTGTGTTTACCTGAGTCTCTAAAGCTGTGATATCCACCTGATTAGTGGCTAAGTGGTAATCGATGGCGTATTGGCCGAGGATCACGACTAACTCTATCTGTGGCATTAGCGCCAGTAGTTGCCTATGCCAAGTGGCGGCGCATTCTGGCCGCGGTGGTTTATCACCTTGCTTCTTACCATTTCTCTCAATACTGCCCGGAAAACAAAATCCCATTGGCACTATGGCAAATAGGGCAGGGTCGTAAAATTGCTCCCGGGTGACATTTAACCAAGTGCGTAGCCGCTCACCGCTGACATCATCAAAAGGAATGCCCTTATGGTGGGTTTTTATGCCCGGAGCTTGGCCGGCAATTAAAATCCGTGCCTGGTGACTGGCCTGCAAAATAGGTTTAGCTGGCAAAGGCAAATAGGCCTGACAGAGTGTGCAGGCCCTGACTTTTAGCAATAGCGCGTCCATGGCGGTTAAGCCTATTGGTTCTGGCGGTTGTGCTTGTTTCACCATAATGGGTATCTAAGCTTTATACCTAGGCCGAGTATCTAAGCTCTAGGCCATTGAGGATTGAAACATCACTAGCGTTTGGTATAGCCAGTAGCCAAATAGGCCATAGCCACCCACTAAAGCTAAATAATTTAACAGCTTAGGTATTTGTTTCGGTGTAGAGGCCAAGCCAATATGAGCAACGACAATGGCAAAAAGTGCGAGCGGGGCAATGATATAGCTTAAGCCTAAAATCGTTAATGCCCCAAAGCTGAGGATCCAGTCGGCTTTTGCATGGACGGTTTTATTGATTTGATGGAGCTGCAATGGCAGCAGGATAAGCCCGGTACCTATGCAGATAATGCCGACATTGAGGGCGAAATCGCTCCAGCCCCTATGGTCATAAATGGCAAGGGCGAGGGCAATCAGCGGCACAAGTAAGGCACTGAGCACATGGCGCTTGGTAAATGTGTGGCTGCTATAGCGGCCGGCAAAGAAAAATAATCCCTGCAAAAGAAGATTGATTAAGGTAAAGCCACCAAGGCCTAAAATGATAAATAGGCTGGCCGTGCCACCCGAGGGATCGAAGGCAATGGCGGGCAGTGGGAGTAAACTTAGCCCGAGTAATGCGGGTATCGATGCGAGACGTTGGGGTTGGGTGTGCGAAAAATGATTCAACATGGTTTTAGACGATTAACGAAAAGATTGAATTAAGATCCGCTAAAGTGACTTAAAACTCAAGGAATAAGCTTTTTATGGGCGGATTTTCGCGCCAGAGTCTGATCTTATTCAAGAATTTGGCTTTTGGATTGCCACACGTATTGTCACAATCCTTAAAATACATATAAACAAAAGCCCGCAGCAGCGGGCTTTTGGATGAAAGCGAACCGTGCGCTAGAGTTTGTAACTCATACTGAGCATGATCATCTGTGCCGTGTAGTCATGGCTATTGCTACCAAAGCCTACGACGTTCCAGATCCCATCGACGGCGATATCATTGGCGGCGTCATTGTCCTTATAGTTCTCAACTTTGTAATCCAAGCGCAACGCCATTTTGTCGGTGGCTTGATATTGAGCATATAAGTTAATGTTATGTACTTTGGCAAAATAATCGCCATAGTCGCCTGTGATACCTTGTCTGACTTGGGTGTTACTGTCGGAGTCTGAATAAGTGTAATCCAGTCCTAAACGTAACTTGTTCTCGAGCAGGTTGTTGTAGCTGATACCTGCGCCAAGGACGTCCACTTTATCCTCAATGAAGCCTGTCCAAGTTGGGGTGCTGTAACTGCTGCTTCCCGCCTGTTCAGATTCAATGGTTTGGTGGTTGTAGAAGGCCGTTGCCAGTAAATCTGCGGTGATCATATAGCTGATATTGGCATCATAACTGGTGTCTTTTGACTCAGTTAAACCAATCTCAGTATCGGTATAATCATCGAGCGCGTAACGGGCACCGAAGTCGAGGGTCAGGCTGTCAATCGGCGTATGAGTGACGCGGGCTTCTACTTGGGTTCTGTCACGATCCGCTAGGTTGTACTTACGTAACAAACTGTTGGTTTCGGACGAGGTCCACTCAGAGGCTTGATATTGCGAGCCATCACGTTTGCCGTAGCTGCCCTTAACCCACATGTCCCACATCTCGAAGCTGTTGACTCTAAAACGTGCCCACACTGTGTTTTCGTCCGTGGTTTCACGGTCTTGATAATCACGTTCGTCACGTTTGAAATCATAACCGCCGTCTAGCTTCATGCCTTGGGTAATACGGTAATCTGCGGCCACTTTGAAGCGTTGACTGCGATTATCGTAAGGGGTGTTATAGGCCACCTTACCGTTGACATTATTGACGCTGATCTGGGTCCATTCTTCGATTTGGGTGTTGTTATCGCGGTCGTGGTAGTCATAACTACCGCTTAAGCGCACGGAATTACTCACTTTACTGACGACTTTGAGGTTCATCCCGAGCAGATCCACTTTGGCATCGACTGCTTCTGTGGGCACCTGATAACCATAGCCAGAGGTGACTAAGGCTTGATCTTGACTCATTTGCCCTGCCAGTATGCGACCCGATAACACATTAGTGCTGTCGTTGTATTGACCCATTAATGTCACTGTGTGTGACTGGTTGTCTGGGTCAAGGGCGATAGCACCTGAGGTTTGGGCACCAAAGGTTGGGTTGAATGCGCTGTCAAAATTTAGCTGGTTATATTCGTTTTTGAAAATAGAACCATTGTAGTTAAGTGCAGTGAACCAACGATCGCCTTTAAGCTTAACGCCAGCCTCTATGGTATCTGTGGTGTAATCCACAGGTTCGGCGAGCATCATCGATTGGTTGAAGAAACTACCTGAGGTTTGTTTTAAACCGGTTTTTTCTTCACGCATATAATTTACATAGGTGCTCCACAGGGATTCGCCTTGGTATTCAAAGCCTAAACCTGTACGTTCGCGCTTGAGTGATAGCTCCAGAGAGTTCAGGCTATCCATCAATAGTGGCATTTGGCCGCTCGAACCTGCGGTAATCCAGTTATCGGGCAGGGTCAAATGGTCGCTACCCACACCAGAGTAGGGCGTTAGGGCGCTGTTGCTGTCATAGGTGGCAATTTGGCGGTAGTTAACATTGATATTGTACTGGCCTTGTTTGCCCGCATTCACATCTAAGCGGCCGCCATCCATACCCAGTTGATAGGCTTCAACACTGGCACGGTAACCTTTTTCCCCTTTGTAGCTTAAATCGGCGTCGAGTTTACCCGCCACTTCATTGGATGTACCAAAGGCATTGGCGGAGCGAATATCATCTTCACTGTTATAGCCTACACCCACACCGACTGTGCCGGATGTGCCGGTTTCAACGACGCAGCCTTTACAGCTCCAAGCGGAGAGTTTGACTTTGTCAGTATTGGCATTACTGATGCCATAACCATCTGCTGCCACTGCAAAACCTGTGTTTGCCAATAACGCCAGAGTGATCAAATTGAGTTTAAATTTCATTTTCTCGTCTCCTTAGCGCTGTAATAGCTTGCCAGATGGATGGTTAGAACCATGGACCTGACTATGGCAATTTAAGCAGCTTCTTCCACCCGTAAAGGCATTGTCACCGACGTTAGAACCTAAACCAGTGTTACCTAAGTAGGCGTTGCTGGCGTGGCCATCACTGGCGTGACATTGCTGACACAGCTGCGGTGCGCGGGTTTTTAGCATGGCATCATTCACACTACCGTGAGGATTATGGCAGGTGACACAATTCTCAGTGACGGGTGCATGCTCCCAGAGTTTTGGGCCGCGTTTTTCGGCGTGGCAGGAGTAACAGGTATCATTAACGCTAGGTTTGTTAAGATCGGAATCTGTCATGCTCCCATGGGGATTATGGCAATCGCTACAGGTCATTTGCGCCCATTTGAGTGGGTGACTTGAGCGTTTGTTCATATCCGCTTTTTGCTTGGTATGGCAGCTGGTACAGACTTCCATCTCAGTGTTTTTTGATAACACAGGATCTTTGGCGACATGCACTTGGTGACAAGAGGCACAAGCAACATCGGCGTTGTCATGGTGACCGCCATTCCAAGACATGCGTTTATCGTCTTGGTGACAGCTCATACACACGCTGTTTTGCTTGTCCGCACTTAAGGTCGATTGCTTACCGAAAGTGATCATCGGCTCGTTGCCGCCCTTGTTGTGCTGACCCATAGGGCCGTGGCACGCCTCACATTGTAGGCCAGCCATTGGGCTCTTGGAGGAGTCAATGGTGCCGTGGACACCTTTGAAAAGGTCCATGACTTTTTCGGATTTCTTATGGCACATCAAGCAAGAATCGGCGCCTTTAGGTGAGTAGTTGCCTTCGGCAAACTTCTTATCTAAGGTCGCTTCCACTTGCTCTGGGGTCATTTTTTCATCCCACTTGGAGGCGTGAGCACTCGGTGCGATGCATAAAGACATCACTGCAGACATTGCCATGGAGATGACAAGTGCCGGCAGTAGGTTTTTCATTTTGTGGCTGTTCTTCATAATAGGCTTCCCAATTTGTCCCAACAACATTCAAGAAAGGGGGAGCGAACTCCCCCTGCTTGGGCAAATTACATTTTCACTTGAGTGTGATCTGTTGGTGTGGGTTTGTGACAGTAGAAACAGGTTTCTGACTGCGCCGCTTGGTTCGCTTGAACATAGTCGCCATTCACAATCGCACCCATATTTTCTAGGCCGTGGCCGATAGATTCTGGCGCATGGCAAGAAGTACAAGTTGCGGTAATTGGGGTGGTGTATTTACCTGCTGAAGTTGCCAGCGCACCTTTGACCTTGAATGCATCGAGGTTGAAGTCGTTATGGCACTGAGTACATTCTTTGATAACACCTTGCTCACCGTGAACAATGTGCAGTTTCATTTCGAAACCACCTTTGTTCGCACCGCTCGCATAGGTACCGTCAGGAGTATGACAGGCCACACAAGCATCGACACCGACTATAGGGTTACCATTGGCATCTTTAGTATGTGACACTTGTTCAGTCATCACAAAGCCTGAATGGTGACCTTTGTGAAGCTCGAAGGTATCACTGTGACAGCCTTGGCAAGTGCTGAAGTTAACCGAATTTACATGGCGCATGCTTGGGGCATTACCGGATTTAGTACCAAAGACTAAGTCCGCTTTCATACTCGTGGTTGCGCTGTCTGCAGTACATGCCGTGAGTGTGGTGCCTGTATTACACATTTCTAAACCGATGAAGGTAAAGGCTGTGTCGGTATCGCCAGCGCCAAAGGGCAGTGCAGGTGTCGTGAAAACAAACTTACCCTCTACGACGGTCACGCCCGCTTGCAGTGCACCATCTTTGACTAAGTCTTTCGCTATTTTCGCAGCACCACTACCTGGGCTTGGGTTGTAGCCCATGATCGGGAAGTTAGGGCCGACGTTGGTGATGGTTTCAAGGCGTTTGATCTTATCTTGAACCGCTGCGGCATCCATGGCTTGACCGTTTTGGTCAAGGATAGATACGGTCAATACTGCCGTGTCATCGGCTTGACCGGCCAGTGTGGCTGACATACCTAACTGAGCGATAACGGCTTTTTTATCCGCGGTCTTGCCAGTGTGAAGTTCAGTCGTCCAATCGCTGTTATGGCAGGCGATACAGTTGGAGTTGTCTAGCTGTTGTGAATGACCGTTACCCGCAGCAAAATCGACGGCGGTATGACAACTTCCACAAGTGGCGGCAGTGGGGATACGAGACCAATTGCTCCAATCTGGCGCGGCGTCATGTTGCGTATGACAGCTTTGGCAACTTTCTAATGAACCTAAGGTTAAGTCTTTGTGTTTAGCGTGGACCAGAACGTTAAATTCTTTACCTACGCCCACTTTGCCCGCCGTGTGGCAAGTTGCACAGTAGTTCACATCGGAATAAGCACCACCGTGTTTCACATTGGCTAAGTCTTGGTGGCAAGTGTTACAGCTTTCAGTAGCAACAATTTTGCGGCTGTATGTCGGGGTTGCACCCGTATCGGCAGTGAAGTCGACAAAGGCGTTACTATTTGGAATCGGAGTACCATCGAGTAACGGGGTGTTATAGGCACGAATTAACACACGTTGGGCTAATTGTGAATTGTACGTGACCTTAGCGTTTGCGGTCAGGTTCATTTTGAAGGTATAGCTGTAGTGACCGTTTTTCTGGTCAACAAAAGTACCCGGGCAAGTGGCGGCAAGATCACAGGTTTCATCGCCAAAGTATTGCCACTGTGAGGCATTGCCAGCACCCGTAGCACCCTGCGGGATCAGCTGCGCTGCGGCAAAGCGCATTTTTTGCAGACCAATCACAGGTAAGTCATCTTCGTTAGTGACAGTGAACTCAACACTAGGCACACCGTTGGTCACGACTGATTTGTTAAAGGTAAAATTAAGGGTTTGGATCGCTGGTGCAGGCTCGCCACCATCAGTACCATCATTGCCATCTTTACCATCGCTGCCACCACAACCGGCTAAGGCCACGGTGACTGCACTTGCTGCCAGCAGCAGTGCGATTTTAGATTTTTGTGCGTTCATCATTTTTTTCCCTGCATAGGTTTGGCATTGCTTAAGTTTTTATGTTCTAGATCCGACAGATTCTATGTCTGTGTTTTTGGTCACTAGAGGCGACTTAAGTTGATGCTGGAAATAGAATTCCCCAAGGAAAGGCTAACCTAACATGCCGTTAAAATCTTCAAGGCCTTTGCTAATGTGTGACTTGGATCTTTCTATTTCTAAAGAGGTAGTTAAACCAGATGGGAAAAATGATTTTAGATCAAAAAAACAGCGAGTTTTGACGTTGAGATAATAAAAAGAGAGAGGTTTTATCCTCTCTCTTTAAAATGGTCACTTTACTTTAGTAAGTATTATGACTAATTACCGTGAACTTCACGTAATTGAGTTGGTGTATGGCAAACGGCACAGCTTTCCGATGCGCGAGTTTGAACATCGGCTGCACTGCTACCATTTAAGATACCACCGTTAGTCTCAATATGAGATTTAGCAGAATCAGACAGATACTTCTGATGGCAGCTTAAACAAGCGCCAGCATCAGACGATACCCAAATATCAGCACCATTGTTATTAGTATCACCATAACGCCATGTACGTTCTGGAGCACGTCCTAAGGTAATACCTTGATCGGTATGACAGGTTGAACAATCAGTTTTTAGTACAGTACCTGATTGAACTCCACCATACTTCAGATAATGGCCTTCACGTTCGTGGGCCTTCCAAGCAAAGCTAGTTGGGATTTTGCCACCTGGATAGCTTGAATTACCTGTCAAAGTCTTATCCGATGTATGGCATGTTTGGCAGTTTACGCCATTGTCATAGTGGTGGATTTCTTGATTATGACAGCCTTGACACTTAGCTGGGTCAATGATTTCACGGCGTGTTTTGGCTGTTGCAGAGCTATCTACACCAGTATCTTTCCAGACAAAGTGATATGGCGCTTCTTTAACTTGCACTTTACGTACGTTAGCGACACTACAATCGGTCGGAGCGATATCGGCAACACCGTAACCACCATTGTTAAAACACACTGCTAATGCAGACCAGAGTTCAAACGTTTTACCGTTAGCATCGGCAGGTAAGTTGAACTTAGTACCTGTTAATGAATAGGTTTTGGTCGCTTCATTATAGGTGCCTTCGCTTAGAGCGATACGACGGTTGCTATAAGACGCAGCAGTATAGCTTGGGAAATCTTTATCAGAATCCCAGGCCACTACAACGCGTGAGCCTTGGTCTAAAAAGACTTTATCGATTGCATTGCCATCTTTATCGACAACTTGAACATCAAAAGTGATTTTGCCTGTGTCATTTACGCCAACATTGCTGAACTTCACGCCCATTGCTTCAGCATCTGTGTAAGCTTTTAGTACATCACCATGACGCTTAGCCGCACTGCCTGTGCCGCCATATGGCTCGGTAGCATTGTGGCAAGATGTACAATCACTGCTGCTATGGTGAGATGATGGTTTTTCAGTATGGCAACCAATACAAGCTTGATTACTTAAATCGGCTTTAAATAGATCGGCATTGGCTGGAGCGCCAGTTCCTTCAACGTGACAAGCTGAACACTCAGCCGCAGGTTTTAATGGGAAACCGACTTTACCGTAGTCAATGACTTTACCGCCATAGCCGACAATTTTATAGGGAGCTGGTACTTCTGCACCTGTTGCATCAAAGGTATGGCGTTCGCCACCTTTGTGGATAGCATGGATCATGTAAGTGAATTCAATGCTATTGCCTGACTCTGGATCGCCTGAGGTCGCAGTATGGCAAGATGCACAGTTTTCAATATCGACACGACGGCCACCGTGCAGTTCTAGACTTTCAGGTTGGTGACAGGTGTAACAAGCTTGGATTGAAACGACATTGCGGGTTTGAATGCCTTCTGTTTTACCTGTTGATGGTTGCCAATCTAAGTGAGCATTTGCCGCCAATTGTGGTAATTCAAGTTCTAACGTAGCTCGCTGGGTTGCGTCTGCATTATAAGTGACGGTTAAAGGCTCAGTCACAGTCGCAATATTAGTTTGATAGGTGTAGCTATAACTACCATCGCCATTGTCTACTAAGCATGTATCACACTTACTGGCTGATTCGACGTTAGCTTGATATTGTGCCGAAGGGTTTAAGTTATCGACATCTGCTGGCGCAGTGCCAGGTTCTTTTTTGGCATTGATATAGGCTTGCCATTGGAAGCCACGATCAGCAGGTTTCGCTGGATCGGCTGTTGCTTCAGTAACGTGAGTCAGCTGTGCGATACCAAAACGTATGTCGTGATCTTTCGTTAAACCAAGAACGGCAACACCGTTAGCATTTTCTAATGTAAAGTTAACAGTCACTTTACCCGCATCGACCGTAGCATTGGTAAAGTTTGCTTTAAGTGTTGAAGTAGAGTCGATATTTACACCGACAACTCCTGGTTTACCATCTTCACCATCTTTACCATCATCACCACCGCAACCGGCGAGTAGGAGTGAAAGTAAACCGGCACCCAACATCGCTTTTGTTGCGGTATTGAAATTGAACCGTTTCATCATGATATTTCCCTGCAATAGTTGTAATCATCATCAAACACTTTGGTAGATAAGAATAAATCTCATTACCCGCATAAGATGTGTGGAATTAGTTTTCCATCTGTAAGGCTAACTAAGTCACTGGTATTTATCAGTCATTTTAAGTGGGTAATGTGACTGAGATCTGACTATTTCTTTAGGGGTAGATGACTGCATAGTATGAGTTCCTTTTATATCTGCAGTTGCTGGCCTTTTAGACCAGCATCAGAGGGTTAGTTTATAGGGTGTATTTTAAGTACGTCGGCCACGGCACCTTGTCCATGACAGAAAGTGCAGGTTTCGGTGCCAGCGGTCGCATCGGCTTTGGTCCCCGCAAACACTGCACCTTGTTGCATCATGTGGCTATGGGTTGCATCGCTGGCGTGGCAGTTACTGCACACCGCTGCAATGGGGCTAGTGAATGTACCGTTATTGAGGGCTAGGGGTTGTACGGCTGGATTGAGCGGCAAGGCAACCGTAGAGACACCCGCGGCATCTTTGACATGGCACTGGGCACAGTTACCGATTTCCCCTGGGTAGTTTAGGCTTTCAAAGCCTGCAAACTGGCTCGTGTGAATACCGTGGATCAGCTGTTTAAAATCAAAGGATGTCGCCGAAGGATTCACAGCTGTGGGATCGGCAAGCATATTGGCGTTATGGCAAAGCTGACATTGTCCTTCAAGATCATTACGCGAGCCGTGAATATTAAGCTTTTGATCGCCGTGGCAATGACCACAGGAGGCATTACTGACGACAGTCCGGCGTCCTTCGGTGCTTAGGGCCGACATATCAAAATAGCTGTGGCTGGACTTAATCACTAGTACTTCTGCTAGTTCAGTACTGCAGTCCACCAGAACGCTGTCTTTAGCACAAATTCTACCTTGAATCGCCAATCCGCCACGGTCTGCTTCTGTGCCCGCTGGCACGGTAAGACCCGATATCGTATAGGTATAAGTACCATTGGCACCCGATACGGGGAGGGATTCAAGGAGTTTGATTGAGCGAGCCGAGCTCGTTGAATAATCAAAGCTGGTCCCCCAGTTAGCATAAACTCTGAGGTCATTGATGAATTTGAGCTTATCTGCACTCTCGTTATAAACGCTTCCTGTGGTTGGGTTCATCAGTGTCACGGCGACTGTGACAGTACCATTGGCATCCATACTGGCACTGGTGATGCTAGGGCTAAATTGCTTGAGTGCTGCGGTTTGCTCTTCATCGCTGTGTACACTGGCGGTCCACTCTGCGTTATGGCAAGCCACGCAATTACTGTTATCCATTTGTACAGGATGGCCTTCTCCCGCGGGGAAGTTTATTTGTGTGTGACAGGCGCCACAAGCTTGCATTGTCGGGACTCTATGCCAGTTTTGCTGTTCGGCTAACTCTGGATTATCGGCATGGCAAGTTTGGCAGTCACTCGTCGATTGTGGGAATCCGGTTAAATGTTTGCTGTGGATCATCTGTGGGAAAATATCCGCAGGGTTACTGACTTTTTTACTGTTATGGCAGGTGACGCAGGTTTCTACTTGGTTATATTTACCGCCGTGGAAGGTCAGGTCACTGTGGCAACTGTTACAGGTTTCTATGGTGACTAAGTTACGGGTGTAGGCGACGGTTTGTCCGGATGATTGCCAGTCATAGTGTTGATTCGTGGTCGGTAATGGGGTGCTATCGGCAAGGGTATCACCACCGATTTTGACCACCATTCGTTGGGTCGCATCGGGGATAAAAGTCACACCATTCATGCCATTGAACGGGGCGCTGAAGGTGTAAGTGTAGTGACCGTTTTTATGATCTGTCAGGCTGCCTGGGCAACTTGCCGCGCAGGTTTCGGCGGTAAAGTGTTGCCATTCGCTGCTATTTCCCGCCCCCGTAAAACCTTGGGGAAGCAATTGCGCAGCGATAAAGGTGGCCGATGGAATACCAATAATGGCTTCGTCATCTTGGTTACTCACTTGAAAGTCAACTTGAGCAATGCCTTCCTGCAGCGTGACTTTATCCACTATCAGGTTCAGAGCGGTAATGGTGAGGGCTGGGGGCTTGCCAGGTTCACCTGGATTGCCATCTTTTCCATCATCACCACCGCAGGCGGTAAATAGGGTGACTAAGGCCAGCATCAGACTGAATTGAGTGCTAAATTTTGCAAACTTGTTCATATTTCTATCCTTGGAATACGCTGTAAATGCCTAAGTTACATTTGGTAGCTTAAGGTCAAGCCTAGGTAATGGGCGTTATAGTCATGGTTCATATCGCCAAAACTGAGCACATTGGGGATGCTATCCCACATTGTGCCTTGGTTTTGCCAGTTCGCATCTTGATATTTCTCGAATAACCAATCGACGCGCAGCGACATGCTCTCGGCAAATTTATATTTGGCGTAGGCATTAATATTGTGTTTGCGGGCGTAGTAGTCGCCGTAGGGACTGGCTATGCCATAGGTGACGTCGGTGTCACTCTGACCATCGGAGTAGCTATAGTCCAAGCCGATGTCGAGGAGGTTGTCGAATAGATTTTGATAGATGATACCCGCGCCAATGAGGGTGGATTTTTCTTCGGACGTACTGTACCAGTCGGGGGTGGAGAAGGTGTTACTTCCTGCTTGGTCCGAGTCGCGCCAATCCTGATTCAGGTAAGCATTTAAACTAAGATCATTACTGAAGGCGTATTGCGCCGACATGTCATAACCTAGGTAGGATACTTGGGTTAAACCCACTGAGGTGTGGTGATAATCATCGTCGACACTGTGTAAACTTGCGCCAAGAGAGAGCCCCATATCGCTTTGATAATCCGTGTGTAAGGTGACTTTTTGTCTTTTCCTGTCCGCAAGGTAGGATTTTCGTAACCAAGGGTTACTGGGACTCTGGGTTGTAGTTACAGGATCGTATTCACTGCCATCACGCTCCAGTGCTTCTCCTTTTAACCAGGCAGACCAGCTGGGTGAGTAGCGATAACTCAGTTTCGCAAATACGCCGTACTCATCGATGGATTGCCGATCAAGCTCGGTGTAGTCATTTTCATCACGGGTGTAACCCGCTTCGGCATAGGCCGATGATGTGAAACGGTATTTCCCCTTAAGTTCGAACTTTTTAGTTTGTTTATCATAAAGACTGTTTTGCGCCGTGCCCTGATGAAAACTGTCGGTGATAACCTGTGGGAAGTCTAACTTCTCAGTTTTATTGTCCCTATCTTGATAGTTGTAGTTTGCCTGCACGCTGAAATCTTGGGTGATCCGGCCTGAATATTTGAGGATCATCTCGAGGATATCCACTTGGCCATTTAGGCTATCTGTGGGTAA
Organism: Shewanella putrefaciens; assembly: GCF_016406305.1. Classification (NCBI taxonomy): domain Bacteria; kingdom Pseudomonadati; phylum Pseudomonadota; class Gammaproteobacteria; order Alteromonadales; family Shewanellaceae; genus Shewanella; species Shewanella putrefaciens. The sequence goes on from NZ_CP066369.1 coordinate 1,671,288, forward strand.
TGCAGGTGAGGGACCATTGATAGTCGCAGGAATAAACACCTCATCTTGGGACATGCTGCTAAAACCTGCGTGCATCAGCACATTGTGACCATTGGCACCACCACCCGCTTGCGCCGCCACTCGGTAGGCCTTATTGTCAGGGTCAACTGCATTTTGCCCTGCGTATGCGGCACCAAAGGTGGGCGTGTATGCCGATTGCCACTGCAATGCTTGATGATCATTTTTATATTGGCTCATCTGGCTATTGATTCCAGCCTGCCAACCCGTACCACTAAAATAAACGCGAGCGTCGACTTGATCGTTACTGTCATCAATGGGTTGAGCAAGCATCACACTATTGGTAAGAATATTCGCGCTGGTTTTTTTGGCACCGCTGCGGTCTTCATGTTGGTAGCTTAGTGAAGCTTTATATCGGCTGCTCGATGATATTTTGCCAGCGTAGTAACCACCGAGTGTGAAGCGATCCCGCTGCAGGCTTAAATCTTGATTAACAAGGCTGCTCTGTAACATAGGCATAGTTTGCGTGGTGCCGCCCGTGACCCAGTTATCGGGTAACAGCATCTTATCTTGTTCTGCAACGTAGGGGCTCTTTAACTGATTGTGGTTATAGTTTGCTAAGCCCCGATAACCTAAGTTGATTTGATAGTTGCCCGGTCTTCCCGTGGTGAGTTTGGCAGAACTTGCATCATAACCTAAGTTATCGACAACGAGTTCAGTTTGATAACCCGTCGGTGTTTTGTACTGCATATCGGCACCGACGGCGCCAACGAGGCCGTCCTTGTCGGTACCTGTCATATTGCCGAAGCGACTGTCTTCGCCGTCATTGTAGGCGAGGGTGGCACTTACCTCGCCAATATGGCCCGTTTTAGGTTGGCATTGCTTACAACTCCAGGCCGCAGTTTTAATGCTATCCCGATTGGCTTTTTGTAGTTCATAGCCTTCGGCATGGGCTTGAGTGAGGGCACTACTTATCGCCCAAGCAAGCAAAGTGACTGAAAAACAAGCGCTATGATGAGAAATTTTAGCTATTTGCATGATCATTCCCTTGTTATCTCTGTAGTAACTTGCCCGATGGATGGTTTGAACCATGTACTTGCCCATGGCAATTCATACAGGAATTTCCAGAGGTGAAGGCATTGGTTTGATTGCCGAAGTAAGCATTGCTGCTATGGCCATCTGACGCGTGACACTGTTGACACAACTGGGGTGGCTTACTAATTAACATTGCCTCATTCACGCTACCATGGGGGTTATGGCAATTGGCACAGTTGTCTGTGACTGGGGCATGTTCCCATAGCTTGGGCCCTCGTTTTTCGGCGTGGCAGCTATAGCAATTTTCATTCACACTCATTTGTTTCAAGCTCGAATCGTTCAAGCTGCCATGGGGGTTATGGCAATCGCTACACACCATTTGTTGCCACTGTAATGGATGGGCTGAGCGTTTGTGGATGTCGGCCTTTTGCTGGGTATGACATTGGCTACAGATGGCAACTTCATTGGCTTTATCCTTGATGGGATCCTTGGCCGTGTGTACTTGGTGGCAGCTGCTGCAGGCAATATCGGCGTTATCGTGGTGGTTGCCTTTCCAGGCAGCGCGTTGATCGTCATTGTGGCAACTCATACAAACACTATTTTGTTTCTGAGCAGGTACTGGAGAATCTTGGCCAAAGGTGATCATCGGCTCTTTGCCACCTTTATTATGGGTACCGAGCGGGCCGTGGCAGGCTTCACACTGCAAATCAGCCATAGGGGAGTCTTTAACATTGGGGTTGCCATGCACGCCATCAAATATTGCCATTACTACAGCACTTTTTTTGTGGCACATCAGGCAAGTATCAGCCCCCTTTGCAGAGTACTGACCTTCGGCAAATTTTTTGTCTAATGTTGCTACCACTTCCTCTGGGCTTTTATCATCCCAGGGGGTTGCGGGGGCCGAAAGGCTCACTATTGCCAACATAACAGCAAACATAGCTTTCACTATGTCATTGAACTTTAGCCTTATATCCATGTTCATCTTTTCCCGAGTGCGTTTTATTTGTTATTTTTCAAGCTTTCGATATTGCTAATTTAGCTTAATTAAGCTGATTAATATTAGAACATCTTTGTGACAACCGCTTAACATTTTGGCGAGGTTTTGACAGTAAAGAGGGATGATTTCGCTGGTTATAATGACTAAGTGTGATTTAGATCACGCTCGTGTTCGGTGACGATTTGTTTACCTTCTTTTTAACGTTGTGGAGCGGATGAGGTTGAATATGAATTTTTATTTTAAGCTGGCCGTTTATTCATGGGGATTTTTGTCACATAATACCCAACACAATTGAAAACTATTATCGTTACCAGTCAAAAATATTGATCTAGGTAAAATTATTCGGTTTATGGCTCAGTTACAATGGGCACAGTTTTTCAAGCTGAAGCGGTTGCAAGGTGGAATACGTAATGAAGTTAAGCGAGCTCAGTCCCGGTGATCGTGGCATTATTTCTGAAATCGGGCGATTAGATCTGCCGCAAACAGTGAAGCGCAAATTATTATCTATGGGGATCACGCCGAATACTCGATTTGCTTTGATCCGACGAGCGCCTATGGGCTCAGGTTTAGAATTGGATATTCGTGGTAGTAAACTTTGTATGCGCAGAGACTTGGCAGACATCATTGAGGTGGAAAAGGCGAATGACTAAGCAGTTTCATTGCGTCACCGTCGGTAACCCTAATGCGGGTAAATCGACACTCTTTAACGCGCTGACTGGCGCCAATCAACAGGTCGGTAACTGGTCCGGTGTGACAGTTGAGAAGAAAACGGGTCATTTCACCTTAAATGGTGCCGATGTCTATCTGACGGACTTGCCCGGCATTTATGATTTATTGCCCGCGGGCAGCAGTTGTGATTGTTCCCTCGATGAGCAAATCGCTCAACAATATATAGCCGAGCAAAGGGTTGATGGCATTATCAATTTAGTCGATGCCACTAACATTGAGCGGCATTTATACCTTACGGCCCAACTGCGAGAGCTCGCGATTCCTATGGTGGTCGTGCTCAATAAAATTGATGCGGCGATCAAACGCGGCATTAAAGTCGATGTGCAGAAAATGAGCCAAGAGCTGGGATGTCCAGTCATCGGTGTTTGCTCACGGGATAGCGCCGATGTCGCTAAAGTACAAGCACAAGTACTGGATTTGCTTCAAGGCAAAGTGTCTGAAGCACCATTAATGCTCAATTATGATGCGCAAATTGAAGCGGGTGTGAGCTTACTTTGCAGCAAAGATCCCCAATTAAGCCGCGGCCGTGCCTTGGCTATGCTCGGAAATGGATCGGGTTGCGGTAGTTGCAAGAATGCAGAACTGCAGGATGAAGTGAATACGTGCACGGCACAAATATCGTCGCAAGGCCATGATATTGAAGTGATGGTTGCCACTACAAGGTTCGATTTTGTTGAGCGTGTTTTTAAAAGCTCAGTGAAAGCCGATGACTTTCTAACACTGACCGACAAACTCGATAAGCTGGTGTTGCATCCCGTGCTTGGCATTCCCGTGTTTTTATTTGTCATGTACTTAATGTTTATGTTCAGCATCAATATCGGCAGTGCCTTTATCGATTTCTTCGATGTGTTTGCTGGCGCACTTTTTGTCGATCACTTCGGTTCATTCTTGACGAGCATTGGTTCTCCTGCTTGGTTGGTCACTATCTTAGCGGGTGGTGTTGGCCAAGGTATTCAAACGGTATCGACCTTTATTCCTGTGATTGCCGCGCTGTTCCTCGGTTTGTCGGTGCTTGAGGGTTCGGGTTATATGGCTCGTGCCGCATTTGTGGTCGATGGTTTAATGCGCCGTATCGGTCTGCCTGGCAAAGCCTTTGTGCCTATGATTGTGGGCTTTGGTTGTTCAGTACCTGCGATTATGGCAACACGAACCCTAGGCAGTGAGCGTGAGCGTATTGTTACAGGTATGATGGCGCCCTTTATGTCCTGCGGTGCTCGTTTACCCGTTTATGCACTCTTTGCTGCGGCCTTTTTCCCCGACTCTGGGCAGAACTTGGTTTTTTTACTCTATATCCTGGGCATTTTTGCCGCGATTGGCACAGGCTTGTTGTTAAGAAGCACCTTATTACCGGGCACTAGCAGTGCGGTGGTGATGGAGCTACCCAGTTACGAATTGCCTAAGCTTAAGGCTGTCATGGTCCGTACAGGTAAACGCACTAAGAGCTTTATTCTCGGTGCGGGCAAAACGATTGTGCTGGTGGTGACTTTATTAAACTTTATCAATGCCATTGGTGTTGATGGCACCTTCGGCCATGAGGATAGCCAAGCATCCTTGCTGAGTGTCGCGAGCCAAAAAATCACGCCAATCTTCTCACCTATGGGAATCGAGCAGGAAAACTGGCCAGCCACGGTGGGAATTATTACGGGGATTTTTGCGAAAGAAGCCGTAGTCGGTACCTTAAACAGCTTGTACAGCACTGCAGCGCCCGCTGATGAAGAACTGACACCATTGAGTGAAAGTTTTAATGCAGCTCTGGCGACGATTCCTGCAAACTTGTTTGGAATAGATCTGGAAGATCCGCTCAAGTTATCGGTTGGTGATTTGACCAATAAAGAAGCGATAGCAGAAGAGCAAGGTGTGGCGACATCGACCTTCGGTGCTTTGCAAACTGGTTTCAGTGGTCAAATTGCTGCGTTCTCTTACTTGCTATTTATCTTGTTGTATACCCCTTGTGTTGCGGCTATGGGGGCTTTAGTCAACGAATTTGGTTCTCGCTGGGCAACCTTTGCCGCGACTTGGACTTTTGCTCTGGCCTATGGCTCGGCCACCGTTGTGTACCAAGGGGCGACCTTTAGTGCGCATCCGCTGCAATCGAGCCTGTGGATTGGTTTCTTCCTATTGGCTTTAGCGGGGTTCTACCTTTGGCTTAAACGTAAGGGAAAAAGAACGCAGCAGATCATTCCTGGGATCCGTATCATTACTGAATAACAAATGTCAGCCCAGTGAAGACAAAGATAAAAGCAGCTTTCATGGCTGCTTTTATTGTTTTACTATCACGGCAATAACCCCTGACTGCCTAAAAGCCAGAGTTTTTAGCACTAGGCATTGTAACTAGTAGTGATCTGTAGGATCATGCTGGTTTTCTTAAAATTGCCATTGTTCGCAAAGAGGAATTCCATGAGTCATGTGGACACTGAAGTACGTCCGAGTAACTTTATTCGTAATATCATAGATGAGGATCTGCAAAGTGGTAAGCACACGAGTGTGCAGACCCGTTTCCCGCCAGAACCGAATGGCTACTTACATATAGGCCATGCAAAGTCTATCTGCCTAAATTTTGGCATAGCGCGTGACTATAACGGTCTATGCAATTTACGTTTTGACGATACCAATCCTGAAAAAGAAGACATAGATTATGTTAATTCTATTCAGGCGGATGTGCGTTGGCTTGGATTCCAATGGGATGGTGATGTTCGTTATTCATCCAATTATTTTGACCAGTTACATCAATATGCGGTGGAACTGATCAATAAAGGTTTGGCCTATGTGTGTTTCTTGAATGCCGATGAAACCCGTGAATACCGTGGCACTCTAAAAGAGCCGGGCAAAAATAGCCCATATCGCGATACTTCCGTGGAAGAGAATCTGCGTTTATTTGAAAAAATGCGTTTGGGTGAATTCAAAGAAGGTGAATGTGCGCTGCGTGCCAAGATAGATATGGCATCGCCCTTTATGTGTATGCGCGATCCGGTTATTTACCGCATTCGCTTTGCACACCATCATCAAACCGGTGATAAGTGGTGCATATATCCTATGTACGATTTTACCCACTGTATTTCCGATGCGCTGGAGCATATTACCCATTCGCTGTGTACATTAGAGTTCCAAGACAACCGCCGTTTATACGACTGGGTGCTCGATAATTTAGATGATTTCCAAGCACCAAACCGTACCCGCCAGTACGAGTTTTCCCGCTTGAATCTCGAATATACCTTGATGTCTAAGCGTAAACTTAACGATCTTGTGACTCGCAAACTCGTCTCAGGCTGGGATGATCCACGTATGCCAACGATTGCTGGCCTACGTCGCCGGGGTTACACACCCGCATCAATCCGTGAGTTTTGTCAGCGCATTGGCATTACTAAGCAAGAGAATATGATTGAAGCGGCTATGCTCGATGCCTGTATCCGTGAGGAGCTCAATGAGCATGCACCGCGTGCAATGGCCGTTTTACGCCCATTAAAAGTGGTGATTGAGAATTATCCAGAAGGACAAATTGAGACCATTCAAGCGGCTTCTCACCCAAGTGATGAGAGCATGGGCACCCGTGAACTCGCCTTTGGCCGTGAAATATTGATTGATGTCGCCGATTTTAAAGAAGAAGCCAACAAGCAATACAAACGCTTAGTTACCGGTAAAGAAGTGCGTTTGCGTAATGCCTATGTGATTAAAGCGGAACGTTGTGAGAAAGACAGCGAAGGCAACATCACGACGGTTTACTGTACTTATGATCCTGAAACCTTAGGTAAAAACCCTGCAGATGGTCGTAAAGTCAAAGGTGTCATTCACTGGGTTGAGGCATCTACTGCCAAACCTGCTGAATTCCGTCTCTATCAGCGCTTATTTACCGATCCAAACCCTGCAGCGGCAGAGACTGTGGATGAAGTATTAAATCCTGAGTCTTTAGTGGTGGTAAATGGGGTGGTTGAGGCGAGTCTAGTGAATGCACCAGCCGAGAAGGCTTATCAGTTTGAGCGTGAAGGTTATTTCTGCGCCGATAATAAAGACTCAACGCCACAGCATTTAGTCTTTAACCTCACGGTTGCACTGCGCGACTCTTTTGAATAACAGTTTGAATAAGCGTTGCCTGATATGTTGACTGAGCGTTAGGTCAAGCTCGACGACTCACCGATAAAAGAGAAGGCCCATAGATATTATCTAGGGGCCTTCTTTATTTTTACGGTTTTTTTATTTTCCGGAATAGGACAAGCTAGTGCCAATAGGCTTTCGCCGTTATAGATATTGGTCGCTATTGATACATAGGTCCAAATCCTAAACTCCAAAGGATCACACTCGCCGCCATTAATCCCACGAGGAGCACAAGACCCGCAGTAACCATGGAACTGGCGTAGATAAAGCCTTTCTCTTCAGGAATATTCATAATGATAGGCACGCCAGCGTAGAGCAAGTAGACCGAATAGGCCAAGCCAATCAGCCCAACAATCATAATAAACCAGAGTACGGGATAAAGTGCTGCCAGTCCTACCATAAACAAGGGGGTTGCAGTGTAGGAAGCAAGCTCTAATGCTTGAGTAAAAGTGGGCTGTGCATCGAAGGTTTTTGCCATCCAGTAGGCTAAATAGGCGAGGGCGAATACACCGCCAATCAGACCTAGATACATACCCGCTGACATAAACATCGCGCTTTGAGGTGTAAGGTAAATAGGATCGCCAGCCCCAGGATTCCAGCCTATATATGCCGTGGCAATAAAACTGCAAATCGCAGGAATTAAGGCAATAAGTAACACATGACTTAAGCTACTTTTGAGTGCCTCATGGTTCTTTTCAATTGTTTGCCACTCTTGTTTTGGATGAGTGTATAGCCCCATTAAGTGATTTAGTATCATTATAATTATCCTTGTTCAGCATTGATGGATGGCTCGCCAAACGTCAGACGAGCTGATAACAGCTCCGCAATTGGGGTTAAAACGATCTCCTGTCTTTTTTAACCCAATTGGTTTCACCCTTAGGATCCGTCTTAGTGATCCGGATCTCAGTTCTTTAGAGTGTAGATTATTTATTGGACAAAAAGTTCAGGCCGTCAAGTTTACTGAAAGCTAATGCTATAGCTTATGGCTAAATATGCGTAAAATAGCCTGATTTTTTTAATGAGGTTGAGTGAGCTATGCAGCAATTATTGGCCCCTATTCATGCTTTTCTTCGTTGTGAAACGCCCCAAACTTGGATTGATATCGCACGTGCAGAGGCTTCTTTAGACGAGTTACTAATAGACCACTGTAATTGCGAGCTAAAGGCCGCTCAGACCGCAATGTTCTTGTTAAGACGTTATGCCTTGAGTAAGGACAGTGGCCGCTCGCTATTAACTTGGGCTAAACCCTATGAGGAGTTTGTGTATCTTAAGGATCGCAATATTGAGCAATTTCTTGCCCGGGATGTAAAAAAGAATGAATTGGTCGCACAGTTGCTGCCTAATGAGCACTTTACATTTGCACAAGACCTCATTCCACCACTGATCCGATTGATTAAGGAAGAGTTCCACCACTTCGAGCAAGTATTGGAATTGATGCACGCCAGACACATTCCTTACCGAAATATCCGAGCAGGCCGTTACGCCAAGGGCATGATGAGCCATGTGACAACCCATGAAAAAGATATCCTGAGGGATAAACTCATTGTCGGGGCATATATCGAAGCGCGCTCCTGCGAGCGTTTCGCTAAGCTTGCGCCTTATTTAGATGCGGAATTAGGCAAATTTTATGTGTCTTTGCTGCGCTCAGAGGCGAGGCATTATGAAGACTATTTAAGTTTGGCTCAGTTAGTTTCACCTGAGGATATCAGTGAGCGGGTGGCCTATTTTGGTGAGCGGGAAGCAGAGCTGATTATGGCCGCGGATGATGAATTTCGGTTTCATAGCGGGCAACCTTTATAACCTTGCCCATGCATAATCGAGTGACGTAAATGGTTGTGATAATGATTAACGGCTCTGTCGAGCCGTTAATATGCTGTATTGTTTGTCTATGGTGTTGAATCGAGTGGTAAAGGTGCAGAATCGAAGGGTAAATGCATCAAATTAATGCCTTCGGGACTCACACTGAGCACACTGCCTTGTTCGTACCAATCTCCGACCACAATACGCTTATTGCCATTATCAAGTTGATGAATAGCAGGTCTATGGGTATGACCATGGATCATATGTTGAGTGTGTGTCTTGGCAAATAGCGCATCGACAGCATTGGGCTCTACATCCATGATAGTGTAGCTTTTTTGCTTGTTACTGCTCTTGCTTTTGCTACGGATCTTATCGGCAATACCCTGGCGCCTTTTTTTAGACAGGCAACCGTAAAGCCAACGGGCGAGAGCAAAACTACGTAATTTTCTAAAGCGTTGATAGGCTTTATCTAAGGTACATAAGCTATCGCCATGTAAAATTACCGTTTTTACTCCGTATAAATTCAGGCAGGTGACTTCGGGTAAAATTTGCACGCCAGCAGCGCGGGCAAAGTGTTTGCCTAGCATAAAGTCACGATTACCGTGGATAAAATACACCGGCAGCTTATGTGACACTTGCTTAAGTTTTTCGGCGAGTTCGAGGGCAAAAGGTGCGGCGATATCATCACCCACCCAGACCTCAAACAAATCACCAAGAATATAAAGCGCCTCGGCATCATCGAGCCCAGTGTCGAGGAAACGAGTAAAAGCTTGAGTAATATCAAGGCGATCTGCACTTAAATGTAGATCGCCTATAAATAGAGTTCGCATTCGCAGGGATTATACCGCTGTGCTGACTTTTTCGATCACAACGGCTTCTAATGGCACGTCCTGATGCATGCCGCGATTGCCTGTGCTCACCGCTTTGATTTTTTCGATAACGTCCATACCTTCAACGACTTCACCGAATACACAGTAGCCCCAGCCTTGGGTCGTTTCTGATTTAAAATCGAGGAAAGTATTGTCGTTCACGTTAATGAAAAACTGCGCTGTAGCTGAATGGGGATCAGAGGTGCGCGCCATGGCGATAGTGCCAGTGCGATTTGATAAGCCATTGTTCGCTTCATTTTTTACTGGCTCACTGCAACGTTTTTGGTTCATATCCGCAGTGAAACCGCCACCTTGGATCATAAAGCCATCAATTACACGGTGGAAAATCGTGCCGTCGAAGAAACCGTCATCAACATATTTCATGAAGTTTGCTACGGTTAATGGAGCTTTTTCAGCATTCAGTTGCAGTTTAACGTCGCCAAAATTGGTGTGTAATGTGATCATGTTTTCATACTCTCAGTAAATAGTGGCGCGATTCTAACTTATCTCGGATTGCGCGCAAAGTGCAGTATTCAAAAGCCGTCCGGCCATGATAAACTGACCCCTTGATTTTACTCCTGAATGTACTATTGAAGAGAATGCCGATGTTGAAGATTTACAACAGTATTACCCGCCAAAAACAGGAATTTAAGCCAATCAATCCCGGAAAAATTGGGATGTACGTGTGTGGTGTGACCATATACGATCTCTGTCATATTGGTCACGGGCGTACTTTTGTTTCCTTTGACATGATAGTGCGTTACCTGCGTTATGTGGGCTATGAGGTGAATTTTCAGCGCAATATTACCGATGTCGATGACAAAATTATTAAACGCGCTAACGAAAATAATGAAAGTTGCGAGGCCTTAACCGAGCGTTTGATCGGTGAGATGCATCGGGATTTTGATGCCTTAAATATGCTGCGCCCTGACTTTGAGCCGCGGGCAACTCTACATATTGAAGAAATTATTGATATGGTTGAGCGTTTGCTTGAGCGTGGTCATGCCTATGTTGCGAGCGATGGCGATGTGCTATTTAGCGTGGCATCTTACCCTGATTATGGCCGTTTATCCGGGCAGAATTTAGATCAACTGCAAGCCGGTGCGCGAGTTGAAGTCGACGAAAATAAACAAAATCCAATGGATTTTGTGCTGTGGAAAATGTCTAAACCCGGCGAGCCAACGTGGGAATCACCATGGGGACCGGGTCGCCCTGGCTGGCATATCGAATGCTCTGCCATGAACAGCAAGCACTTAGGGCTGCATTTTGATATTCATGGCGGCGGCTCGGACTTACAGTTCCCACACCATGAGAACGAAATCGCCCAGTCCTGCTGTGCCCATGACACGCCCTATGTGAACTACTGGATGCACACGGGCATGGTGATGGTTGACCGTGAAAAAATGTCAAAATCCTTGGGCAACTTCTTCACCATTCGTGATGTGCTCGGTCATTACGATGCCGAGACAGTGCGTTACTTCCTGTTATCGGGTCACTATCGCAGCCAATTGAATTACTCCGAAGAGAATTTAAAACAAGCTCGCTCAGCCTTAGAACGTTTGTATACGGCGATTAAAGATGTTGATTTGACCGTTGCTGCCGATCCTGCACAGGAGTTTGTCGCTAAATTTAAAGCGGCAATGGACGATGATTTCAATACACCTGAAGCTTACTCAGTGCTGTTTGATATGGTGCGTGAAATTAATCGCCTAAAAGCGACGGATATTGCTAAGGCGTCGGCCCTTGCGGTGGCGATGAAGCAACTAGCCGATGTACTGGGGCTGTTAAGTCAAGAGCCTGAAGCTTTCTTTAAAGGTGAGGGCAGTGACGATGAAGTGGCTGAAATTGAAGCCTTAATCGTTGAACGTAACCGTGCTCGCAGCGAAAAAGATTGGCCAGCGGCAGATGTGGCTCGTAATCGTTTGAATGAGCTTGGCGTAGTTTTGGAAGATGGCCCAAGTGGCACCACTTGGCGTAAGAAATAAGCGGATTAGCTATATTCTTAACCCCGGATAAGCTTCAGCCAATAAAAAAACCTGCATTATGCAGGTTTTTTTATGCTTGCCGAACCTAGAACCTAGAACCTAGAACCTAGAACCTAGAACCTAGACTTTAGTCATGATACTGCTCTGCTGCATATAAGGTGTTTTCTAATAGGCTCGCAATCGTCATCGGGCCAACGCCGCCGGGAACGGGAGTGATAAAGCTGGCATTTTGCGCGGCCACTTCATATTGCACGTCGCCGACTAAGGTGCCGTTATCTAAACGGTTAATACCCACATCGATCACAATCGCACCGGGTTTTATCCACTCACCGGGAATAAAACCGGGTTTACCCACAGCAACCACCACTAAATCAGCTTGGCGGATTTTTTGCTCAAGGTTCTTAGTAAAACGATGACATGTGGTCGTTGTGCAGCCCGCCAGCAGTAGTTCTAAGGTCATAGGGCGGCCGACAATATTCGACGCACCAACCACAACCGCATCTAAGCCATAGGTATCGACGCCAGTGGATTTAATGAGCGTCATAATACCCATCGGTGTGCAAGAGCGCAGCACTGGAATACGTTGTGCTAAACGGCCAACGTTATAGGGGTGGAATCCATCGACATCTTTATCGGGGCGAATTCGCTCGATGACCTTTGAGTCTTCAATATGGGCTGGTAAGGGGAGTTGCACTAAGATGCCGTCGATGGTTGGATCATCATTGAGGTCATCGATGAGTTTAAGTAGTGCTTCTTCGGTGCAGCTTGTCTCGAGATCATATGAACGGGAAATAAAGCCGACTTCTTCACAGGCCTTACGTTTGCTTCCAACATAAACCTGGGAGGCAGGATCGGCTCCCACTAATATGACGGCTAAACCCGGTACGCGTTGTCCAGCCTCTTTGCGGGCGGTGACTTTTTCACGAAGTTGAGTGCGGATGGATTGAGCAATCGCCTTGCCGTCGATTATTTGGGCTGTCATGGGTGTAGGATATCCTTTATATGGGCGATGGTTAAAACGGTAGTTAACACAGAGATTGGCAATCGCGGCTATTTTAACAGGGCCCAGCAATTGTGTCATGGTTAAAGCCAAGGTCTAATAGACAAAAAAAGCCGTATTAGCCTGATAATTCAGCACCTAGAGTCAATCACTAAAAAAATCGTTGACGGGTGTAAAGTGAGGGGATAAGATGCGCTCCGTTCTCAGGCAGATGTATTCATCTCGCGCTGAAAATGTAAGACCTTCGGTGATTAGCGCAGTCCGGTAGCGCATCCAGATTTTGGATGGGAGCGGACCAGAGGGAACCATCTGAGTTAGTGCCAAATAAAGTAAGACCTTCGGCGATTAGCGCAGTCCGGTAGCGCATCCAGATTTTGGATGAGAGTGGACCAGAGGAAACCCTCTGAGTTGATACCAAATAAAATGTAAGACCTTCGGTGATTAGCGCAGTCCGGTAGCGCATCTGGTTTGGGACCAGAGGGTCAGAGGTTCGAATCCTCTATCACCGACCACTTTATTGTTATTTGCTCGCAGAATTGAATTCGGATGAGTGAATAGCATGGATAGCCAAACGCTATCCAACGCCGGTTAGGATGCAGATATTCTGTAAACCATGCGCCCGTAGCTCAGTTGGATAGAGCACCCGCCTTCTAAGCGGGTGGTCGCAGGTTCGAATCCTGCCGGGCGTACCAGTTTCAGTGGTGATTGTAGCTCAGTTGGTAGAGTCCCGGATTGTGATTCCGGTTGTCGTGGGTTCGAGCCCCATCAGTCACCCCATTTTTAGTACTTAGAGTACAAAATAAAAAAAGCGACCTCGGGTCGCTTTTTTTATACCCCAGATTCGGCTGTTGAGGCTCGACTCTGCAGAAAACGGTGGCTATAATGTCGCGTCTTGATAGATATCAACTATGAGCGACCTGTGCCAAAAGCCAGTAGTGGTGGGCATTGTAGTCAAATTTAATGATCAAGAAACGAATACCTGAATAGTTGATGACTCGGCTATTACAAAGGACGTTAGACAAATTTCGAGGTAAAACAATGCAAGTTTCTGTTGAAGCAACCCAAGGCCTAGAGCGTCGCCTGACCATTTCTGTTCCTGCGGAACAAATTGAAAAGCTGGTTAAAGACAGTTTACAACGTGAAGCTAAGCGTGCTCGTATCCCAGGTTTCCGTCCTGGTAAAGTGCCTGTCACTGTCATTAACAAACGTTATGGCGCGGCAATTCGTCAAGATATCACCGGTGAAGTCATGCAACGCAACTTCATCGAAGCCATCATTGCTGAGAAATTAAACCCAGCGGGTGCACCGACTTTTGTTCCTGGTTCTACTGATGGCGAAAAATTCGAATTTATCGCTACCTTTGAAATCTACCCAGAAGTAGCACTAAAAGGCTTAGAAGCGATTGAAGTTGAACAACCAAAAGCACAAGTCACTGATGCTGACGTTGACACTATGATCGAAACTTTACGTAAACAACACGCGACTTTCGCGGCTGTTGAGCGCGAAGCTGCCGATGGCGACAAAGTAAAAATGAACTTTGTTGGCTCAGTTGACGGTGAAGAATTCGAAGGCGGCAAAGCGGACGATTTCGAACTGCAATTAGGTAGCGGCCGTATGATCCCAGGCTTTGAAGCCGGTATCTTAGGTCACAAAGCGGGCGAAGAATTTGTTATTGACGTGACTTTCCCAGAAGAATATCACGCTGAAAACCTAAAAGGTAAAGCAGCTAAATTCGCCATTACACTGACTGAAGTGCAAGCGGCTAACCTGCCAGAAGTGAACGATGAGTTTGCAGCTCTGTTCGGTATCAGCGAAGGTGGTTTAGAAGCGCTGAAAACTGAAATCCGTAAAAACATGAACCGTGAACTTGAGCAAGCGTTAAAAGCTAACGTGAAAGAGCAAGTGATCGCAGGTCTGTTAGCAAACAACGACATCGAACTGCCAAAAGCATTGATCGATGGCGAAGTTAATGTACTGCGTCAACAGGCTATGCAACGTTTTGGCGGTCAAGCGGCTAATATGCCAGAACTGCCAGCTGAACTGTTCACTGAACAAGCAGCTCGTCGCGTTAAAATCGGTCTGCTATTAGGTGAAGTCATCAAGACTAACGAACTGAAAGCCGAAGACGAGCGCGTACAAGGTTTGATCGCTTCTATGGCTTCTGCTTACGAAGATCCAAGTGAAGTTATCGCTTATTACAACAGCAACAAAGAACTGATGCAGAACATGCGCAACGTTGCTTTAGAAGAGCAAGCGGTTGAAGCACTGCTTAAATCTGCCAAAGTGACCGAGAAAGAAGTTGCTTTTGAAGAATTTATGAACAAGGCTACCGGTCGCGCATAAGCTAAGCTTGACTTGATTGGCAGTTCGCCATTTATAATGGCTCGTATGAGGCTCCTCATGCGAGCCATTTTTATTTAGGGAAGTGAATAATGCATAATGCGTCAGACATACAAAGTGCTTTAGTGCCTATGGTGATCGAACAGACTGCTAAGGGTGAACGTTCATACGATATTTATTCTCGTCTATTGAAAGAGCGGATTATCTTTTTGGTGGGTCAAGTTGAAGAACATATGGCTAACCTGATTGTGGCGCAGTTGTTATTCTTGGAATCAGAAAGCCCTGATAAAGATATTTTCTTATATATCAACTCACCCGGCGGCTCAGTGACTGCGGGTATGGCGATTTATGATACCATGCAATTTATTAAGCCTAACGTGAGCACTGTGTGTATTGGCCAAGCGGCCAGCATGGGCGCTTTCCTGTTAGCGGGTGGCGAGAAGGGTAAACGTTTCTGTTTGCCAAACTCTCGGGTGATGATCCATCAACCACTGGGTGGTTTCCAAGGTCAGGCTTCCGATATCGCTATTCACGCACAAGAAATTATCGGCATCAAGAATAAGCTCAACCTGATGCTTGCCGAGCACACTGGCCAGCCACTCGAAGTGATTGAGCGTGATACCGATCGCGACAACTTCATGAGTGCGACTCAAGCCGTGGATTACGGTTTAGTTGACGCCGTGATGACAAAACGCGGCTGATTTTTGCTTTTGACTGGGCTATGCTCTGTAAAAGGTTAAGCAAGTTTAAGACTGGCAGTAGAGCAGACTGCAAATGAGGTAATTAATGGGCGACAACAAAAATAATGGTGACAGCGGTAAATTGCTGTACTGCTCTTTTTGCGGTAAGAGCCAGCATGAAGTGAGAAAACTGATTGCTGGTCCATCTGTATACGTATGCGATGAATGCGTTGAATTATGTAACGACATTATTCGTGAAGAGATTAAAGAGATCTCTCCAAAACGTGATAACGATAAATTGCCAACGCCACATGAGTTGCGTGCGCATTTAGACGATTATGTGATTGGCCAAGACCGAGCTAAAAAAGTGCTCTCTGTTGCGGTTTATAACCACTATAAGCGCTTAAAAAATTCATCACCTAAAGATGGGGTTGAATTAGGCAAAAGTAACATTTTGCTGATTGGCCCAACGGGTAGTGGTAAAACGCTGCTAGCAGAGACTCTGGCGCGCTCATTAAACGTACCTTTCACCATGGCCGATGCCACCACTTTGACCGAAGCGGGTTATGTGGGTGAAGACGTTGAGAACATCATTCAAAAATTGCTGCAAAAGTGCGATTACGATGTTGAGAAAGCGCAGCGCGGTATCGTTTATATCGATGAAATCGATAAAATTAGCCGTAAATCAGACAATCCATCGATCACCCGTGACGTTTCGGGTGAAGGTGTGCAGCAAGCACTGCTAAAGCTGATTGAAGGCACTGTTGCCGCGGTTCCACCCCAAGGTGGCCGTAAGCATCCGCAGCAGGAATTCTTACAGGTAGATACCTCTAAGATCCTGTTTATCTGTGGTGGCGCGTTCGCTGGGCTTGAAAAAGTGATTGAGCAGCGTGCCCACGTTGGCTCGGGTATCGGTTTCGGTGCGCAGGTAAAAGGCGAAAAAGAGAAGGCGACGATTTCTGAAACCTTATCTCAAGTTGAACCCGGTGATTTAGTCAAATATGGCTTGATCCCTGAGTTTATCGGACGTCTACCTGTGGTTGCGACGCTGACTGAGCTGGACGAAGAAGCCCTAGTGCAAATTCTATCTCAACCTAAAAATGCCCTGACTAAGCAATACAGTGCGTTATTTGAGATGGAAGGCGTAGAGCTTGAGTTCCGTGAAGATGCACTAAAGGCGATTGCCCATAAAGCCATGTCCCGTAAGACAGGTGCCCGTGGTCTGCGTTCAATTGTTGAAGGCATTTTACTCGATACTATGTACGACATTCCTTCAACCGAAGGCGTGGTGAAGGCCGTCGTTGATGAGTCTGTGGTCAATGGTGAGTCTGCACCTATCCTGATTTATGAGCGAAATGAGGCTCAAGCAGCTTCCGGCGAGCAATAATCGTACTGTTTGAAAATAAACTGAAAAACAAGGAGCCCAATGGGCTCCTTTTTTCGTATTGACCATTGAAACTGATTAAACCGTCCCAATATACTCCATTATCAATCCCATTCACCAAAACGGAATCGAACTATGACCCTAGAGCGTGAAGCGCATATCGAACTCCCCGTGCTGCCACTGCGAGATGTGGTGGTCTATCCCCATATGGTAATTCCGTTGTTCGTTGGCCGAGAAAAATCGATTCGTTGTCTCGAAACGGCAATGGCCCAGGATAAACAGATTATTTTAGTGGCGCAGCGAGATGCCGAGCTCGATGAACCCACCAAAGATGATATTTTCGATGTTGGTACAGTTGCCTCTATTTTGCAGTTATTGAAATTGCCAGATGGTACGGTAAAAGTGCTGGTTGAAGGTGGCCGTCGCGCCCGTATCACCCGTTATACCCAAGAGACTGAATTCTTTGTGGCTAAGGCTGAGTATCTGGAGTCAGAGCCGCTGGAAGACAAAGAAGAAGAAGTGCTAGTGCGCAGTGCCATTGGTCAGTTTGAAGGTTATATCAAGCTGAACAAGAAGATCCCGCCAGAAGTCTTAACCTCTTTATCGGGTATCGATGAAGCGGCGCGTCTGGCCGATACTATGGCCGCACACATGCCACTTAAGCTTGAAGACAAGCAGTCTGTGCTTGAGATGGTCAACGTCGGCGAACGTCTGGAATATTTAATGGCGATGATGGAATCGGAGATCGACCTACTGCAGGTTGAGAAACGTATCCGCACCCGCGTTAAAAAACAGATGGAAAAAAGCCAGCGCGAGTATTATCTGAACGAACAGATGAAAGCTATCCAAAAAGAACTGGGTGACCTAGATGAAGGCCATGATGAGTTTGAAGCCTTAAATCGTAAGATTGAAGAGGCTAACATGCCAAGCGAAGCGAAGGAAAAAGCCTTAGCCGAGCTGAACAAATTACGCATGATGTCACCCATGTCGGCGGAAGCTACAGTTGTGCGCAGCTATGTGGATTGGATGACATCAGTGCCTTGGAGCCAACGTTCTAAAATCAAACGTGATTTAGCTAAAGCCCAAGAAGTGCTCGATACCGACCACTATGGTCTGGAAAAGGTTAAAGAACGTATTTTGGAATACCTCGCGGTGCAGAGCCGTGTTCGCCAGCTTAAAGGACCAATCCTGTGTCTCGTTGGGCCACCAGGTGTGGGTAAAACTTCGCTCGGTCAATCCATTGCTAAGGCAACGGGTCGTAAGTATGTGCGTGTTGCCTTAGGCGGCGTGCGTGATGAAGCGGAAATCCGCGGACATCGCCGTACTTATATTGGCTCTATGCCGGGTAAAGTCATTCAAAAGATGGCTAAAGTGGGTGTGAAGAACCCGTTATTCCTGCTCGATGAAATCGACAAGATGAGTTCTGATATGCGCGGCGATCCCGCTTCTGCGTTATTAGAAGTATTAGATCCTGAGCAAAACGCGACCTTTAACGACCATTACCTCGAGGTCGATTACGACTTATCCGATGTGATGTTCGTGGCCACGTCTAACTCTATGGACATTCCTGGGCCGCTGCTGGACCGTATGGAAGTCATCCGTCTGTCGGGTTACACCGAAGATGAGAAGTTAAACATTGCTAAGCAGCATTTGTTGACCAAACAAATCGAGCGTAACGGTCTAAAAGCCAATGAAATCCATGTGGATGACAGCGCGATTGTCGGCATTATCCGCTATTACACCCGTGAAGCGGGTGTGCGTTCGCTTGAGCGTGAATTATCTAAGATTTGCCGTAAGGTCGTGAAAATGATCCTGCTCGACAAATCAGTCAAGTCGGTGACTGTCAATCAAGAGAATCTTAAGTCTTTCCTTGGGGTGCAACGTTTTGATTACGGTAAAGCGGAATCGAAGAACCAAATCGGTCAAGTGACGGGTTTAGCTTGGACACAGGTAGGCGGCGATTTACTCACCATTGAAGCTACCTCAGTGCCAGGTAAAGGCAAGTTGACTTACACAGGCTCCCTTGGCGATGTGATGCAAGAGTCGATTCAAGCGGCGATGACCGTTGTTCGCGCCCGCGCCGAGCAGTTAGGTATCAACGGCGACTTTTACGAGAAGCGTGATATCCATGTGCATGTGCCAGAAGGTGCAACGCCTAAAGATGGTCCATCGGCTGGTGCGGCCATGTGTACCGCTTTAGTTTCAAGCTTAACGGGTAACCCAGTACGTGCCGATGTAGCCATGACAGGTGAAATTACCTTACGTGGTGAAGTGTTACCTATCGGCGGTTTGAAAGAAAAACTGCTGGCAGCACACCGCGGTGGCATAAAATTAGTGCTTATTCCAAAAGAAAACGAGCGTGATTTGGAAGAAATTCCTGCCAATGTGATTGCCGATTTAGAAATTCGCCCCGTGCGTTGGGTCGATGAAGTGTTAAAACTGGCCCTAGAAAGACCAGTTGAAGGCTTCGAAGTGGTTAAAAACTTGGCATAACGCAAGAAAATGCGCTACCACGCTAAAAAAAGTGAAAAAAGGGGCTTAACAAAGCGCAGACCTGTGGTAGCCTAGGTCTGTGGAGAGCCAGCTGCTCCAAGCCCTTGGCGCAACTGGCTTTGAGCTGTATCCAGTTTTATTTCTTTGGTTTTCGAACTCAGCTTGAACTTTGAATTCAAGCTTGTTATAAAAGCCTCCGCAGACCGCTCTAGAGACGGATTTGGTTGCGGCGCAAAAAAAATTACATTCAAGGGGATGACATGAACAAATCTGAACTAATCGAGAAAATCGCTTCTGGTGCTGACATTTCTAAAGCCGCTGCTGGCCGTGCACTGGATTCTTTTATCGCTGCTGTGACTGAAGGTCTGAAAGAAGGCGATAAAATTTCTCTTGTTGGTTTTGGTACTTTTGAAGTGCGTGAGCGCGCTGAGCGTACTGGTCGCAACCCACAAACGGGTGAAGAAATCAAAATCGCAGCAGCAAAAATTCCTGCATTTAAAGCAGGTAAAGCTCTGAAAGACGCTGTCAATTAATTTTTGATATCGTAGCCTTTGTAAGGCATTCGTAATGATAAGCACTGTTTAATCAGTGCTTTTTACGAATTGAAAGTAATGGATTTTGACGTTTTACATCAACCATTACTCGGGGTTTTAGCACTTACCTGTGGTAGCGTCTGAATTATCCCCATAAATTACAGAAAGGCGCATCTCAAACTGATGCGCCTTTTTATTTTGTTAATCGCAACAAGCGAGAAATCTGATGTTAGAAAAGATCCGCGACGGTTCGCAAGGCGTGATAGCTAAAGGCATTCTCGTACTTGTGATTTTATCTTTTGCATTTGCAGGTGTCAGTAGCTACTTAGGCTCAACAACTGACGTACCCGCCGCAGAAGTCAATGGTGACAAGATCACTAAAGCCGAGTTAGAGCAAGCCTACCAGAGTGAACGCTCTCGTATGGAGCAACAACTGGGTGAAATGTTTGCTGCATTATCTGCCGACGAAAAATACCTAGAAAGCATAAAGCAGAGCGTGTTAGAACGTTTAGTTGCCGACAAACTCATCGACCAAGCCGCACATGCTATGGGCCTGAGAGTGTCTGATGAGCAAATTATTGCTGCTATTAAAACAGAACCTGCTTTTCAAACTGACGGTAAATTTGATAACGAACGTTATCAAGCGATTTTGCGCCAGTTAGGCTATCAGCCACAAACCTTTAGAAGCATGATGCGCGTCGATATGACTCGTCGCCAGCTGACTGCGGCCTTAGTGGGGACAGAGTTTGTGTTACCCGGTGAAGCTAAGCAATTAGCCGAACTGCAAGGTCAAACCCGTGATATTCGTTACTTGGTGGTGGATTCTGCGCCATTCCTTGCTAATGCCAGTGTTACCGATGAGCAAGTGAAAAACTACTACGATGCTAACCAAGGGCAATTTATGAGCCCAGAAAAGGTTAGCCTAGAGTATGTTGAGCTAAATGCGGCTGATTTTGCTAAAAATAGCCCTATTTCGGACGAAGAAGCGCAGGCTTATTACGATGAGCACAAAGCCCAATATGTGGCGAATGAAAAGCGTCTAGCGGCTCATATTCTGGTCACTATCGATAGCGATGAAGCTGCTGCAAAAGCCAAGGCGGAAGATTTGGCTAAGCAATTAGACAATGGCGCCGATTTTGCTGAATTAGCGAAAGCTAACTCCGATGATACCCTAAGTGCAGAGCAGGGCGGTAAGCTGGAGTGGTTTGAACCCGGTGTGATGGACCCAACCTTCGATGCCGCGTTATTTGCGTTAAATAAGGGTGAACATTCAGGGGTTGTTAAAACCGATTTTGGTTTCCACATTATTAAATTACTCGATGTGCAAGCGGGTGCAACAGTGCCTTTTGCCGACGTGAAAGCTAAAATTGTGGCCCAGTTGCAGGACAAGAAGGCTGTCGACCAATTCTACAGTTTGCAAAGTAAGTTGGCCGATACCAGCTACGAGGTACCAGATACCTTAGCTGAAACGGCAAAAGCCGTAGGTATTGCGGTTAAAACCACTGCACTCTTTTCCCGCGATGATGTTCCCGCTGAGTTTAATAAGCCGGATTTTGTGAAGGCAGCCTTCTCTGAAACTGTGATGTTAAAGGGCTTGAACAGCGAAGTGATTGAACTTGCGCCTAACCACGTGATTGTTATCCGTGCCAAAGAGCATCAGGATGCAGGCACTTTGCCATTAGCGACTGTGAAGGCCGATATCACGGAACGTTTGAAGCAAGATCAGGCGAACGATGCCGCCCGTGCGAAAGCGCAGGAAATACTGTCACAGGTTAAAGCGGGTGCGACCGATATCGCGCTAATCGCTAAAGCTAAATTGGGCCGTGGTGAGCAAACTATTGACCCTGCCATAGTGGGTAAAGTGTTCCAAATGCCAACACCGAGTACGACCTCTGTGGTAGATACTGTGGCTTTAGCCAATGGTTATGCCGTGGTTGCGCTGGATAAAGTCAATGCCGCTGAGAGTGTTAGCGATGAGCTAGTCAATGCGCTTAAGCAACGTTTGAACGCGCAATACAGTGAAGCAGACTACCGTGGCTTGATCGACTCACTCAAAGCCAATGCCGAGGTATTGTACCCGGTAGAGGGTTAATCTAAGTATGGATAGCGGCCAAGGCTGTTATCCTCTAATAGATTGAATAAAAAGGCCAAGTGAATTCACTTGGCCTTTTTTGTTAGCGTGTTTCTCTAGGATTTAAATCGAAGGATTAATCATCCACTCCAATCATAACGCTGCTCGCTTTGATAAGTGCATAAGCTGAATCGCCAACTTTAAGCCCTAAACGTTCGCAGGATGCTTTAGTAACCACAGAGGTGAGCACTACGCCCGGTGCGAGTTCAATCGTGACCTCGTTATTCACTGAGCCGATTTCGATGGCGGTAATTGTGCCACTAAGGGTATTGCGTGCACTGATCTTCATTTTTTGTCCTTATGCTACCTGTGAAAAGTCATGCTAGTTTAGCTTATCGACCTAGTTTTGCAGCAAATAAAAACGCCACCCGAAGGTGGCGTTTAGTATTAACGCTGGTAATTCACGGGAATTAGAGTTCGATCACATCAAATTCAACGTAAGGATTTACATCCGCGTCGTAATCAATCCCTTCAATGCCAAAGCCGAAGAGTTTAATAAATTCAGCCTTGTATTCTTGATAGTCAGTAAGCTCAGAGAGGTTCTCTGTGGTGACTTGCGGCCATAAATCGCGACAATGTTGCTGAATATCTTCACGCAGTTCCCAGTCGTCTAAACGTAGGCGATTGTCGCTGTCGGTTTCAGGCTTGGCACCGTCGGCGCGGAACAGACGCTCGCTGAACATACGATAGATTTGCTCCATACAACCTTCGTGGAGTCCTTCTTGGCGCATTTTCTTAAATACCATAGCGATATACAGTGGCATTACAGGGATAGCTGAACTCGCTTGAGTCACAACGCTCTTTAGTACCGCTACATTCGCGCTACCACCGGTTGCGGACAGTTGCTCATTTAAGGCTTTTGCTGCGCGGTCCAGATCCATCTTGGCCTTGCCAAGGGCGCCATGCCAGTAGATTGGCCAGGTCAGCTCAGTGCCGATATAGCTATAGGCTACTGTTTTGCAGTTATCGGCTAAGACACCGGCTTCTGATAAGGCTTTAATCCACAGTTCCCAATCTTCGCCGCCCATAACAGTGACGGTATCGGCAATTTCCTGCTCAGTTGCGGGCTCAACGGTCGCTTCTATAATGCAGTCTTTATTGGTATCAACGGCAGTTGCGGTATAGGTTTCGCCAATGGGTTTTAAAGCTGAGCGGATAAGCTCACCTGAATCTGGGTGTTTGCGCACAGGGGAGGCCAGTGAGTAAACGACCATATCGATTTCGCCGAGATCTTGCTTAATAAGCTCGATGACTTTTTGCTTTGCTTCATGGCTGAAGGCATCGCCGTTAATGCTTTTTGAATACAAGCCTTCGGCTTTTGCAAACTTATCGAAGGCGGCAGAGTTATACCAACCGGCCGTGCCAGGTTTGGACTCTGTACCTGGCTTTTCGAAGAACACGCCAATGGTCGCCGCATCGCTACCGAAAGCGGCGGCGATACGTGAAGACAGACCGTAACCGCTGGATGAGCCCACTACTAAAACCTTTTTAGGGCCATTCGCGATTTTGCCTTTCGCTTTGGTTAAGGCGATTTGTTCTTGAACGTTTGCTTCACAGCCAACGGGATGGGTGGTGGTACAAATAAAGCCACGAATTTTTGGTTTGATAATCATGTTTAAGCTTCTTCTATCAAAATAGCCAATAGGATAAATATTTCAGCGAGTAAATGGCATCTATTTTTAACCAATTCGCCTGATTATTTAAGTGGTTGGAGCAGTTTAACGCTTGTGGACAAACAGGCTCTGCTCTTGGATCAGCCTCTGGGTGTATTCATGTTGTGGCGAGTTAAATATCTGTTCTGTGGGGGCTTTCTCAACCATAACCCCCTTATGCAACACCATAATTTTATCGCTAACATGGCGAATAATATTGAGATTATGGGAGACAAAGATATAAGACAAGCCGAGATCTTTTTGCAGTTTCAGTAATAAATTTAGAATTTGTGAGCGTACAGAAAGATCAAGAGCCGTTAAGGCTTCATCGGCAATAATAATCTTAGGGTTGAGCATAAGAGCCCGTGCAACCGCGACCCGTTGTTTTTGGCCTTCGGAGATCATATGCGGATAGAAATCAGCATGTTCCGGCAATAAACCAACTTTCCTTAAGGTGTCTATGACCTGACTATGACGCTCTTTGGCCGACAGTTCAGTGTTAAACCGCAGTGGCTCATCGAGCAACTGACCAATAGTGAGCCTAGGATTGAGTGAAGTATTCGGATCTTGGAAAATCATCCTGATCAAGCGGCAACGCTGTTTGATGTTGCGGCTATCTAAGGCTTCACCCTCGAAGTAAATTTCACCGCCGCTGCGGGGCTCTGCACCGACTAATATGCGCGCAAGAGTACTCTTACCCGAGCCAGCTTCACCGACTATGGCTAAGGTTTCGCCACTATTGAGCTCAAAAGAAACGGGGGCTAATGCATCGTTATATTGGCGTGAAAAGCCTCTATAACCCGTATCATATCTTTTATAGAGATCGTTAACTTTAAGCAGTGGGGTCGTCATTTGTTGTTTCGCCGTGGTAAGGGAAATGGCATGCAAAGTAGCGGTCTTTGATATGACTCAAATTTGGCTGGTTAACACATTTCTTTTGTGCTTCGGGGCACCTTGGCCCTAGGCGGCAACCAATGGGAAGATGTTGTAGCGCAGGTGCTGAGCCTGGGAGTGTTGGCATGATAGCCTTGTGCGCTTTGATGCCCGAGTAGTCAGGCATATTATCGAGTAATGCCTTAGTGTAGGGATGATAGGGGGTGGCAATTAATTCCTCGGTTGGCCCCGACTCCATCACTTGGCCACAGTAGAGTACCGACAAGTGATCGCACCACTGGGCTAAGGTTTCAAGCTCATGGCTGATGATTAAAATCGACACATTTTGCAGTTGATTGAGTTGGGAGAGCAGGCGAAAAATCTGAGCCTGAGTGCTAAGTTCCATGGAGTTTGTCGGTTCATCGGCAATCAACAATCGCGGTTGATTGGCGACGGCCATGGCGATCATTACTTTTTGGCATTCCCCCTCGGATAATTCCCAAGCGTAGCTCGCCATGACTTTTTGTGGGTCTTTAATGCCGACCTTATGTAGCCATTTTTGAGCGGTGAGTTTGGCATGTTTATGCTTTTGCCAAAAATAGGCTTTGGGATTTTTGGGCATAGCCTGCATCAACTGACTGCCAACCGTTTGGGCTGGGTCGAGACTACCTGAGGGATCTTGGAAAATCATCGCTATATCTGAGCCCATCAGATTGCGGCGCTCCTTTGAACTCATCGCCATCAGATTATTGCCGTCCCACATCATGCGATCGGCGGTAATAGTCCAATTGGGGCCTGGGATCCCAAGAATGGCTCTGGCCAACAAACTTCGTCCAGAGCCGGATTCACCGACTAGGCCATGAATTTCCCCCGCATTGAGCGTTAGGCTGACCTTTTCGAGTGCCCGCACTCTGCCGTGGGGCGTATCGAGTTCAATCGTTAGATTTCGTACGTCGAGTAAAGGCATAAGTTAGTTTCTGATGGGCGCAAGCGCCGACCGTAGGCCATCGCCAACCAAGTTAATGGCCAGCACACTAAAAAGAATTGCTAATCCCGGAATAGTAACCGTCCAAGGAGCGGTCAATAAATTATCTATACCTTGAGCCACCATGGCTCCCCATTCCGGGCTTGGCGCCTGTGCCCCTAAGCTTAGGAATCCGAGGGCGGCTATGTCTAAAATAGCGGCAGAAATGGCCATAGTTGTTTGAATAATCACGACTTCCCAGACGTTTGGCATGATGACATACCAAAAAATCTGCAGTGAATTAGCACCATCTAAACGGGCTGCGGTTACGTATTCTTTTTGTAATTCTTCATGCACAGATTGATGAATCGAACGCACAAACTGGGGCGTTAAGGCGATACCGACGGCCCAAAACACATTTTCAAGCCCTGGCCCCATCACGGCCACCACTAAAATGGCCATCAAAAGTGAAGGAATTGACAGCAACGCATCGAGTAAGTGACCGAGGATACTGGATTTTAAGCCGCGCATCATGCCGGACAATGAGCCGATTATAAAACCTGTCACTAGGGCGGTAATTACGATTAAAAGTGCCATGCCGAAGGTCAAATGGGCACCGTGCAGTAAACGGCTAAATATATCGCGGCCGAGATCATCAGTCCCTAAAAAATGAGCAACTGTACCCGAAGGGTCCCAAGATGGCGGTAATAATAACGCTTTAGGATCTTGGGCTTCTGGGGGAAAAGGCGCAATCATAGGGCCAAACAGGGTTAGCAAAAGCAGGAATGCAATCGTCCACAGCCCCGCCAAGGCAAAAGGGTTGGCCGAAAAATTTTGCCATACCCGCATCATAGGGGAGGCGATTTGATCTTCTTGATAGATTTTAACTGGCGGCATAAAGGTCTTTTCTGCTCAGTGGATTGAAGACAGTATGCAATACTTCAATCAAGATACTTAGGAAGATGATCAGCAAGGCAACGGCCAGAATACCCCCTTGGATAACAGTATAATCCCGTTGATAAATTCCCGATACCAACCATGATCCGACCCCCGGCCAAGAGAAAATCATTTCGACCACAATGGCATAGCTGGCAAAGGCGCCCAGCATTAACCCTAGGTGCTTAAGCACAGGGATTAAGGCATTGGGTAAGGCATGGCGCAGAATAATAGTGCCAGTGTGCATTCCCCTGGCTTCGGCGGCGCGAATAAAGGTTTGATTCATCACATTCATCATGGCGGAACGGGTGCTGCGAACGACCACGGTAAAAGGTAAAACGGCTAAGGTTGTTGCGGGTAAGACAATATGTAACAGCGCATCTTTAAAGGCTGACATGCTGTATTGTGACTCAGAAAGTAAGATATCAACTAACATAAAGCCTGTGATTGGCTTGATTTCATACAACAAATTAAGCTGTCCTGAAATAGGTAACCAGCCGAGGTCGACCCCAAACCAGAGTGACAGATAAAGTCCTAACCAGAAAACGGGCACTGAATAGCCCGTAAGAGTAATGGCCATAATCGTGTTCTGGGTGAGTTTATGTTGACTTTGAGAGGCTAAAACCCCGAGCGGTACCCCTAAGCCAATGGCAATGATTGCCGCCATAATCGCTAATTCAAATGAGGCGGGAAGGACGGCGCGTAATTCTTCGGCAACGCTTTGGTGAGAGGTGACCGATACCCCTAAATTCCCGCTTAATCTTTGTTGCAAATACGCAAAAAATTGCAAAGCTTGATTGTCATTTAATCGGTAATCTTGCTCTATTTGCACCAGTTGGCTTGCCGTAGGGGCATGAATGCCCGTCAGTGCAAAGCTTCGCTCAACGGGAAATAATCCCGTGCTGTAAAACAGCACCCCAATCATCACCAAGGATGTCGCAAGAAAGAGATAAAGGCGCCGCAAAAGGTATCTGAACATCAGTGAGCCTCCAGCGGAGCTTGGCTGGTTTGAGAAAAGGAAATGCCACCAAAGGGAGTGAGTTGCATGTTTTGGACATTGCTACGGGTTAAGGCAACACGTTTGGCGTGGGCTAAACTCACCATAGGCACTTGGTCTGCTAGAAAGGCCTCGGCCTCTTGGTAAATGGCTTTACGTTCTGCCTGGGTCGACACTT
Source organism: Shewanella putrefaciens (assembly GCF_016406305.1). Classification (NCBI taxonomy): domain Bacteria; kingdom Pseudomonadati; phylum Pseudomonadota; class Gammaproteobacteria; order Alteromonadales; family Shewanellaceae; genus Shewanella; species Shewanella putrefaciens. Next base: position 1,698,950 of record NZ_CP066369.1, read on the forward strand.
CTCGTGCCCTATCTAAGATGGCATCAAATTGGCGGTTACACCAGCGAGAGCGGTTGTTGTTCGACTGCATTGCCGAGCAGCTAAGCAACGGAGTAAAGAAATTGTCGGGATCGCTGTTATCGGCATTCCAGCCAATGAGCACTGAGTCATATTCATCGCGGCTGAGCCTTTGACTAAATACACTCCAATCAAAACTAACAATGTTAACCTTTACGCCGATATTCGCTAAATCAGATTGAATTAACTCAGCAGTTTTCAATGCATTAGGATTATAAGCTCGGGCTACTGGCATGGCCCAAATATCGATACTGAGATTTTTTATCCCTACTTCTTTGAGTAAATCCCGAGCTTTTTGTGGGTTGTAATCATTCAGGCCTTTATTGTTATCGTAGGCCCAAGAGGCGGGTGGCAGCACCCCTGTGGCCTCAATGGCGGTATTTTGGTAGACAGCCCGCAGGATATTCTGTTTATCGACCGCATAGGCGAGTGCGCGGCGGACGCGGACATCATCTAGCGGCGGTTTTTGGGTATTAAAGGCCCAGAATGCGACGTTGAGTCCAGGTTGGGATTCAATGGTTAATTCGCTATGTTGTTTGATGACGGGTAGTTCACCCGCCTTAGGGAGTGCTGAAACGCTGCAATCCCCTGCGATAAGTTTAGCCAGCCTGACCGTGCTTTTTGGGGTGATATCAAATACTAGCATATCGATTTTTGCGGGCTCGCCCCAAAAATCGGGATGACGGCGATAGCGAATATATTCGTTTTTAGCGTATTGGACTAAGGTAAATGGCCCTGTACCTATGGCAAAGTGATCGACGTTTTCAGGGTGACCTAGGGCTAACTGCTGCTGGGCATATTCAGCGGATAAGATCACCGCAAAGTCGGTCGCTAGATTTGACAGAAAAGAGGCGTCTTTGCGGGCTAAATAAAAAACGACTTCATGGTCATTAATCTTTTTTATTTCTTTGACTTGCGCTGAAAAGCCAATGCTTTGGAAAAAGGGATATCCAGTATGAGAGACCCTATGGTAAGGATGTTGAGGGTCAATGATACGATTAAACGAAAATAACACATCGTCGGCATTAAAAGTGCGAGAAGGGGTAAAACGCGATGAGTTTTGGAATTTGACATTCTCCCTGAGGACAAACCGGTAGCTTAGTCCATCCTCCGACATTGACCATTGGGTTGCCAATGCCGGAACGAGTTTGCCCGATTGAGTATCGTAGTCGACCAAGCGGCTATAAATTTGGTGCGAGGTGGCGTCGATAGTGGTGCCAGAGGTCACCAACTGCGGATTAAAAGACTCGGGATTCCCTTCGGAGCAATACACCAAACCAGAGGGAAGTCGTTGGGGGCCACACGCGACCAACAACCAACTCATGCAGCAAACTGCAGTTGTTAGGCACAGGCGTCTAATTAGCACACTCATTTATAAATCATTATTTTATCGACTATGAAGTGCTATTTTAGCAGTGCATCTCCCCCGTGGGCAATCTGCTTATGCTTTATCGAGCAAATTGTATTTTTTAAGGATGCCACGCAGCTGGTGATAGCTTAATCCTAAAAGCTCAGCCGTCTTTTTCTGATTATATTGGCTGTTTGAGAGTGCCTGCTGCAGCAAGTCCATCTCGTACTTCTCCGTTTGCTCTTTGAAATCCAGCGGGAAATTAAAAGTATTCATTGCAGCATCATTGTTGGTAACCGCTGCCGATTCGAGTGTTGGTACTACTTGGGGCGTTGCGGCCACCGTTGCTGGCGCGACTAAAGGCAGTTGACGCTCGCGGGTCTTGACCCGAGTTTTAGGCCGATAGGGTGATGCAAAGGGGTCGAGGGTAATATGATCGATGGGTCTATTTTCACCACCATTGCGATAGACGCTACGCTCGACCACGTTTTTCAGCTCACGGATATTACCCGGCCAATCGTGGCTCATTAATTGCTCGATCGCGCGGGCGCTAAATCCACTAAAGAGTTGCAGCTTTAATTGGCGGGCCATGCCAACGGCGAAGTATTCCGCCAGCGTCATAATGTCTTCAGGACGACAACGCAGCGGCGGCAGCGTGATCACATCGAAGGCAAGCCTATCGAGTAAGTCGGCACGAAATTCGCCTGCGTCAGCAAGCGAGGGCAGATCTTCGTTGGCGGCGCAGATTAAACGAACATCACTTTGCACGGTTTTACTGCCGCCGACCCGTTCAAATTCGCCATATTCAATAACACGTAATAGCTTTTCTTGGATGAGACCTGAGGTATTGGCTAATTCGTCGAGGAATAAGGTGCCGCCGTCGGCGCGCTCAAAGCGGCCTTCATGTTTACCTTTGGCGCCAGTAAAGGCGCCAGACTCATGGCCAAATAATTCACTCTCGAGTAAATTTTCACTCAAAGATGAACAGTTTAGCTTAATAAAACTTTGATCCCAGCGCTTAGACAGATAATGTAAGCGTTCGGCAATCAGCTCTTTACCTGTGCCACGTTCACCAATAATCAGTACGGGTTTAGACAGGGGCGCAATTTGCGACACATGTTCTAACACTTCGAGTAGGGCGTTGGATTGACCGATAAGGTTGTCTTGCTGAAATTTATTATCCACGATATTTTTTAGTCTTTCGCGCTAAAAATTGGTGAAAATGATAATAAGTGGCTTGGAGCGTAAAAGGAAGTAAAAGTTAATTTTTTGTTTAACTTGCTGTATTTTAATAATAATTAAAAGTTGGCACGGTTAGTGTATTACCCTATACGAGACCAACATCAATTTGAGGATAGGATTATGGGAATTTTCTCTCGTTTCGCCGATATCATTAACTCTAATATCAGCGCATTGCTGGATAAAGCCGAAGACCCAGAAAAAATGGTTCGACTGATTATCCAAGAAATGGAAGACACACTCGTTGAAGTGCGTTCGACCTCAGCTAAAGTATTAGCTGAAAAGAAAGAGCTGCAACGTCGTATCAACCGCGTGTTAGAGCAAGTGCAAGATTGGCAAGATAAGGCTGAACTGGCACTGTCGAAAGACCGTGAAGACTTAGCGAAAGCCGCTTTAGTTGAAAAGCAAAAAGCGACTGGTTTAGCAGACACGCTGAATCAAGAATTAACTGTTATTGATGAGCACATTGCACGCTTGAAAGATGAAGTGAGCATGCTGCAGGAAAAGCTGCTCGACGCTAAAGCACGCCAAAAGACCATTATTCTGCGCACTCAAACCGCGTCATCGCGCTTAGAAGTGAAAAAGCAGTTAGATTCAAGCAAAATCGACAACGCTATGCTCAAGTTTGAACAATATGAGCGCCGTGTCGAAGGCTTAGAAGCCCAAGTTGAATCCTACGATCTTGGCGGCAAAAAGACCTTAGCCGATGAGTTTGCGGCGCTGGAAGCGGAAGACTCTGTGAATGCAGAACTGGCAGCGCTCAAAGCCAAGGTAAAAGCTAAAGCGCCAACTAAGTCAAAAGAATAACAATTCAGAGGTGAGTTATGGATATGGACGTACTGATGGCGCCGATTATTATTTTCATGGTGATAGTCGCGCCAATATGGTTAGTTCTTCATTATCGCAGTAAGCGACAAGTGAGCCAGGGACTCACTGAGGAAGAGTTTTCACAACTCAATGATTTGATTGCCAAAGCCGATAAAATGGCGGCACGCATTGAAACCTTAGAGGCCATTCTGGATACAGAATCGCCCGAATGGAGGGGGAAAAATGAGAGGATCTAATGGCCGTACTTTGTACCGCATTCCCCAGTCCGGTAAAATAGCGGGTGTATGTGCAGGGATTGCCGAGTACTTTGCGATTGAAACTTGGTTAGTGCGTGTATTGACTGTGTCTATCTTCTTACTCGGTGGCTCAGGTGTGGTGTTTATCATCTATGTTGCCCTGTGGGTGATTTTAGACATCAAGCCTCAAAAGTCGTACGATAGGGACGATATCGAGGTGAAGAAGAAGCCGTGGCAGTCGGGGGAGCCCGCAAAGCAAGCACTGAGCGACGTGAGTCGTCAATTCCGAAATTTGGAAGTCAGGCTGCAAAATTTAGAACGCCACGTCACCTCTGACAACTTTGATTTAAAAAGACAGATCAATAGTTTGTAACCCTTCTAAAGGGCGGCCATGTCCGCCCTTGTTGCTTAATCTCTTCTCTATTCCAGTGTATAGTCAACATTACTTGACATAAGTTAACCTCATTCGACATAAGGGAAGTCTCTATGGGAATGCTTGATGCCTCGCTCCATAAATTGACCCAAAAGGGCCAATCCCTGTTACATCGCACTGCGGACCGGCATTTACGTTTGGCGGTGACTGGGCTTTCTGGTGCGGGAAAAACCGCGTTTATCACTGGGTTAGTCAATCAGTTACTCAACTCTGGCCCTGTATCTAGCTTAACCCATGCCCGTACTAACAGTGCTTTGCCACTTTGGCAGGTGAGCCGTGAGCAGCGTTTACTCGGGGTTAAGCGTGCCATGCAGCCGGATCTGGAAATCGCCAGTTTTGATTACCAAGGCGCCATGTTAGCGCTCACTTCCGAACCTGCGACTTGGCCTGCCTCCACCCGCACTATTTCAGAGTTACGCTTGGCGATTAAATACCAGCCGCAAAAGGGCTTGCTGGCCAAGTTTTCCGATACCGCGACCTTATATTTAGACATAGTCGATTATCCCGGCGAATGGTTACTCGATTTACCTATGCTGCGTCAAGACTTTGTCCAGTGGTGTCGTGCCCAGCAAGTTCGCATCGAGAATCTTAAAAGTTCACCCTTATATGCCCAGTTTGAGCAATCCTTAACTGCGTTGGATCTAGCCGCTAGCGCCGATGAGCAGCAATTGAAACTGATTGCCGATCAATATCAGTTATTACTCAATGATTTAGTGCACGTGCAAGGGTATTATCAGGCGCAACCCGGGCGGATGTTATTGCCGGGCGAATGGCAGGGCGCACCTTTATTGGCTTTTTTCCCCCTGTTATTTGTCAGTGATGAAAAGTTCACTGCGCTTTCGCAAAGCGACAAACACAGTGGCTTCCATGTGCTTGAAAAACGCTATCATGAATACGTCGCTAAAGTGGTTAAGCCTTTCTATAAAAACCATTTTGCCGGTTTTGACAGGCAGTTAGTACTCGTTGACTGTTTTAGTGCGTTGAATCGCGGTAAAAAGCAATTTGAGGATATGGGCGCGGCGCTCAACGCCATTATGGAAAGTTTCCATTTTGGCCAATCGAGTTATTTACGGCGTTTATTTGCCCCCCGCATCGACCGTTTATTGTTTGCCGCGAGCAAGGTTGACCATGTGACCCGTGATCAACAGGGCCATGTGCTGTCCCTGTTAACTGATATGTTGAAACACAGCCAGCATTTTGCCAGTTTCGATGGTTGTAAAGTGGAGACAATGGCGATTAGCGCCATCAAGGCGACTCGCCATGGCATGGTGACAACCCAAGAGGGCGAGGTGGAAGTCGTGCAGGGGACGGGACTCAACGGTAAAGCCCTGACCTTATTTCCCGGCGAAGTGCCTACTCGCTTACCTGAAGCGCATTTTTGGCGTGACCAAGGGTTTAACTTTGTCGGCTTTGCACCGCCAAACAATGTCAATGTCGATCCCTCTCAAGTGCACTTTGACCATATTCGTCTCGATCATCTGCTGCAGTACTTACTGGGAGATAAGTTGGAATGACGTTAAAGTTATCGGATAACCCAAATGAACAGGCTGCCAAAACATCTGAAAAGCCAGTTGAACACTGCGCGGAACAATCTGTCGAACAAAAGCCGCTGAAAAAGCAGTTGCTGTTTGATCCACAAGTCGTTGAGCTTAAACCCAGCAAAGAGGAACTCAAAGGAGCAAAAGCTTTTGATCCCTATACGCCAGTGCAAGAAGTCGCTACTGATATTGAGGAATTAATGGATGCGACATTGTCTGCCCATCCCAATATCATCGACGTTAAATCCGTATCGCCTCAACTGGTTAAATCACGCCGTTGGTCTTGGCTCGCCCGTTTAGCGGTGTCGAGTTTAATACTGCTCGTAGTCGTTCAAACGGGATTAGGACTGAGGGATGCTTGGCTTGAGAGCCCTTGGTTGTTCAGTTTTTATGGCATGGTGCTTGGGGTCGTCAGTGCGTGGGCATTGGCGGGCGCCGTCAGTGAATACCGTAAGCTTAAGCGGCTCAAACAGGTCGCCGATACCCAAGAAACGGGCGCTAGACTAGCCCAGAGCATGCAAATGGGTGAAGCAGACAGCTTTATCGATAATATCGTTTGCCACTATGAAGACAGCCAAGGTGTGCAGCAACTTCGCCGTTCATTAAAGGATGACCATAATGATGCCGAGAAAGTCTTGTTATTCGAGGACTTAGTGTTGACTGAGCGGGATGAACTGGCCAAAAAAGTGGTGCGGCGATATGCGGCCGAATCGGCAGTTTTATTAGCCGCCAGCCCGTTAGCCGTGCTCGATATGGCAATTATCCTCTGGCGTAATCAACGTATGCTGCGCGATGTGGCCCGCTGTTATGGCATAGAGCTGGGTTACTGGAGCCGAATTAAACTTATCCGCAGCATTATCATTAATATTATTTATGCGGGCACCAGTGAGTTAGTCACAGATTTAGGTACGCAGCTGTTATCCGTTGAAATGACGGGTAAATTGTCTGCTCGCTTAGCTCAAGGCTTAGGGGGCGGTATGTTAACGGCGCGCCTTGGATACCAAGCCATGGCGCTGTGTCGGCCGATTGTGTTTAGGGAAGACCAAAGGCCTAAATTGTCTAAAGTGCATCAGGAATTGTTAATTGAGCTTAAGCAGTTTTCAGGCAAGCTGTTTACTAAGGAAGGCCGAGACGCATTAAAAGGCCAGTTCGCCGATGTTGATGTCAAAGTATCTCGTTCGGCTAAAGATAATCCAAGAGAGTAGATGCTTTAAATATCAAATAGTGTCTGATTTAAAGGGGTGAAAATAGATGCGCTAGTGGATTTATTCCTTAGCGCATTTTTTATGATTTTTTGCCGAGATTGAGTATCCATGTAACAAGTTTATTACACTTGGCGCTCGGCTATTTTCGCCATGCTACTGGCTTAAGTGTTTGGCCGCGTTATGGTAGGGCTTATTCGATAGGGCTAATGTTTCATTAACTTATCTATTGAATTGTCCATAACGCGGGCATTGAACATCCTAAACGAACAATCAATCAACAACGGGAATCGCTCAATGCCAATTACAAGGAGCTAGGTATGCAAGATGAGTCAGGCAAGATGTGGAAGGCGGCAACACAGGTTATTCATGGCGGTCACGAACGGGAGGCCTTTGGCGCCTTAGTGACGCCGCTTTATCAAAGTGCAACTTTTGTATTTGAGTCGGCTAAGCAAGGTGGTGAGCGATTTGCGGGCAATGAGCCAGGGTATATTTATACTCGCTTAGGTAATCCGACAACCGCCGAGCTTGAACGTAAAATGGCGATTTTAGAAGGGGCCGAGGCCGCCGCCGCGACCGCATCTGGTATGGGAGCGGTATCCGCCGCATTATTGGCAAACCTGCAGATGGGCGATCATTTAGTGGCGTCCAATGCCGTATACGGCTGTACTTTTGCGTTAATGACGTCCCAGTTTGCGCGCTTTGGTATTGAAGTGTCCCTAGTGGACTTTTCATCTCTGGCAGAAATAGAAGCGGCAATTAAATCCAATACTAAGGTCATTTTCTGTGAAACCCCAGTTAATCCCCATTTGCAGGTGTTTGATTTAGCGGCAATTGCGAATATTGCCAAACGTCATCAGTTGGTCAGTATTGTCGACAATACTTTTATGACGCCATTACTGCAGCGGCCGCTCGATTTTGGTATCGATTTGGTGGTCCACAGTGCGACTAAGTATTTAAATGGCCATGGTGATGTGATTGCGGGAATAGTGTGTGGCAGTGAAGATCAGCTCCATAGAGTGAAGTATGAAATCTTAAAAGATATAGGCGCTGTCATATCGCCCCACGATGCTTGGCTTATCCTACGCGGCCTTAAAACCTTAGATGTGCGTTTACAACGCCATTGCGATAGTGCCCAGCGCGTGGCGGAGTTTTTAGCACAATACCCAAGTGTTACGCGAGTGTATTACCCCGGACTTAAATCCCATCAAGGGCATCAATTTATGGGTAAGCAGATGAAACGCGCCGGTGGGGTGATCGCGTTTGAGTTGGCGGCAAATCTAGAACAAGCCATGGCCTTTGTGGGGTATTTAGAGTTATTTTCTATCGCGGTGAGCCTAGGGGACGCTGAATCCCTCATTCAACATCCGGCATCAATGACGCACTCTCCCTATACGCCAGAGGCGAGGGCAGAGGCTGGGATTGGCGATAATCTACTGCGAATTTCTATTGGTTTAGAGGATTGTGATGACATTATTGCCGACCTAAGCCAAGCCTTAGGGAGATTGGCATAATGGTAAAGTAGCGCATTTAACTGCGGTAAAAATGGGGGCTAGTTGGCGCCCCATTTTTATGAGTAAGCATTGGCGTTATTTTATGATTAAGCATGCCTGAATAGGCCTTAAGTTTAGTGATAGATAATATTTATTGTGGTGATTTGGTAATTCAGCAGACCTTAGTCTATTTTTGATTTGAGGCCACGGAAGTAGGATGAAAGGCCGAATATCATGGAAAGAGGAACTATTATGAAAACCACACTCAATATAACGGCTATTGTGAGTGCCATTGCGCTTACTGCATTAGTAGCCATCCCTGCAATCGCAGCGGATCCCGTCAAAGAAGCCACTAAAGTACAGACTCAAGCAAACATGGATGTGAAAGATGCGGCATCGGAAGCGAAAAAAGCGATGCCTGATACCGCACAAGTCAATATCAATACCGCCTCCTCTGAACAGTTGCAAATGCTGAAGGGGATCGGCGCCGCTAAGGCCCAAGCCATCATAGATTATCGTACTCAGAATGGTAAGTTTAAGGCGGTCGATGATTTAGCGAATGTATCGGGTATAGGTGCAAAATTGATTGAACAGAATCGACATTTGATAAAGATCTGAGTTAATAATCCGCATCGGCTAATGATTAATTGAGCGTACTAACGATGAAAAAGCCTACAAATGTAGGCTTTTATCATTTAAATACTATGCATACACTATGGTGCACACAATGGTTTGCCTATAGATTGTCCAGTTAAGCGGGATATTTGCCAAATGGGTGGATTAGCACTTGATCCCTTAGGTGCCATAGGGGATAATCCGCGTCGTTCAACTAACCTCCTTACCTAAGGGCACAGGATTGTTATTTGAAGTTATGGTGACCCTAGGGTCCCCCCGCAATGATAACTTGTGAACTCGGCCAGGCCCGGAAGGGAGCAACCGCAGCAAGCGACTCGTGTGCCGGGGTGTCGGCTCTAGGGGAACCTCCAATCTCTGCTCGTTTACTCTCTTTTTAGCAAACTTCCAATTTCTATAACTTCACACTTTATTATTTTGCTAGCGAATACCACCTGCAAAAATTAATATTCTGTTTCTTCCTGCAACCTTTTTTGTAGATTCTGCTTGAGGAAGGCGCGGGATTTTTCCAATGCGGCTTGAATTTCCCGCTTCAACTCCTGCAACTCGTTGTAGTCTTCAAAAAAGTAAGTGTCGACGAGGTGGCGTATATAACGCACGGGCAGTTGGTTGAGGGTTACACAACAGAGATCGGCTAAATAATCCTCTGGCAGTTCATCCATAAGTCCTTCATCGGATAACATTTCCATTAAGAGAACTTCGTAATAATTACGGATTTCGAGTTGCATCGCTGTGCTCCATGATGGTTTTTATTGAGTGTGCTACCACAAATGGTTTGCCGCAATAAAAAGTTGGCTGTGTCTTTGGCTTAATTGTAGTGCGTCTCTGCTATAACCGCCGCCTATCACAGCTGCAATTGGAATATTTGCCGATTTTGCCATTGATAATACAGTTAAATCCCGTCTGAATAGTCCTTCTTGGCTGATGTTAAGCAAACCGAGATCGTCATCTTGATGAATATCGACCCCTGCATCATAGAGGATGAGATCCGGCTGATGGATCCGAATAAGGAGGGCGAGCGTTTGTTCAACGGTTTCAATATAGGCTTTATCATCGGCGCCCTTAGAGAGCTCAATATCATGGTGGGAGCTTTGTTTACGGCTAGGGAAGTTTTCTTTGCAATGGATTGAGCAACTGATGATCCCATTATGCCTATGGCTCAGGGTAGCGCTACCGTCACCTTGGTGAACATCACAGTCAAAGATGAGCACCCTATGGAGTTGCTTTTCTGCAATAACTTTTTTGGCTGCGATGATTAAATCATTGAAAATACAGTAACCACTGCCAAAGTCGTAGTGTGCATGGTGATAACCACCGGTTAAATGCAGACTAATGCCATGCTCGATAGCGAGTGAGGCCGTGAGTGTGGTGCCCGCCACTGAATGTAAAGTGCGCTCGACTAAGGCTTCACTCCAGGGAAAACCAATTCGTCTGAGCGCCGCGGTTGGCAAAGTGCCGGCGATAAACTGCTCAACATACGCTTTTTGATGCACTTGCATGACATCCTGCGCCGTCATCGCGATGGGTGCGTGAAACTGCGCTGGTGTGGCAAGCTGATTATCGAATAAGTATTGCCGAAGGTTTGCGTATTTAGTGGTGGGAAATCTGTGGTGAGAGGGAAGCGCCAGCTTGGAATAGCTGGCGTGATAAACCAATGGGATCATAGCCAATATCGACTAAACCTTGTTATCGCAAGGTGTTATAGCTGTGAAATCGCCCAGCTCATAAATTCTTTGCGAGTTTTCTCATCGGCTTGTAGCCACCAATACTGCAACATTTGCTGGGGATTGGCTGCCGCTGCCTTAGATGCATCGACAGGTGCCGTTAATGACGTTGCATTGACCGCTGCTTGGGTAGAGGTGGGCGCCGATGCTACCACGACGGCCGCAGCACCTGCAGCTCCCGTTGCCGCCGCAGCCGTACCGGATACATCAACGGCTTGGTTACCACTGAACAGACGGGAAACAAAACTTTCTTCTTCAATATCGGTATTGGCAACTTGGTAGTTGACTTGGCCCTTGTCACTACGGGTTAACACTACCTGTGGGTTTTGAGCATAGGACTTAGGTTTCTTGACCACTTCGCCTTCGGCGGCCTGTAGATGGTATTGATGATCACCATCGACTTCTAAGGTCACGATAAAAGGAGCTGATTTTACAAAGGTTTGGCTATCACTAAAATCATCTTCAACCATCTCATGGTAACGAATGGCGATTTTGTGAGTGCCGGGGGCCAATTCTAAGCTGCTCTTGTGATTAAATACGCTGGACTCGACTTTTTTACCATCGAGGGCAAGGTATTCGAAGGACATGGGAATATTCAGATCTGCAGCAAAGGCTGAGGCAGAGCCGAGTAACACGAGCAGACTACTGATTGGCAAAAGTGATTTCATTATTGTTCCTTAACGATTATGGCTCTGATGCGGACGTTCGAATGCTTGAATGCGATCTTCTATATAACTGATAGCTTGTCTGCATTTCCCTAAACGACGATGCATCAAAAGGATGTCATTTTGCAAACTGATTTTGTCAGCACTATGACAGTTTTCAAGTTTTGATTCCATTTCTGCAATTTTTTGTTCAAATTTTTTCGCCCAGTTTAAGTGCTTGTTCAGTTCTTCGTAAATTTCATGGCTATTTTGTAACACATTGCTGGCGATCCAGCCAAATCCGCTTTCTTGATGGGATAGGGCTTGGCGCTTAGCAAAACGTGCGCGGCTACTGGCACGTTGCTGATTTTTTGCTTTTAAATCAATGGATGTGGTCAGGAGCGCACGTTTTACCGCGGTGAATCTATCTTGAATGCGTTCACAACTTAACGCGATAGTGTGATGCGCGAGTTTGAGGTTAATTTGTTTTTCCAACTGACTGATGCTACTTCGGATTTGCTCGATGCAGGGCATTAACTGGGCACCATGCTGAATAAATAACGATTGGTTAAAACGCTCAGTATCCTGCAATAGTTTTCGTTGCTGCGGTGCGAGGTGATTATCGTGCAGAATGACTTCCTGCTCGAGCGCTTTTAGTTGATTTTTCAGGATGCTGAGTAGCTGCTTTGTATTCAAAACCATGCACTCCAAACTAAATTTGCCGCAATCGCTAGGACAATTAATACAAATAAAGGCCGAATAAAGGGGAGGCCCAATTTAATTGCACAGCGGGCGCCGATAAACGAGCCTAACATCATGCACAAGCCCATCCAAAGCCCTATTTGCCATTGTACTTGTCCAAGCCAAGCAAAAATGGCTAAGGCGGTGAGATTGCTTGTGAACGTCATCGCACGGGCAAGGCCGCAGCTGTGAAGCAAAGGTAATTTATAAAGTGAACCTGCGCTGACGGTCCAAAATGCGCCAATCCCAGGGCCTGCAAAGCCATCATAGGCGCCGAGGATCAGTCCTTGCAGTCCTTGTTTTTGTCTCGGCGGCGGTTGAGTCAATGCCTGGCAATCGGTATCGGATATCGCGTTTGGGCTCACTAAGCTATAGACAGCTATACCGATAATCAGTAAGGGTAAGATTTTTTCGAGCCACAGTGTGTCTAGCAAATACACTAAAAGGCTACCAAGGATAGCCCCCACAAAAGTGGCAATAAATGCCATGTACCAGAATGCGGGTTTAAATAGATGTTGGCGGTAGTAGGTCCATGCCGCCATCGATGAGCCAAAACTTGCTGCGAGTTTATTTGTGCCAAGGGCTGTGTGTGGGGCAATGCCAAGGGTTAAGAGTGCCGGAATTGACAATAGACCACCGCCGCCAACTACGGCATCGATAAAACCAGCGATTAAGCCAATGACTGCCAACAGGGCCCAGTTGCTGGGCTCGAGTAACAACTCCAAATTTCAATCCTACTCTATGACACGTCTAAAGGGAGGCAAGGCATCTAACAGGGATTTACCGTAACGTTTAGTCACTAAGCGCCTATCTAAGATAGTGACGCGGCCATAATCCTGTTCTTTACGCAGTAATCTACCACAACTTTGGATGAGCTTGCGCGAGGCATCTGGAATGGTCAGTTGTAAGAAGGGGTTGCCACCTTTGACTTTGACATATTCCGCATGGGCTTGCTCAACGGGTGAGGTGGGTACCGCAAAGGGTAACTTAGTGACAATCAGATTGGTCAGATAATCCCCCGGTAAGTCGAGTCCTTCTGAAAAACTGCCCGTACCAAACAAAATGCTGGGTTCACCTTTATCGCACTTGGCTTTATGGTTTTCGAGCAATTGCTGCCTCGGTGCATTACCTTGGATAAGGAGCTCAGTGGTGAGTTTACCTTCAAGTAATTCAACCACTTTCTCCATTTGCCAGTAGGATGCAAACAGCACTAAGGTTGCCATTTCCCCCTCTATCAATTCAATGATTTGCTCGGCTAACTCCTCGGTATAGGCATCATCCGTAGGTTCAGTCTTCATCTTAGGTAAATAAAGTGTGGCATTATTGGGGTAATCGAAGGGAGATTGCAGTGCCAAATAACGACTCCCATCGTTAAGGGATAACCCGACCTGATGGGCGAAGTGATCAAAGTTATTGAGCGCACGTAGGGTGGCACTGCATAGCACGACCCCCGCGGCCTTTTGCCACAGCATAGATTCGAGCATAAAGCCGACTTCAATAGGGGATGCACTAAACAGGTAATCCACTTGTTTTCCCGTGATAAGTTCAATCCAGCGTGCCATTGGCGCACCTTTATGGGTGTCTTCCTTGGCCATCATGCGCCATAGTTTTTGCAGATTCTCGAGGCGCTGTAACATAAACCCCATTTCGGCTTGCAGCGCTTCGGACTGATGTTTGGGGATATCACCGTCTTTAATGGCTTCTGTGAGCAACAATTGCATCTTGTTAAATTGCTTAAGGGCAAGATTGGCCGTGGTGGCTAAGTTTTCGGCGGGGATCCTAAGGGCCTCAGGCAGCTTGCCATGCTCGAAGCGATAACGGCTTTCTGGATTGGCAAATTGTTTGGTTTGGGTATCGCAATAATGGGCGACTTGATTAAGCTGGCCGATAAGATCGCCAATATGGTCCTGCATTGCCTGTGCTGGGGCGATGATATTATTGCTTTTTATCTGATTTTGTAATTTTGCACTGGTCTTTCCGACCTTTTCAAGCCAGTCGGCGGCGCCCCGAAGCGTGGCCTGTGCGCTGGAAAAGTCCCGCGCCACAATGGGCAGATGGTGGGCTTCATCGATAACATAAAACACCTCTTCGGGATCGGGCAGGATCACGCCGCCACCTAATTCTAAATCGGCAAACAGCAAACTGTGGTTGGCTATCAGTACATCCCAGGTATCCACATCTTCACGTGCCTTGTGGAAGGGGCAATTTCTGTGGCTCGCTACTTGCCGATGACAGCTGTGTTTATCGCAGGCGATTTGCTGCCAAAGATGATCTGGGATGGGTGTCGATAGCGTATCGAGCTCGCCATTCCAGCGTCCTTCGGCATAGTCCTTTAGCAATTCATGCAACATGGCAATCTGGCTGTTGTCGGGCTTAGTTTGCCACATGGCCATTTGGGTACTGTTATCATCGCCAATCAACATGGCTAATTTTGAAAGGCAAACATAGCGCTGGCGACCTTTTACTAGGCCGAAGCGAAAGTTTAACCCAGATTGCTCAAGGAAGAAGGGCAGATCTTTGTGCAGTAACTGCTCCTGAAGCGCGACCGTTGCGGTGGCAATACAGACCTTTTTTTTGCTTGCTAAGGCGAGCGGAATAGTCCCCAAAATGTAAGACAATGATTTACCAATGCCCGTACCCGCTTCGACCACAATAATGCGCCTGTCTTTGTCGTAATCACCAGCGAGGGTCTTAGATATTTCGGCCACCATAAAATTTTGTTCGCGGCGCGGCCTAAAATTAGGTAAGGCGCTGGCGATATCTTTATAGATGGCGCGGATCTGGGTTTTTACATTGTCAGGTAACATGCGTCATTACTTTATCGAATTAATGCTGTACATAATAACAGTGATTGCATAGCCTAAGAAACTTTTCTGCCATTTAACGGCATTTAAATTGGAAACCCACGCAGATGAAGCCTGAGACTATGGCACCAATGAGTGTACAAGGTCGAGTCTTAACCCGCCATGCGAGCCAACGTGATGGGCAGTTAGTGTTGCAATATTATTTAGCAACCGAGCAAGGCCCTGTGCTGGTGGAAGTGCACGATACGGAATACCTCTGTTTTTGTCATCAAATGGATGTGGCCGCCCTGCAGTTACAGATGCCGGGCCAAGCCCTACGATTCGTCCCTTTAGCCCTAAAAAGCTTCAAGGGCGCTGTCGTGGCTGGGATTTATGCCAAATCAAGTAGCACAATGCGGACTGTACAAAGGATTGCGAAGGACGCCGACATTCCCTTATTTGAGGCGGATATTCGTCCAGAACAGCGATTTTTAATTGAGCGTTTTGTCGCCCTTGATGTGGCCTTTTTAGGGCATTATCGCCCATCGGATGACAATCAGGCGTCGGTTGCTAGCACTATTCCTGTGTTTGTCGCAAAGCGGGCGAGGAGCATAGCGCCGCAAACATCGATCCGCTTACGCACCGTATCGCTGGATTTTGAGTGCAGCTTCGAGGGCCTGCTCTATTCGGTGGCTTTGTATGGCAAAGAGCATAATGAGCAAGTCTATGAAAAAGTGATTATGGTGGGTGAGCCTGAGCCGGACGCGCCTGGCCATATCGGTTCTCGCTATATCGAATGGGTAAAGGATGAGCCCGAGCTTATTCATCGCTTAATTGCTTGGTTTGCGGCCTATGATCCCGATTTCATCATAGGTTGGTCGGTGGTGACTTTTGACTTGGCCTTGTTATTTCGCCGAGCACAATTGCACCACATTCCCCTTCGCATTGGGCGCGGTGGTACTTTACTCGAATGGAAAGTTGATAATAAATTTCGCCCAGAAACCTTGAGCCTACCAGGGCGTGTGGTGCTCGATGGTATAGATTGGCTTAAGGCGGCGTTTTATCATTTTGAGCGATTTTCCCTCGAGTTTGTCGCCCAAGCGCTTTTAGGTGAAGGCAAAGCGATTCATAACGTTGATAATCGTGTACAAGAAATCGATGCACTCTTTGCCAATGATAAGCAGGGGCTGGCACACTATAATCTGACCGATAGCCGCCTCGTTTGGGATATTTTTCACCATACACAGTTATGGGATTTTGCCCTTGCAAGGGCTGAACTAACGGGGTTAGAGCTTGGGCGCGTCGGTGCTTCGGTCGCTGCATTTAATCATTTGTACTTACCTCATTTGCATAGAGCGGGCTATGTTGCACCCGATACACCAGCGAGTCAGGGGATAGAGAGCCCCGGCGGTTATGTGATGGACTCGGTCCCCGGACTATATCAGCATATTTTAGTTTTTGATTTTAAGAGCTTATATCCCTCGATCATTCGCACTTTTCTGATTGACCCTAAAGGGCTGATCGAAGGGTTACAGTTGCCCGAGTCAGAGTGCGTCCCAGGGTTTCTTGGGGGGCGATTTAGTCGCCAGCAACCCATTTTACCTAAACTCATCCATAATCTTTCCGAGCAGCGTGAAAAAGCCAAGCGTGAATCGAATGCGCCCTTATCCCAAGCAATTAAAATTATTATGAATTCGCTTTATGGTGTTTTAGGTTCCCAGGGGTGTGTATTCCATGATGCCAAATTGGCGAGTTCGATCACTATGCGCGGCCATCAAATTATGAAGCAAACGCGGGCTTGGATTGAAGACATGGGATATCAGGTGATTTATGGCGATACCGACTCGACCTTTGTGTGGTTAGGTAAAAATCCTGAGCTTATAGATGTTGCCCAGTTAGGTAAGACCATAGCTGCACACATTAACGCTAAATGGCAGGTGAAAATTAAGCAGGAATTCCAACTTGAGAGTTTTCTTGAATTACAGTTTGAGCGGCATTATGAGCAATTTTTTATGCCGACTCTACGAGGTTCACTGGAGGGCAGTAAAAAACGCTATGTTGGCGCTTGGCGAAACGGTCAAAATCAGCTTGAAATCACCTTTAAGGGGATGGAGCAAGTTAGAAGCGATTGGAGTCCTCTGGCGCGAAACGTTCAGGCTGAATTGTACGAACGCATGTTTAATCAACGGGATATTAGTGGTTATCTCGCATCGGTTATTGATGAGCTCTTAGCCGGAAAACGGGATGATGAGCTGATATTTCGCAAGCGGATGCGGCGTAATTTGGAGGAATATACCGCCAAAGCCTCCCCCCATGTCAAAGTGGCAAAACAATTATGTGAACTAACAGGAAAGGCCTCATTTGGCAAGAGAGGAGCGCAGATTGATTATGTGATCACAATCAATGGTCCGGAACCTGTACTGTACAGAACGTCGGTAATTGACTATCAATATTATATTGATAAACAGATCAGCCCCATCGCCGAGCCTGTATTTTCAATAATGAAACTAAACTACATGGACATTGCATCGAAACAGTTGTTGTTAATATAGTGTTTTTATTGTTTTTTACCTGTTGACTTTACTGGTGGTTGTAGCGTTTTAACCTGTTTTGTAGAGGTTAACTGGTTTATTTTTGTGATGCTAATCGACATATTCTTTAGGTTTCGCTTTGAGAGCTCGTTGAAAGTTTGCTACTCTCAGGGGGGAAATTGTAAGGAAATATAACAACGGAATGACGTTGATAGAACATAAACGAAAAAGGTTAAGCACCAAATGAACAAAACGTTAGTAGCAACTGCGTTAGCAGCAATATTCCTCGCTCCAACAGTCTCGGCAATTGAGATCTACAAAGACGATAAAAATGCCGTCGAAATCGGTGGATTTATTGATGTGCGCGTAATCAATACGCAAGGGGAAACTGAAGTTGTTAATGGTGCTTCTCGCATTAATTTTGGTTTTAGCCGTGAACTGACCCACGGCTGGAATGCATTTGCCAAATTAGAATGGGGTGTTAATCCCGTTGGTAGCAGCGACATCGTTTACAACAATCGTTTTGAATCTGTTCAAGATGAGTTTTTTTACAACCGCCTCGGTTATGCGGGTATTTCCAATGATGACTACGGGACTATCAGCATTGGTAAGCAATGGGGTGCTTGGTACGACGTGGTATATAACACTAACTATGGTTTTGTATGGGATGGTAACGCCGCCGGTGTTTACACATTCAACAAAGATGACGGTGCGGTTAACGGCGTAGGCCGTGGCGATAAACTGGTTCAATACCGCAACGCATTTGGTGATGTGAGCTTTGCGGTTCAAGCCCAATTGAAAAACAGCAGTTTCTACACCTGTGATGTTGAAGATATCACCGAAGAAGCTTGTGAGGCACGTTGGAACCAAGGTGAAGCTGACTCGCAGCAAGTGACTTACAACTATACCTATGGTGGAGCCGTTACCTACCAAGCAACAGATATGCTGAGCCTAATGGCGGGTATTAACCGTGGTGAATTTGATATTAATTACGGTAATGGTGATCAAAAGACTGCTGTTGACCTAATCTACGGTGCGGGTATTACTTGGGGTAATTTTGACAATAACGGCTTCTATGCAGCTGCTAACGTCAACAAGCAAGAAAACCATGATACCGATAATATTGGCCGATTAATCAAAGACGCTTATGGTGTTGAAACCTTAGTATCTTACAAGTTTGACAATGGGTTACGTCCATTTATCTCTTATAACCTGTTGGATGCCGGTAAGGATTACGTGATTCAGCCAAATTTTAACGCCGATCCTAATGATGTATTTAAACGTCAGTTCGTGGTTGCAGGGCTGCATTTTGTTTGGGATCCGAACACAGTTCTCTATGTCGAAGCACGTAAAGATTTCAGTGATTTCACCAGTGCCGATAAAGAACAAGAAGCCAGAATGTCACTTTCAGAAGATGATGGTATCGCAATCGGTATCCGCTACACTCTGTAAGAGTTACATTTTATAAAGTAAGAGCGAAACTAAGCTCACCACTTTTGTTGCCAAATGCCAGTCAGCCATGACTGGCATTTTTGTTTGTGTGGTACGCGTATCAATAAGCACTTAAGTATTAATCTTGGTTGTTTTAGTGAAGCGAAACAAAATTGTCTGTTTAAAAGGTGAGCAGTTGTCGAGTTAACTTCTACTTCAGGACGCCGTAATTTACATTTAAAAGTCGTTCTCAATGAGGATGTTTTTTTGTGAATGCAAGACTATTTTTTGTTAGATCAAGGGCATAAATCTTAGTCGCTTTAAACTTGCTTTTAAGCCAACTTGTTACTTTGAATGATTTTAATTTTATTCAACATATTGATTTAATTGTGTTTTACGTGATTTTGATATTTTAAAATGCATTACTATTGTAATTCTGTGGTTGTATTTGTTGATTTTATGTTTCCCATGTGTTTTTATTGTGTCGCCTATACGTGGCTTTGTGGCGCATTTGGTGCCTAAAGGTTGCTCAAAGTAAAAAATAATAAATAACAAATATCCAGGGAGATAGACAATGCATAAGAATAGCTTATTGGCTAAGTCAGTACGTTTTGCGTTGATTAGTGGTGTTACCGCCGCAACATTAAGCGTACCTGTTACTTTTGCTGCTGAAGAAGAAGGCGCGAAAGTTGAACGTATCGAAGTTACTGGTTCACGTATTAAACGTAGTGATCTAGAAGGTGCTTCGCCTGTAACATCTATAACAACAGAAGACATGAAAGTTGAAGGTAACTTTACCGTTGCGGACGCACTCCGTAACAGTAACCTAAACTCTTTCGGTTCATTCTCTGAGCGTTCTGGTAGCTCAGCACAGTCACAAGCGACTATCGATTTACGTGGTGCAGGTTCATCACGTACTTTAGTGCTGATTGATGGCAAACGTTTCCCTGGTTCACCAACTCTGGGTGGCAGTTCTGCTAACTTGAACGCTATTCCAATGGCGGCCGTTGAGCGTATCGACATTCTTACCGATGGTGCATCATCAACCTACGGTTCAGATGCGATTGCGGGTGTGGTTAACATCATCATGAAGAAAAACTATC
Organism: Shewanella putrefaciens; assembly: GCF_016406305.1. Lineage (NCBI taxonomy): Bacteria > Pseudomonadati > Pseudomonadota > Gammaproteobacteria > Alteromonadales > Shewanellaceae > Shewanella > Shewanella putrefaciens. Next base: position 1,718,914 of record NZ_CP066369.1, read on the forward strand.
AAGGCATTGAATTTAATGCTGGTGGTGGTTCTCGTGAACAAGACGGTGGCTTAACAAGCAAAGAATTCTCTGTCGTTGCTGGTTACCAAATGGACAAAGGGAATATCACATTCTCATTCGATCACCAAGACCGTAAAGGTATTTCTGATGCGGACCGTGATTATACTGCGCCTAGCATGAATGATGCTAACGGTGATGGCATTATTCAGGCGTACACAGAGACCATCGGTTGGAGTATCTATGGTGCTACAGTAGCAGCCCCTGATTTCTCTTCTGCACAAGCTTCTCCACTATGTGACGATTTAGCCGCCCAATATGGTTCAAATGTGTTCAAAGAAGTAGCTGCCGATGATGACTGGGGTCCAGGTTCAACTTACTGTATGTATGCCCACGCTAACGTCTCTTACAACAAAGCCTCTACTGACCGTAACACTGTCTATGTAGATGCGAACTATGAAGTGGCCGAAGATGTTGAATGGTTCGGTCGCACTATGGTGACACAGAACAACTCCTTTGGCCGTTATGCGCCTCCAGCTGCCCCATGGAACAACATGGCAGCCGATAACCCACATAACCCATTTGGTGAAGAAACAACAGGTTACTGGCGTTGGGCGGGTATCGGTACTCGTGATGGTAACGTAGACGATTATAACCAAGATTATTTAACGGGTTTACGTGGAACTATCGCATCATTAAATGATGCATCGTGGGAAGTTTACTATCACTACAATAAAGCCGATAACAAATCCATTGGTGAATACTATTTAAGTTATGCTGGCCTTGCTTATAATGAGGCAAACGGTATCGATTTAGGGTCTGAAGAAGGTATCGCAAATATGAAAGCGACTACTTTGACTCAGGATCGTTCTGTATTTAACCAGTGGTACGCCGGTATCGGTTTCGATGCTTTTGAACTGCCAGGTGGTGCTGTGGCGCACTATGTTGGTGCCGAATACTTCGAGCAAGATTACTCATCAGTATATGATGCACAATCTGAAGCAGGCTTAATTGGTGGTAGTGCGGGTAACTCTGCGGGCGGTAGCCGTGATGTTAAAGCGGTATTCTACGAAGCAGTATTGCCAGTAATTGATAACGTAGAGCTAAACTTAGCGGCTCGTTATGACGATTACAGTGACTTTGGTGGCGAGCTTTCTCCTAAAGCATCTGTTCGTTGGCAAGCTCTGGATAGCCTTGTAGTACGTGCTTCATACTCAGAGGCTTTCCGTGCTCCTTCGTTAGACCAATTGTATGCTGCGACTTCATTTAGTGCTGAATCAGCTCGTGACATTCCATACTGTACTAGCCAAGGCATTGCTGATGACAAGTGCCCAAGCAGACAGATCGATACTTACTATTCTGCTAACCAGAACCTAGAGCCAGAAACTTCTGACTATATTAACTTAGGTGTGGCTTGGGATATTATTGATAACGTTGGACTGAAAGTTGATTACTTCGACTTAACTGTTGATAACGTTATCAGTTCTCGTACTACTGAGTCAGTACTTAAGGGTATTGATGATGGTACTATCTCAGCTGACCAAACATTCTATGTTGTTCGTGCTCCAAATGGTGCCGATGGTTCATTAGGTAAAGCACTGGAAGTGGGTACTGGCTACGCTAACGGTGATACATTTGAAATTGAAGGTATCGACGTAACAATCGATGCCAACATGGAAACTGGTATCGGTGAGTTTGGCCTTGTGTGGAGCAACAGCTTCATTCTGAGCTATGTTACTGAAGATACCGCAGGTGTGTCAGAAGATATCGCAGGATGGGCAGGTAGCCCAGACTACAAGTCTGTCTTCACAACGACTTACTCTTTCGGTGATAGCGTGTTAGCGTGGAACATGAACTACACAAGCTCAACTTATGAGTCTGGTACTTCTGGTAGCTTGGATTCATGGTTAATTCACAACATCAGCTATAGCTATGACCTAGGTAACTACGGTAAAGTTATGTTAGGTATCAACAACCTGACTGATGAAGATCCAGTTCTAAGCTCTTCTGGTGTGTATGAGAACGCTGACCTGTATAACAACTATGGTCGTGAATATCGTGCAAACTACACAATCAAGTTCTAATTTGATTGCGGTTTAATAAAAAGGCCAGTTCTTTGAACTGGCCTTTTTGTATTTGAAGCTAACGAAACTATTTAGTTATTCTTACTTGT